>JAGLLA010000001.1 GCA_023140775.1 Candidatus Parcubacteria bacterium
AGATTGGAATTTTATATGGTATCGGACTTGGATTGACTTTTGATGAGATTGGAATGTGGTTCAAACTTGAAGACGACTACTGGACTCGTATGAGTTATGACGCGATTATTATAATTGCAATGATGTTTGCAAGTTTTGTATATCTTCCATCTTTCTGGAGAGGAATTGTGTATCACAATAACAAGAGGCTCAGTAAAATTGAGAGATCTGAAAAAAATAAAGAAGTTGAAAAATAACTTTACCAATAAATTAAAAAAATGAAAATCGGAATGTTTATTAATTATTACACACCTTCAAAGGGAGGTATGGAAACTTCTGTTATCAATCTTTCAAGAGGACTTGAAAAAGCGGGTCACGAGGTGTTTATTTTTGCGCCAGAATATCCAAATTACAAAGATGAAGTGAAAAACATATTTCGCTACAAAAGTATACATTTTAACTATGGTGGATATTTTTATGTCATTCCAGCACCGTTTGGTTCCAAAATGAAAGAGATCGTGAAGGATCTGAAATTAGACATTTTGCATTCTCATCAACCGTATTCTCTGGGCAGTGAAGCTATGAAATTTTCCAAGAAATTTAGTATTCCATTGGTCTTCACATATCATATAAAATATGAAGAATATTCTCATTATGTTCCTTTGATTCCTGGAGCTATTTCTAAAAGATATATCAGAAAAATTACTGTTGGTTATTCAAATAAATGTGATAATGTTATTGCTCCTTCGACTGCTATCAAGAAATTACTCAGAGATCACAAAATTACAGCTCCCATAAGCATTATTCCGAGCGGAATAAATATTGATAATTTTGCCAATGCAACTGGACAAAGAAATTCTATTCGTGAGAAATATAACATCAAATCAGATGACATTATGCTTATCACAGCCAGTAGGATTGTAGAAGAAAAAAATATAAATTTTTTAATACAATCTTTTTCTTTGATGAAAAAGAAGTTTGAAAACATAAAATTTATGATCGTGGGTGACGGCGCTGTCAAAGAAGAACTTGAAGAAATGACGAAAAAGCTTGGTTTTGAAAGGGATATCATCTTCACAGGTCTTGTTGATCGGACTGAGATCGTCAGTCTCTATCAAGCAAGCGATATTTTTGTTTTTGCTTCGCATACTGAAACTCAAGGACTGGTGGCAGTTGAAGCAATGGCAGCTGGCTCTCCAGTTGTGGCGATCAAGGCAAGCGGAATTGAGGATATTGTGCAAGATGGTGAAGATGGCTTTTTAACTAATGACTCAAAAGAGGAATTTGCTGAGAAAGTTTTGAAGATTGCTACTGATGAGGAATTGCGAAAAAAAATGGCAGAAAAAGCCAAAGAAAATTCCCGAAAATTTGAAATTGCTCCTTGGGTAGAAAAAATTGTGAAGTTATATGAGAGTTTAAAATAATTTAATAATTTTGTTAATATGAAGCTATCGATCATCATCCCCACAAAAAATGAAGAATTATATTTGCCAAAACTTTTGAAAAGTATCAAAAATCAAACTTTTCAAGATTATGAGATAATTGTGGCGGATAATAAATCGGAAGATAAAACTCCAGAAATTGCCAGGCAATACGATTGTGAGCTAACTCGGGGTGGAATGCCTGGTCCGGGCAGAAATTTAGGAGCAAAAATTTCCAAAGGTGAAATTTTGCTTTTTCTTGATTCTGACACAGAGCTTGAAGATGAATTTTTTTTGGAATCTCTTGTTGAGGAATTTCAAGATCAGAAATTGGATTGTGCTGTGCCAAGAGTATTTCTAGAAAATAAATTTATTGATAAATTATATTATTCCTTTTGGAACTTTTTGGTAATGATCTTTCAAAAGATTACCCCCTTTGCTGGTGGATGGTGTATTTTTGTTCGCAAAGATATGCATGACAGAATCAAGGGATTTGACGAAAGAATTGTTTTGGGAGAAGATTCTGATTATGCCAAAAGGATTGGCAAGATTGGAAAATTCAGATTAATGAAAGGTTCTAGGGTAAAAGTTTCTCCAAGACGATTTGAAAAGGAAGGACATTTAAAGATTATTCTACAAAGTATTGGCATTGGCATCTGGTGGGCAATCAAGGGAAAAGATGACAAGGGAAACAGATTTGGATATAATTTTGATATATATAAGGATAAGGGGAAGAAATAACTTATAAAAAAGAAGTCCGACCTCTCCTCGCTAATTTATAGTTATAGTTAAAGTTTTACTTGATATATCACAATAAATTGTAAGGGGTAGATCAGTTTGTAGAGGTCGGATTTCAAGATCACATTTTGAGTTAAGTTTTGGATTCCTTGTTTTCTGGAAAAAGATGTTTTTTTAAAAGTGTTTTATATATAGTGAATAATAAACTAAATAGTCAAAAATATGAGCAGAGAAAATTGGGGCATAACCTTGGACGAGAAAAAAAGAGGAGAGCAGAATGAGATTAATGAGAAAGGTAAACCAGAGAGAAGTAGAAGTTTTAAAAAGCAAGAATTTGATAATCAAAAAACAGAAGAAGGCAACGAAGGTGATTTAGAGATTGCAAGGAATGATCTGGAAAAAATTCCAGCTGTTGAAGGAGAAAATACAGAAGAGGACTCTTTGAAAGAAAAAAAAATATCTCCTGAACAATTTCGAGAGGAGATAAAAAGGAAAGCAGAGAAATTTGATGGATCGAAAACAGAAGAAGTTGTGAATTTTGTAAGAGATGGGGTTAGCGAATTGAAATTTTGTAGAGGTCCTCGTGAAGGTTTTGCCGAGGCTGTGTCAAATATTATTATTGAAGTATTGATGCAAGCAGGAATAGATAATGAAGAATTGGCTAAAATTGAAAACATAATTGATATCGGAGGTGGTTATGGAGATAATTTGAAAGCTACGATTGCGAAAATAAAAGAGATGAGAGAGAATGATGATAAAATTAATGGAGTTTGTCTGGATAGCAAAACAGGTCTTTCGAAAAAAGTTGAGAGCGATGAAGAAGTTGTAGGAAGCTTTCAAGATGCCAAAGAAACATCATTTAAAGACAATTCTTTTGATTTGGTTGTGGCAACTCATTTATTGCAGGAAATAAAGGGGATTAAAAATAAGGAAAATATTTTACAGGAAATGAAAAGAATTTCCAAGGGAAGGATGGTTCTTATGGTTGAAGAAAAAAGAAGCGGTGTTGATGGTCTGAAAGATTGGGCTAATCATGTTGCTAATAACTTTAATACGAAATTCGATGTTTTGCGGGGAGATCAATATAAAAAACTTTTTGAAGAGTTGGGATTGACGATTGAGTCTGAAATTAGGTCTGAGCCAAACAAGATAACCTATCTATTGAAATTTGATAGAAAAGAAGATAAATAAAAACTATTGTAAATAAAAAAATCCAGCTAAGCAGTGTTTGCTGGATTTTTTTTGACTGCTTTGAAGATTGACAATTTTTTTAGCTGTATTATCATTATTATAGAATATTTCTTTCAACTTTATATTAAAAAATACAAAATAAAGTTTGATTGTTGATATTAAGAAACAGGGGAGAGTGATTTTAGAATGGGTTATATAGAGTCAATTATGGCTAATTTATTTCCAGCTCAATGGTTTCGAACCAGAAGAGCCAAAATATTGGCTAAATTAATATCGCCATATATAGCCAATGAAAGAAGGAAAATTGAGCATAACAAAGCGAAAGATGATGTTAAAACTGTGACAAATTCTTCGCCAGTTCAACGGTATCTAGAAAAGGTGGGAAAATTAGACATTTGGACAAAAGAGGGTGAAACAAAAGAAAGGCAAAGTGCTTTTACAATTGTAGATTTTGGCGCTGGTTTCGGTGAAATAGCTCTTGAGCTTGCAAAAAAATTTGGTTGTTTGATAAAATGTTTTGATTTTGTCTATGCTTCAAAAAAAGTCAGGAACAGTAAATTCTGGCATAAAATTATATGGCATAATATTGACATTATCCAGAGGGGGTCTAATTGCCAATATCCTGAAAGACTAACAAAAAGAGGAATAGTTGGCAAGAATTCAGCAGATCTTATCATAATGATATATTTTCTTCAAGTGTTAAATGTGGAAGAGAAGAAAGAAGCACTAAAGGAAGCGATTAACTCGCTAAAAGCTGGTGGTAAGATTCTCGTGATTGACGAAGTACCTCGCCAAAATTGGAATACATTTGATCTTTTAGTTCACAATGTATTGAATTATTTTTCTGCTTGTCGTACTTATGAAATCTTTTCAAGTGATAAGTGGAAGAAACTGTTTGAAAGTCTTGAATTAAAAGTAGAGATTACAAAGGAATTTAGTCGAAACAGCATTTTCTACATGCTAAGGGTAAAAACAAGGAATCAATATACAAGGAGAATCAAATCCTCCTTTTTTTTGCTCAAAACCTTAATTTATGGTATTTTTATTAGTATATATTATATTTTTCTAACTTCAAAATAATATATTTGTCGAATTCCGAAAGGATGAGAAATCTTTTCAACGTTATTTAGCGTAGCGAATATTATTTATTTTATCTATCAAGTTGAATAGATCTCTCAATCGTTGCTCTCATTTCGAGATGACAAATCTGTTATTGTGTACTAAATAATACCGTAATAATTCTATATCATTTATATGACAAAATTTAAATAAATTAAACAAAAACAAATGCAAACAAAAGATTGGCATAATTTGAGCACAAAAGATGCCTTGAAGAAACTTAAATCGTCTAAAAATGGGCTTGCTTCAGATAAGGCTGAGCGTCGACTGAAAAAATATGGAAAAAATATTTTACCAGTGAAGAAAAAATTTACAGCAATCATGGTTCTTTTGAATCAATTTAAAAGTCCTTTGGTCTATGTTCTCTTGATTGCTGCTTTGATTTCTTTTGCTTTAGATGAAATGATCGATGCTGGAGTGATTTTATTTGCAGTATTTCTGAATACGATCGTGGGATTTATTCAAGAATCAAAGGCTGAAAATTCTCTGGAAAAATTGAAAGAGATGATTGAACATAAGTCGAATGTTATCAGAAACGGAATTGAAATAGAAATAGGCTCTGAAGATATTGTTATTGGTGATTTAATTGTTTTGAGGGCAGGAGATCGGATTCCTGCTGATGGTAGAATTATTGAGTCTCATGAACTTGAAGTGGATGAGTCTAGTTTGACAGGAGAATCAGTTCCAGTCGAGAAGGTTACTAGTGTTGAAGATAAGAAAGGAACTTCTGAAAGTCAAGATAATATGGCTTACATGGGAACTTCTATTATGAAGGGTCGTGGATTAATGGTTATTACTTCAACTGGCATTGATACAAAATTTGGGAAAATAGCTGTTTTGTTGAAAGAGACTAAGAAAGAAGACACTCCTCTTCAGAGACAGTTGGCAAAATTTTCTCAAATGTTTGGAATTATTACATTTTTGATTGTTGTCATTATAATTATAATTGGACGGTTCAAAGGCATTCCTTTCGAAGATATATTTATCGTTGCCGTTGCCGTTGCCGTTGCCGCAATTCCAGAGGGGTTGCTGGTGGCTGTGACAGTTGTTTTGGCAATTGGAATGCAAAGAATTTTGAAAAAAGGATCATTGGTCAGAAAGCTTATTGCTGCTGAAACTCTGGGAAGTACAACTGTGATTTGTACCGATAAGACAGGCACTCTAACGGAAGGAAGAATGCAGGTGGATCATATCATTACACTGAGCTCAGTTTTTTCGATTGCTGAAAATTCGAAAGATAAAATCATAGAAGAAGAAAAGCACAAATTAGCTCATATGATTGCAGTCAAAATTGGGATAATATGCAACAACGCAGTAGTCGAAAATCCAAATGAAACATTTGAAAAATGGAAAATTCATGGAGATTATACTGAAAAAGCTCTTTTGTATTCTGGTTTGAGTATTGGTTTTAATCCTCAAAAAATCAGAGAGGAATATATAAGAGTTGGAGAAATTCCTTTTAATTCAGAAAGGAAGTTTATGGCCACTCTGAATAAGATTAATTCTGATAATTATGAAATGTATGCCAAAGGAGCTCCAGAAGAAATAATAAATAGGTCTGCCTATGTTCTATTTGAAGGAAAGAGAAGAAAAATGACAGAAGAGGATCTGAAATTTTTAAGAAAGGAGCAAAATAATTTAAGCAAAAAAGGCTTGCGAGTTATCAGCGTTGCTTTCAAGTCT
>JAGLLA010000010.1 GCA_023140775.1 Candidatus Parcubacteria bacterium
TTATTTTTGCGATTACTGTTTGTAATTATATTTTTATGAAAGTAAATTCAGATATTTATAACTCAAGTATAGCATAATTTTTGACAATTGGCAATGACAAAAAGACAGCAGAATTATTTTCTGATTAGATAAAAAATGGTTACCAAAAACATTAACAATATATAAATAAAAAATAATATATTTCTTTGAAATGTTTCTTTTTGATTCTGACTATTTTTTTTGTAGCGTCTCTGTTGATCATAAAAATTCTTTTCAGCGATACTTTTTTCTTTTGGGCTTTTATCTCTAAATTGAGGTAAACTTGGAGTGGTTGTTGAGTTTGACCTCTCGTTTTTGGCCAGAGATAATTTTTTTGAAGAAATTGAGAGAAAAACATTTTCATTTTGAGGTGAAGCTTTCTTTTGGATTTTTTTCAAGAGAGCCATTTTCACGAATGATGAGTTTAATTTGTTCGTTTTTATGATTATCTGCTTTTTTTGTTCATTGACGATCACAAAATCATTGCCCAAAAACAAGCTACTAAGATATCCTACAGGACTTGCTTCTGAAAAAGCATAAAAGGATAATATATTTTCCCATAAATAAGTTGACTGTTTTTTGTTTAAAGCTTCGAAAATTTCAATTCCGTTTTCACTTATTTTATATTTATGAGAAATTTTATTTTCGGAAGAAAAAACAGAGCTGCTCTTTTTGGAAAAATATATTATTGCAAAAATTATTATTATTAATAATATAAAAATCGGAAAAGAAAACATAATAAAAAATAGAATGAAAATAAATCCAGAAGCCTTGGAGAGAAGATAGGCTTTTTCTTTCTTTCGATTTTGAGATTCGGTTATTTCCCATTGAAGGGGAGTTGTGATAGCATCCATTTTTTTGATGTTACAAATAAGCAAGAATCCCTAACAAACCGTGAAGGAGCGCCAAGAGCAAAGAAAAAATCGCAAACCTGGGATGCCATTTAAATGGAATTTTGTTAATTCCTTTCATATTCAAAATTGCGATCAAGGCTGCTATAAAAAAAGACAAAAAAGTAAGAATGCCCAAATAAAAGATCAGAGGCTTGTCAAATATTAAAAAGTAGGTAATATTTTCTAGCATATGTTTTTCTTAATTATTAATCATATTTTAGCACAAAATAAATTTTGTTGATAGTTGACAGGGATTTTTTTCGTAGTAAAATTATATATATCAAATGACACAAAAGTCAGGAGAGAGAGGAAATGAGTACTTTAGAAGGAGAAAAAGAACCAGAACCTGGTATTGTTGAAGGGAAATCTACTTCAATTCAAACAACTCTTGGTGATCCGTGGGCAAAATCACAAGAGATGGAGCAACAACAATAATGAAAAAGCTTTTTCAGAGATAATGCTTTTTCTTTTTTTGCTAATTCGATTCTTTTTGATTTGGAGAATATGTGTTGTTATTTTTTATGGGCCTGTAGTTCAGTTGGCTAGAATGCCTCCATGGCATGGAGGAGGTCAGGAGTTCGAGTCTCCTCAGGTCCACAACGCACCATAAGCACTCGCATTTGACGAGAAAATTATCATGAACAAAAAATTTATATGAAAGTAAAAATTTACAAAAGTGACTTAAGGGAAAGTTTGCACAATTTTATGCGAAAGTGTGGTTACATGCCTTTTCATGACAGTTACATAAAAAATCTTTCTGTTTCTGGCTATCCGAGATTTCATATTTATGTCGTGGAAAGTGAGACAGAATTTATATTTAATTTGCACATTGATCAAAAAAGACCAAGTTATGGCAAAGCAACGGCTCACAGCGGGGAATATGAGGGAAAAGTTGTGGAAGATGAAGCGGATCGAATCGTCGATTTTTTGTAGAAATAAAAAGGGCTGATCTTTAATATTTCGCGAGTAAAATTATTGACAAAAAGCTCATTCTGAGTATAATAAAGTGAGATAAAAACACTTTAATTCCAAGGTGATAAGCTAGATAATCGCTCTTTTATTTTTTACAAAGTAATTGAGAGGAAAGTCCGAACACCCATATAAATTTATTTATATGAAGTAGGCAGTTGCTAACGGCAACCGTTCCGAGTAATTGGAATAGGGAAAGTGCCACAGAGACTATACTACCCCGCACCATATCTATATATTAGCCTGAATATCATTGTCATTATAATAATAAATTTATAATTGCATAAGAATAATCGGTTAGTACATAAATATGGTGCGGGGGAAAGGTGAAAAGTTGAATAGTGTTTTAAATTTATTTAAAGCTATATTCTTTCCTTGTCGGTGACGGCAAGTGATGGTAAACCCTGCCTGGTGCAAGAACAAACTCTGATTTTTCAGAGAAAAAGTGGTTCGCATGACCCCCTCAGCAATGTCGGGGCTAGATAGATGATTATCGCCCCGCACCTTGTTTATATAATATTATACAAACAAGGTGCGGGGAACAGAATTCGGCTTATTGCTTGTTGCCTTGGAATTGAAGTTTTTTTTATTATCTTTTATGTAGTATAATAGGATCAAAGAAAATAACTTTACTCAACTATGAAAAAATCAGAATTATTTTTTAATGTGCTCTTGGTGCCGATAGATTTTTTGATGATATTTCTTGCTGGAACTCTTGCCTATTCCCTTCGTTTTAGCTCAGAACTAGCTCACTTAAGACCAATTGTTTTTGACCTTTCTTTTGCAAGATTTATGGAGATCATTCTCTTAGTTTCTCCGGTATTTATAATCTCTTTTGCGCTGGTTGGTCTATACGGCAATAATAGTGTTCGCAAATTTTGGAAAGAGATTTTTCATATTATGATTGCTGTTTCAGCCAGTTTTATGTTTTTGATCTTCATAACCTTTATGCAACGAGAAATGTTTTCTTCTCGTTTTATTTTTTTTGCAGGCTGGATCTTTGCAATTTTCACAGTGATCTCTGGTCGAGTTATGATCAGAATTTTGCAAGGATATTTGGCAAATAAATATGAATTTGGTTTTCATCGGCTTGTTCTTTTGGGTGACAACAGCGCGGTCAAAACAATTCAAGATAGGATAAGGAGCAATAATGTCCTAGGGTACAAAGTGATAAGGAAATTAAGAGACTTTCGCCTTGAGGATCTTGAAAAGATCAACAAAGATTCAGGAATCGATGAGATTATTTTATGTTCTTCAGATGTTTCGAAGGAAAGAATTCAAGAACTTCTTGATTTTTGTCAGGAAAATAATATTGACTTCAAGTTTGTGCCAGATATGTTTCAAGCTCAGGCCGCGCTCTTTGAAATGCAGACAATTTCAGACATAACTCTGATCGAAGTGAAAAGAACTCCACTTGATGGTTGGGGAAAAGTCACAAAAAGGGGAATTGATATTTTTGGGTCTTTGACTGGACTGATCTTTCTTTCTCCTTTTTTTATTTTGATGGCCTTGATCATAAAATTTGATAGTGCCGGTCCAGTTTATGCAAGACTTGAAAGAATTTCCAGAGGCAAGAAATTTAGGCTTTTTAAATTTCGTTCGATGATCGAAAATGCTCATGAAATGAAATATGATCAAAATGGAAATTTGAAACCTGAATTTGAAAAACTTAACGAAAGAGGAGGAGGTCCACTTTTCAAATTGAAGAATGATCCGCGCATCACAAAAGTTGGAAGATTTATCAGAAAAACCAGACTTGATGAATTCCCTCAACTTTTCAATGTTCTCAGAGGTGAAATGAGTTTGATCGGACCAAGGCCGCACGAACCAGAAGAAATTGCCAAGTATAAAAAAAGTCATCGAAAGTTGTTGACGATCAAACCAGGAATGACTGGCATGGCTCAAATTAGTGGAAGTTCTAATCTAGATTTTGAAAAAGAAGCCAAACTTGATATATATTATATCGAAAATTGGTCTCTCTTTCTTGATTTTATCATCCTTTTCAAAACATTCATTACGATGATCAAAGGAGATGAAACTGCTTGTTAGGTCGTGTGTAGATATTAAATAGATGATCATGGAAGTCACTCTTCAAAAGGTAGAATGGAAAAAATAGAGAAGATTTGGAGTATTTTTATATTTGTCAATATTCAATATTTATCGTATAATATAATAAATGTTTATTTTTTTTGATCTGCTATATGTTTAAAAAAAAAGAAATCGTAATTTTAACATCAGTTGTAACTTTTTTGTTATTGGCTCAGCCTGCTTTTGGAGCAGGTTCTTTTTCTATTGGAGATAAGTTGGTTGTTGACATAATAAATGATACTATAAAATTTATTCTATCTATTATTGGAAGAATTTCTCTCTTAATGCTTATTGTTGGCGGTGTATACTATATCATTTCAGGTTCAAATCCAGATGCTCAGCTCAAGGCAAAAAAATTGATAACATATGCGATTATAGGAACAATACTCGTTCTCACTTCTTTCGCAATCCTTAATTTAATTGATAAATTTTTGGTTTAGAATTAAAAGTAATTTATTTATATTATTATAATTATGATTAAAATATTATATTATTTTTTGTTAGTTTCTTTTTTGGGATTTTTCCCTCTTCATTCATTTGCCATGAAACTTAATTATTATGATAAAGACATTAAAGATGTTCTCGCTGATACGATAAAGATACTTTTGTCTTGGACTGGGGGAATCGCGCTACTATTCCTAATCATTGGTGGAATAATTTATATTACATCTGGCGCAAATCCAGAATTACAACAAAAAGCAAAGAAAGCGATAACGTATTCTGTTATTGGTCTCATGCTTATATTATCTTCTTATGCAATTATCATTGTGATAGAGAATATGGTTGTATAATCATAATAAATTTATAAAATTCAATGAAAATTTTAATTTTGGGGTACAAAGGTATGCTTGGTCATGAGCTTGTGGAAGTTTTTACAAAAAATAATGAACTAATTCTGTGGGATCGCGAACAGATCGATATAACTAAAAGAGATGATGTGCTCAAAAAGATCAGCAAATTGAAACCGGATATTGTCATCAACTCGGCGGCTTATACGGCGGTCGATAAGGCGGAAAGTGAAAAGGATGCGGTTTACAAGGTGAATGGTTGTGCAGTTGGTTTTTTAGCCACTGTTTGCAAAGAGATTGACGCTCTCTTGATTCATTTTAGTACAGACTTTGTTTTTAATGGTGAGAATCAACACGGTTACAGGGAAGATCATCCAGTCAGTAAACCAGTAAATTTATATGGCAGGTCAAAGCTTTTGGGAGAGAAGATGATTGCCGATATCGATCCTCGACACTATTTGGTCAGAACTTCATGGCTTTTTGGAAAATATGGAAAAAATTTTCCAGAAACAATGATGCGTTTGGCCGGTGAAAGTCGAGATATAAAAGTGATCAATGACCAATTCGGAAGTCCGACCTATGCCAAGGATTTGGCCGAGAAAGTTCGAGAATTAGTGGCTGAAAATAAACCCTCTGGAATCTATCACATCACCAATTCAAACCATTGCAGTTGGTATGAGCTTGCTTTGAAAACATTTGAACTTTCTGGGTTCAAGCCAAACGTGAAACCAGTAAAAACAGAGGAATTTCCATTACCAGCCAAGAGGCCTATTTATTCAATGTTGAAAAACACAAAACTTTCTCCAATGAGAACCTGGGAAGAGGCTCTTGAAGCCTATTTGATAGAGACAAAAAAAATAAAGAAATAGAATTTTAATTTACAATATAAAATGAAAATGGTTAAAAAGAATAAATCAGATGCATTAGCATGCGCATATTCATTATATGAAAGAACTCTAATCGAAGCCAGCCTTGATCCCTTCGTTGTCATCAACAAAGATGGAAAAATAACTGATGTTAATAAGGCGACAGAGGAGGTAACTGGATCTGATCGCAAAGAGCTAATCGGTAGTAAATTTTCAAATTACTTTGTTCATCCAGAAGAAGCAAGCAAGGGATACAAAGAAACCCTTTCGAAGAGATTCGTGCGTGACTATCCCTTGATCATCAAACATCGATCTGGCAAGCTGACGCACGTTCTGTATAATGCATCGATTTATAAAAATGAAAAAGGTGAGATAGAAGGGATCTTTGCCGCTGCTAGAGATATGACAAAAATAAAAGAAGCTGAGGAGGTGTTAAATAAGAAAGTAGAGGAAATGGCTGAGGTGAACGACTTGATGATTGGCAGAGAATTGAGAATAATTGAATTGAAAGAAATAGTAGAAGAATTAGAAGAAAAAATAAAAAAGTTGGAAAAGAAGCAGAGTTTGATCTCATAATTTATCTAATTTCTTATACCCCATCCCCTTGCGGTGGGGAGCTTCATTTTATGAAAATTTAGCAGATCTTAAAATAATAATTTTAACAAAAAAATATGGAAAAAGATTTATCGCAGGGCAGAGAGGATGAGAAAAAAGCTTCTTATTCTTCATCTGAAGATCAAAATAAGAGTGGAATAAAAAATAAAAAGAAAAAGTATTTAAGCGCTCTGTTAATTATAGGCTTTATGGTTATTGTTTTGATTGGAGTGTCAGTTTTTTATCTTATCAGCAAAGAAAAAAATAATCCTCCAATTGGAAATGAAGACAGTACTGTCGTAAAAAAGTTTACAGATTATGCTGAAATGAATGATTTTTTAGATGAAGTGAATTTTGGAATAATGAATGGTTATTATGGTAGTGATTTTGTCGGTGGCGCTCAGAGATTTGAGGGGAGGGTTGATCTCGTTGAAACAGAATCTTCAGATAGCATTGGAACCTGGGGCTCAGCGACAAGACCTGCAGGTGTACCGATTGAATTTAATAATCCGATGGCAGCTGGTGATTATTCTACAACAAATATTCAAGTTGCGGGAGTTGATGAGGGAGACTTTGTGAAAACAGATGGAAAATATATTTATACAATTGCGGAAAAAGATGTTGTCATAATCGAAGCTATTCCTGCTGAAAATGCAGAGGAAGTTTCTCGCATCAAACTCGATATTACTCCGAGTGGAATATATCTAAATGACGACAAACTTTTGATTTATGGACAGAATCGTTCGTATAACATCCAAGAATACCAAGATATAATTCCGCAAGGTAGATTTCAAATCTCTTCATATCTGAAGATCTATGACATTTCAGACAGACGTAATCCCATAGAAAAGAAGAGCTATGAACTAGAAGGAAATTTGTCGAGTTCTCGTATGATTGGCGAATATGTCTATTTCATTACGACAAGTCAACAATATTTATATAATGAGAAATTCCCAGTGCCCATTGTGATCGAAGATGGTGAAGTTCTCAGTAGTGAAAAGACTGCAGCGAATTGTAATTGTCCTGATGTTTATTATTTTGATGTTCCCTATCAATCCTATAATTTTACATTTGTTTCGTCATTGAATATAAAAGATGAAAATGCCGAGTTGAATAGTGAAGTTTATTTGCTAGACAGTAATCAGAACAATTTATTTGTTTCTGAAAATAATGTATATATCACATTTAACAAGGTGATAAACGAAGGAGAACTGACAATGGGTATTATGATAGAAATTTTCAAGGAATATATATTTCCAGAATTGAGCGAAAAAGACCGAGAAAGAATAGAAAAAATTGAAAATGCGGACGAAGATATTCTTTCCAAAATGGAAAAATTTGGTAAAATAATGATGATCGTAGGAAGATATGAAAATGTTCTTGAAGACAGAGAAGAAGATCTTGGAAAGAAGTTTGAAGAAGAATATGAAAAGAGGGTCAAGGAAAAGTTTGAAGATATTTCCAAGGAATTAGAAAAAACTGTCATCCATAAAATTGAGATCAAAGAAGGTAAGCTAGAATACAAAACTTCGGGAGAGGTGACGGGAATAGTTTTGAATCAATTTTCTATGGATGAAAATGAGGGATATTTTCGAATTGCAACCACCAGAAGCAGAGACTGGTCTAGTCTAAGCGGAGAGGGTGCACAGTCGTACAGTAATTTATATGTGCTTGATGCAGATCTGAATGTTGTGGGGAAAGTCGAAGAACTAGCAGAGGGTGAGAGAATATATGCTGTTCGTTTTATGCAAAATAGGGCCTATATGGTGACATTCAAACAAACTGATCCACTATTTGTGATTGGTCTTGATGATCCAACTAACCCTGAGGTTCTGGGAGAACTGAAAGTTCCCGGCTTTTCAAGCTATTTGCATCCATATGACGCAACAACACTGATTGGACTTGGAAAAGAGTCTGATGAAAAGGGCAGGATCACTGGTGGAATTAAGCTGTCTCTCTTCGATGTGTCTGATGTTGCTAACCCCAAAGAGATTGATAAGTTCGTGCTCGGGGACAGGAATAGTAATTCAATCGCAATCAATGAACACAAAGCATTTCTTTTTTCAAAAGACAAGAATCTGCTTGTGCTTCCTGTGACGATGCAAGAGGATATGATGGTTATTCAGGATCAAATTCAAGAAGGAGAAAGCATAGTGGATTTCAAGGAAAGAATATTAATAATGCCTCCACAACCAACTCGAAAATATTTTAACGGTGCGGTAGTGTTTAATATAAGTAAAAAAGGATTTGAGCTGAAGGGAAAAATTGATCATGCTGATGAAAATAGTAATAGTTATTATGGAAATAATAATGTCAAACGAAGTTTGTATATTGGTGATACTTTGTATACATTATCAAATCAATATTTAAAAGCGAATTGGCTTGATACTCTCCAAGAAGCAAAAAGTATAAAATTTAATTGAAAATAAGTTGGAATTTTGCCACATAAAACAGGCTTCTTTTAACGAACAGAGGCCTGTTTTTGGTTCTGCTATGAATAAGTTCACTCACAT
>JAGLLA010000011.1 GCA_023140775.1 Candidatus Parcubacteria bacterium
CAATATGAGGTGGACTAGCACAAAAATTGGTTATATTAATAAAAGTATGCTATAATTTTAATAAATGTTATAATAGTTTTTATAGTAAAAGGATTGTAATTTGAAAAATAAATAAATAAATTTGAATATAAAAAAATTATAAAAATGGACAAGGCATAAAAATATATGCCTTTCGATATTAATTTAAAATAAATATATGACAAAAAAATCAAAAAAAATAAGTAAGAAGTTCGTAGCTCTAGTTTGCATGTTCACACTTGTGTTTTCGTACTCCGTCGTAAATGAAACGAGAGCGGCATTGGCAATTATTAGTGACACTTTGACTGATTCTAGGCTTGGAGCTACTTCAGATCATATAATCGCATTTACAGTTAAAGCTGGAAGTCTGACGGCAGGTGATACTGTAGTTGTTGTCTTCGAGGCAGATTTTACGACTACTAGTGTTGTTTTTGCGGATATTACAATTGCTGACGATACAGATTCTTATACTGTTGATGATGGCGCATGTGCTTCAAATGAATTAGGCATTACGGGAGAGGGGACGAATACTATTACTTTTACGCTTTGTAGTGGAACTACTATTGCAGATGAAGAGCCTATCACAATAACATTTTCAAATTCACATATTACTAATCCAGCATCAGCTACTTGTGGTGGAAGTGATAATAGTTATGTTTGCGCAATAACTATCACGACATCAGATGAAGCTGGTACGGCAAAAGTTGCTATAGTCTCTGGAGTTTCAGTTTCTGCTACAGTAGATGAGACATTAGCTTTTACGATTGCGGGGGTTGCTAATTCTGTGGCTCAGAAAACTGGTGTTACAACAACGATTGATACAAGTGGTGATGCAACAACTCTTCCATTTGGAACTCTATCTGTTTCTGCGAATACTATTGTTGGTCAAAATCTAACAGTTTCGACAAATGCTACCGGTGGCTATTCAACTACTCTTGAATATACTGCAGCCTTGACATCAGGAGCTGATACAATTTCAGATCATAGTGGAACTAATGCGACTCCAACTTCTTTTTCTGGAGTTGGAACTGAAGGTTGGGGTTATACAACAGACGCAACTCCTTTGGGAACGGGCACAACTACTCGTTTCGGTACTAACAATGTATGGGCTGGGCTAAGTGCTACTCCTTATGAAGTGGCATACAGTGCAACACCAATTGCATCTGACTTGACTAAGATTGCCTATCAAGCAGGAATTTCAGGAACGACTGAAGCAGGGTCGTACACCACAACTCTTTTCTATATCACTACGCCGATATACTAATTTAATTTACGGATTTGAAATATGAAGATTATGAAGAAAATAGTTTATTTATTTTTAATACCAATTATAAGTCTAATCTTTGGGTCTTTAATATCTAATGTTTTTGCACAAGAAAGTGTGGGAATTTTTATTTCTCCAGTGAGATTTGAGTTGACAGCCAATCCAGGAGATGTAATTGGAAATAAGATAAAAGTTAAAAATCCGACAGATAGTACGATTTCACTTCGAGTTACAAGCGAAGACTTTAAGGCAATTGGCGAAGAGGGACATGTTGCTATTGATATTCAGGAAAGCGAATCAGACAAAAAAGTTTATTCACTGAAAAGCTGGATAAAAATTCAACCAAACGAGTTTATTCTAAATCCAGGAGAAGAAAGAATTATAGATTTTATAATCGAAATACCAGAAAATGCGGAGCCAGGTGGAAAGTATGGTTCAGTTATTCCAACAATAACTGGTTTAACTGGAGAAGAGTTTACAGGAGCAACGGTTTCTTCAAGTGTGGCTGCTTTAGTTTTATTGACTATTTCTGGTGATGTGAAAGAAGATATATTAGTCGATAGTTTTGTCGCTCCTAATTTTTCTGAGTATGGTCCCGTGCCATTTGAAATTAGATTTAAGAACAATGGAACGGTACATGTTGCGCCAAGGGGATATATAACAGTTGTTGACTGGATGGGAAATAAAGTTGATGATGTAGAGTTTTCACAGTTTAATGTAATACCTGGTGCTGTGAGAAAAATTAATAAAAAACTAGATAAAAAGTGGTTATTGGGAAAATATACGGCTACGCTCGTTGGAAGTTATGGAACGTCTAATACTCCTTTAATTCCATATGTTACCACTTTTTGGGTTTTTCCATGGAAAATCTTCTTATCTGTTTTCGTAGTACTTTTGCTATTTATTATATTTTTCTATATTACAAGAAAGAGATGGAAGATGGCTTTGAAAATATTGCTTAAAGGTGAACATCGTGCACAAAACTAGTCTATATTTATAAATTCTTATATCTTCTGCTTAAAAAATGACATTCATGATGTCGTTTTTTTTGTTGTAATTATTTTTTAATTCAAAATTAATATGTTATAATACAAAAATGAATACAAAAAGGAGATATAATAATTTACGATATAAATTTGTCCCTGTAATATTTTTTATTGCAGTTATTTGCTCCTATTCAGTTTTTCAGACAAAGGCTATGAAAGTTTCTAATATCAGCGATACTATCTCTGACGCAAGGGTTGGAATTGCAAATGTCACTCATAATATTTCTTGGTCTGGAAGTTCTGCTAACACTTTATATTGTATTAAGGTTTTATTTTGCACTACTTCAGGTGGTGGTTGTACTGTGCCGTCTGAGTTTAATAGTGTTTCAGCTATCAAGGAAAATCTTTCTGGATTAACTAGTTTAAATTGGGTTTTGGATAATACTTCAAACGGAATTTTGAAATTGGTAAATGTAGCAGGAGAGAGTCCTACTCCTAGTGTTGGTATGGAATTTTCAGGAATTACAAATCCGATCGTGAGTGGTAGTCTGTATTTGAGATTAGGAACTTATTCGGATGCGGGATGTCTAGCACAAGTTGATAATGGTATTACTATAATTAATATTGAAGAACAAGGAATTAGTGTTTCGGCAACTGTTGGAGATACTACTCCACCGCCACCTAGCGGTGGGGGTGGGCAAATTACTCCATCTGGTTATGCCACAGTTGTATTCAAAGGTAAAGCTTATCCTGGTTCTTATGTAACGATCTTAAAGGATGGAAATGTGACAGCCACTCTTAGCGCTGATCCAGGGGCTAATTTTGAGGCAACTTTGACAGGCTTATCTGCGGGTGTTCGAAATTTTGGTTTGTGGTCAGAGGATAAGAATGGTGTAAAATCCATGACCTTAAGTTTTTCATCAGCCTTAACTGCTGGTACTGTTACAACTTTCTCTGGCTTGTTCTTGCCTCCTACTATTAATATTGAAAATAGCAGCGTAACAAAGGGAGAGATAATAAATATTTTTGGCTATTCTTATCCTGCGAGTGAGGTTAATATTTTTTTAAATTCTGAATCAGAAATAGTTAAAAAAGTAACAGCTAAAGAAGATGGTGGTTGGCTTTTGGCATTTGACACTTCTTTGGTTGAAACTGGAGACCATAGTGCTCGTTCAAAAGCGGTATCGCCCGAAGCGGAAATTTCTCTTTTTTCGCAGGTTGTTGATTTTCGAGTTTTGAAAGAAGGGGAACAAGGAGCTTGTCAGGGGGCGGATTTAAATTTTGATAAAAAAATTGATTTAATCGATTTTTCAATTATGTTATATTTTTGGGATCAAGCAATGCCATCTAATATATGTGCCGATATAAATTCTGGTGGAACAGTTAATTTGGTTGATTTTAGTATTATGATGTATTATTGGACCGATTAGATTTTCAAATAAATATTAGACAACCAAAGAAAATTTTGTGGAATTTAATAAAATTTGGTTATTATGAAAAAATCAATAAATATTGTATAATATTAATAAAAGTATAGGATAATATAAAATTAAATATAAGAAATGCAAAAAATTATCGTTACAATTTTTTCTTGTCTTTTTTTGGTAGTTCCTTTCGTGGTTAAGTCTGCTGATATCTTTTTAATTCCGCAAGCATTTGAATATTACAAAGACAATACATTTATTAAGGAGGTTTATCTTGATACAGAAGATGAAAATATTAATGTTGTAGAGTCGAAAATAGTTTTTAATTTTGATGTTTTGGAGGCTGTTGATGTGATGACGGGTAATTCAATAATTAAACTTTGGGTAGAAGAACCAAGAATATCAAACAAGGAAGGAAAAATTAAATTTTCAGGAGGAATACCTAATGGATACAAAGGAAATGGATTGTTGTTTAAAATATTATTTAAGGCAAAAAATAGTGGAGATTGTGGATTTAATTTTATTAGTGCTAGTATATATTTAAATGATGGCAAGGCGACGAAGGAAAATGTAGATATTATAGAAGATAACTGCAATATTGTAGAAAAGTTAGAAAATCTTATTGAAGTTTCATCAACAAGTCATCCTAATGAAAATAAATGGTATGGCGATAGTAATTTAAGTTTGCAGTGGGATTTGATTGAAAACATTGATTATAGTTATCTTTTAAGCAAAGATTCATTATCTATCCCTGATATGATAGCTAATAGGCCAGAAGGTGATTTGATTTGGATGGATTCAATGTCATATAAAGGTTTAGATGATGGAATTTACTATTTTCATTTAAGACAAAAAAAGATTGATAAGAAATGGTCAGAAAAAACAACATACAGAGCAATGATTGATGCGAGAAAACCAGAAAAGCTATTTGCTCAAGTGGAGGATATTGAAGGAAAAAAATATTTAGTTTTCAATGCGGAAGACAAAACTTCAGGAATTGAAAAATACATGATTTTGGAAAAACCGACAAAAAAAATAACTGATATTTTTCGAAAAATTGATTCAAAAGATCTGCTAATTGCGGTTAGTCCATATCTTTTAGAAGATCAAAAACTTCAAAGTGATATAGTTATTATGGCAATTGATAAAGCAGGTAATGAGTCAAGAATCGAAATTCTTGCTACTGAGGATGATTCTTCAATTTTACAATTTTCAGTATTGTTATTAGCTATAATTATATTAATTATAATAATATTGATTGCGAAAAGGAAAAAAAAGTAAAGAACGAATTTTAATATTTATATTATCTTTGTTGTTTTTCTGACCATTTCATGCAATCGTTCTATCGTTAATTATAATTATATTTGTAATATGCCTTGTATTCAATAGAGGAAACAAAAAAAAGAAAAAAATTTGCAATGAAATTAAAAGAAAAAGAAGAAGTAATTATAAATCAATTAAGAAACATTGAAAGAGATAATAATAATCAAAATTTATAATATGAAAAAAATTATATTCATATTTGCATTATTTTTACTTATCATAATGCCAGCAGGGAAAACTGAAGCTGCTTCTTTATATATATCTCCAGTAAATGGAGAATATTTAGTAGATTCATCTTTTTCGGTGTCAGTTAGTGTAAATAGTTTAGGAACTTCAATTAACGCTATTGAAGCTGTTATAAATTATCCAGCTGATATTCTTGAAGTTAAAAGCATTTCAAAAAGTAATTCGATTTTGAAATTATGGATAAAGGAGCCAACATTTTCAAATGGGGTTATTAGTTTTAGTGGAGGAACTCCTGCTCCAGATTTTATTGGTTCGGGGAATAATATCGTTGTAAATTTTCTAGCGAAAAAAGAAGGAAAAGCAAGTTTGTTAATTTCTGAAGGAATGGTTTTAGCGGCTGACGGAAGAGGAACGAATGTGCTAACTTCAAAAAATGGTGCAATTTTTAATATTATTACAAAAATTAAGTCACCGATGCCACCTGATGACAGAAAAAAAATAGTTATTCCAGATGCGAAAAAGATTATTAATAAAAAACCTGAAAAAATATTAATATCATCCAAAACACATCCAGACCAAAATCAGTGGTATAATAATCCAAATACCATAATTTCTTGGAAAATGCCAACGGATATTATTTTGCAAAATTTAAATTTTGACATGGAACAAAAATTATCGTCAGATACAATTACCAAGAATTTATTTGATAATAATGAATATAATGATATTAGTGATGGCAAATGGTATTTTAATATCAAAGTAAAAAATAATTATGGATGGAGTCCAATTGCAAGCTATAAAATTAAAATTGATATCAAGAGTCCTTATGATTTTGAAATAAGAATTGAAAATAATAATGATGCAACTAATCCTAGTCCAGAATTATATTTTAAGGCAGAAGATGACTTATCTGGTATTGGTTATTATGAAATGATAATTGATGATATTAACCATTTCTCAATAGTTCCTTCGGAAGTTAATCCTTTTATAATGCCAGTGCAAAGTCCTGGATTGCATAGTGTAATCGTAGTTGCAGTTGATAAAGCAGGTAATCGAACAGAAAGTAAAACATCGATAAATATTAAATCAATTGAAATTCCTGAAATTACTATATACCCTCAGATATATAAAGCAGGAGATGAGATGATGTATCTTGAAGGAAAATCAATGCCTGAATCAATTTTAGTTTTGAATTTCACTAAAGATGGAAAGATAATAAGAAATTGGGAGACAATCAGTGATAATGAAGGAAATTGGAAATATTTTACTGAAGAATTATTTAAAGAGGGGACTTATATAATTTCAGCTCAAACAAAAGATGCAAGAGGGGCAATAAGCTATCCTTCTGAGGGGGAAGAGATTAAAATATTATTAAGTGGTTTTGCTATTGGTTCGTACGTAGTTAGCTATATCCCGTTTGTACGGATATTATTGCTGCTATTATTGATTATATCGATAGTGATTTTTGTATTTATAAATAGATCAAAAAAAGAAAAGAGAGCGATTATAAGAGAAATTTTTGAAGCAAGGGTAAGTTTGAAAAAAAACTTTAGAATATTAAAAAGCAAGATTGAAAAGAGGATTAAAATCATTGATGCTAAACCAGGATTTAATAGCAAAGAGAAAAAGATAAGAGATGATATATTTAGTGTTTTGGAAAAATCAGAGAAAAATATTGGGAAAGAAATTAAGAATATTGAAGATGAAGTAAAATAGATTTTTATTAGATATAAAAATTTCTTAAGAGAATAATATTAAATGAATAATATATGATATTTTAAATAAAGATTGCAGAAAATTTACATAATTATGTAGATTATGTTATAATATTAGCAAATACTATAATAAAAAAATAAACATGAAAGTTTTAATGTTTGGATGGGAATTTCCTCCTCATAATAGCGGGGGGCTTGGGACTGCTTGCTATGGAATTACAAAGGCTTTATCTGAAAAGGGCGTAGAAATTAATTTCGTTTTGCCGAGAAATTATGGAATTGAAGAAAATTTTTTGAACGTAATTCATACCAAGTTGCCAAAAATTAAAATGAGAGAGATCGATTCATTGCTTGTTGCTTATATGAATTCTATGAGCTACAAAAAAATGTTTTTATCCTTAGAGGACAAAAAAAATACAGAAAATTACTGTGGAGATTTATTGCAGGAAGTTCATAGATATGCTCAAGTTGCAAAGGAAATCGCGCAAGATGTGGAACATGATATTATTCACTCTCATGACTGGATGACATTTCCATCAGGAATTGAGGCAAAAAATCAATCCAGAAAGCCACTTGTTAGTCACGTTCATTCGACTGAAGATGACAGAAGTGGAGGGCAAGGGGCAAACCCCCATGTGTTTGAAATCGAAAAAAGTGGAATTAAAGAGGCTGATAAGGTTTTGGCGGTAAGTAATTTTACGAGGAATAAAATTATAGATAATTATGATATTGAAAATGGCAAAATTGATGTAATTTATAACGCAGTTAACAAGGTAGACTTTGATGATGTATGTCTCTCTAGGCGTTTGAATTTTGGAAAAAATAAAATAGTTCTATTTTTAGGAAGATTGACACTGCACAAAGGACCTGATTACTTTTTGAAAGCGGCTAAAAAGGCTTTAGATAAAAATAGAAATATTATTTTTATAATTTCAGGTTCGGGGGATATGGATAGTCAAATTATTGAACAAGCAGCAGACCTTGGTATTGCGGATAAAGTTTTATTCACTGGATTCTTGAGAGGAGAAGATCTAAAAAAAATTTATAAAATGGCTGATCTATACGTAATGCCTTCTATCTCTGAACCATTCGGGATTACTTCCTTGGAAGCAATGGCGAGTGGAACTCCTGTCTTGATTTCAAAGCAGTCTGGAGTAAGTGAAATTTTGAATCATTGTCTCAGGGTTGATTTTTGGGATATTGATGAAATGGCAAATAAAATTTTGTCTGTTGTCGATTACAATGAGTTGAGAACATGCTTAGCTGACAATGGATTATCAGAAATTGATAAATTTACATGGAACAAAGCTGCAGACGAAATTATTAAGGTTTATAACACTTTGGTCATATCAAAAAAAAGAATTAATATATAGAAAGTATTATTATTATTTAATATTAAAATTGTGCCTTCGATTTGCTTTTATTTTCAAGTTCATCAACCTTACCGGATAAAAAAATATTCAGTTTTTGATATTGGGCAAGATCATAGATATTTTGATGATGATAATTTAAATGAAAAAGGAAATAGGGCGGTCCTGGAGAAAGTTGCTCAAAAGTGTTATATTCCAACAACTAAGATTCTTCTTGATCTTGTGCATCGACATCCTGAATTCAAAATAAGTTTTTCTTTTTCGGGAACTGTTTTGGAGCAATTAGAAAAATATTCTCCTGAAGCTCTTAGTCTCTTTCAAATACTCGTTAAGACGGGAAATGTTGAGATTCTTGATGAAACATATTATCATTCTTTATCTTTTTTTTATTCAGATGAAGAATTTATCAAGCAAGTAAAAATGCATCGAGAAAAAATTGAAGATCTTTTTGATTATCAGCCGCGAGTTTTTCGAAACACTGAATTGGCATATAATAACGAGCTTGCTGTTCTTGTGGAAAAAATGGGATATAGCGGAATAGTGGCAGAAGGGTGGGAACATTATCTGAATGAAAGGTCGCCAAATTTTTTATATAGACCTAAAGGAACAAACAGGATAAAACTGCTTTTAAAAAATTATAAACTTTCAGATGATGTGGCGTTTAGATTTTCCAATAAAGGATGGAAGGAATATCCTTTGGATGCTTCAAAATTTAGTCAATGGATCAATTCTATAAATGGCAGTGGTGATACAATAAATTTATTTATGGATTATGAGACATTCGGAGAGCATCAATGGGAAGATAGTGGCATTTTTGATTTTCTCAAAGCATTGCCAGAAGAGATATTGAAACATCCTGATAATATTTTCAAAACTCCTTCAGAAGTAATTTCCTCTTATGATTTTGTTGGCGAATTAGATATCCATAATGTTTTGACCTGGGCAGATACCGAAAGAGATTTAAGCGCCTGGACAGGCAATTCAATGCAAAAATCATCTTTGAAAAAGCTTTATGAGCTTGAAGATGATGTGACAAGTTCAGATGATGACTTGATTAAAGAAGATTGGCGAAGACTTCAGACCAGTGATCATTTTTATTATATGTGTACGAAATGGTTTTCTGATGGAGATGTTCATAAATATTTTAGTCCTTACGAATCTCCATATGAAGCATTTATAAGTTTTGTTAATGTTCTAAATGATTTTAGATTTAGATTAGATAAAATTAAAAGTAATTAGTTAATTTCAACATTGTTTTTATTTTATTAATTAAATAAGAAAATGAAAAAAACAAAAAATATTATCAGTGCAAGCGATGAACTTTGTTTTTGGTCTTGTGATGGATTAGTATTAAGAAATCTTGAGGATCTAAAAAAGTCTTTGATGAGAATGAGTAAAAAGACTTTTGAATATCATGTAAATCGAGAAAAAAATGATTTTGCGACTTGGATAGATAATGTTTTGGGAGATAGGGTCTTGGCAAATAAGCTGAAAAAGATAAAAACAATTAAAACAACGATCAAGACGATCGAGAATAATCTAAATAAATAGTTATTGAAGTTCACTTATAATTTAATTCATAATTTAATTACCATGACTCAAAAAATACTACTAGTAGAAGATGACAAAGAAATTAGAGAAATTTACCAATTAAAATTTAAGCTTAGCGGATATGATATTGATGTGGCAGAGGATGGCGCAAAAGCAATGAAAATGATAAAAGAAATAAAACCAGACTTGGTTTTACTCGATATTCTTCTGCCGTATAAAGATGGTTTTGAGATTTTAAGGGAGGTAAAAAATATGGACGATGTCGAAATGAAATCTATAGAATTTGTTATGTTATCGAATCTGTCAAATGACGATGATATTCAAGAAGCCAAAAAATTAGGTGCTATTGACTATATTGTAAAGGCAAAAAATAATCCAAGAGAGATCGTGGAAAAAGTAGAGATTATTTTAAAAAATATAGTAGATAAGCATTCATTATGATTGAAATACGAAAGGACTATGTTTTAGATAGATGGAGCTATATCGCTGATGATCGAGGAAAGAGACCAGAGCAATTTAAAAAAGTTAAGGAGTCTAAGAGCGATTCTATTTGTTATTTTTGTCCTGGAAACGAAAGTTTAACTCCTCCAGAAATTGGAAGATTAAAAAAAGGAAAAAACGATTGGAAGATCAGATGGTTTTTGAATAAGTTTCCTATAGTCAACGAAGATTCAAATCAAGAAATAAAGAACACGGGGCACTTTTTTGAATCAAGGGGAGGCTTTGGTTTTCATGAGATCATAGTTGAGACTCCTGACCACAGAAAGCAACTTGCAGACTTAAGCATTGCTGAGCTGAAAAGCATTTTAAAAACGTATTCATTGAGAATTGCCAAACTTAGTGAAGAAAAAAGAATTAGGTATGTACAAATTTTTAAAAATAGTGGATCTGAAGCTGGAGCATCTCTCGTTCATTCTCATAGTTAAATTGTGGCCATGGACATTGTGCCTCAAGCAATACAGGCAAAAGTGGAGGCTGTTAAAAAATATAAAAAATGTCCTTATTGTGATATAATCAAACCAGAGGAAGACAGCGAGCGATTTGTATATGCAAACGAAGATTTTATAGTGCTTTGTCCTTTTGCTCCAAGATTCAATTATGAAATATTAATTTTGCCTCGCAGACATTATTTGAACATATCCGAGTTAGATGATGTAGAAATGGAGAATTTAGCAAAATCATTTCAAAAAGTTCTTTCAAAACTTGGCGCAATGAACATACCCTATAATTTTTATCTACATTATTCTCCCCAGGGCGAAAATTTGCATTTTCATATTGAAATTGTACCGAGAATAAATAACTGGGCTGGATTTGAATTGGCAACTGATTTCAATGTCATCACGGCTGCGCCCGAGGAAGCAGCTAGATTTTATAAAGAATAAGGATAAATCCTATCGGATTAGTGATAAGTATTTTTTGGTAATTTTAATAAAGGAATAAGATCGATGAAAGTAATAAATAAGTATAAAAAAATAAAGATAGTTAAAAAGGCCGAAGCTTGTACTGGCTTGATGCTGGGCAATGATCTGGGTAATTATTTTTATTTAACAAATGGTAATGAATCTCGTTATCAGGGGTTTTTTTATGCAAATGGTCGTAATTATAAAGATGAACTGGAAATTTACAAGATTATTGATGGAATAAATATTGTCGATAGTGGTAAGATCGATGAAATAGAAAATAATTTTTATGAAGTTAGTAGAAGATATAAAAATGGTATTTCAGAGAAATATTTTTTGCCCAATGGATTTAACTCACTTTGTGTGCAAATGAATAGGAAGGTTGTAGCTCAACTTGTTCTTGATATGAGGGCTCCATATGATTCGAGGGAATTCGGAAGGTTCTATGATATAAAGTTTACGAAGCAATGCATCTTAATCAAATTTACTAAACGTAGAAATGAGATCGAGGACTCAGTTTGTGAAGACAAAAAGGAGTTTTCTTTATATCTTGCAATAAAAACAGATCGTAATGATTTTGTTAAAATTGAAAAATTTGTTTCAAAATATTATCAAAAAGATTATAATCGAAATTCATTCCCTTGTGGTCGATTTGTTTATGAATCGATAAATCTTGAATTTAAAAAAGCAGTTTTTTCAGTTGCTAAAACTCCTCAAAAGGCGATCGATGAGGCGACTGAAGTTTTCAAAAACTTTAGAACACTTAATGACAAAGGAAAGAATTTATATAAAAAATTAAAAATTAGGAAAATTACTGATGATGAAATCAAAATGGCTTGTTTGTGCGCGCAAAACTCTGTATATACAATGATGGTTGAAAATTACAATAAAAAAGGAGTTTATGCTGGACTACCTTGGTTTTTTCAGTTTTGGCATAGAGATGAAGCGATTTCTCTTTTGCAAATATATAATTTAAATGAAAATTTAGCCAAAGAAATAATTTTAGCTCAAATTAAATTTATAAACGAAGATGGACAAATTGCAAGAAAAAGATTTTACAAAATGGATGGTGATGAACTGGCCAGTGTTGATGCTTTGGGATGGCTAGCTAATAGAACAATTAAATTAGATGAAAAACATATTTTTTCGGAAGATTTTAAGTTGGATGTTGTGTCTAAATTAGAAAAAGCAGTTGTCAGATCAATTCAGAAGAAAACTAATGGTGAGGGATTGGCAATGAGCCAAAAAAATGAAACTTGGATGGATAGTTTAGCGAGAGATGGAGAGAGAATCGAGATTCAAGCTTGTCGGTTAAATATATATAAACTTTTATATAATTTTACAAATAATGATCAATACGAAATTTTGGAAAAAGAATTGAAATCAAAGGTTCTTGAAAAATTTTATACTAATGGAATTTTGCGTGATGGAATTAGTGATGAGACAATAAGATCAAATATTTTTATTGTGGCTTATTTATATCCTGAGCTTCTCGACGATGAAAAATGGGAAGATTGTTTTGATAAAATATTACCAAAGCTATATCTTGATTGGGGTGGTATAGCATCGCTTGATGTGACAGATAGTAATTTTATTTCAGAAGATACAGGAGAAAATAGTTTGAGTTATCATAGCGGTAATAGTTGGTATTGGATTAATAATTTAACGGCTCTTGTTTTGTATAGGATAAATCCTCATAAGTACTCTGATTACATAAATAAGATAATGGAAGCAAGTACGAATGAAATTTTATATAAAGGAATTGCAGGGCATCATAGTGAAGTTAGTTCGGCTGAAAAACAAACGTCTTCTGGTTGTGAAGCTCAACTTTGGAGTAGCGCAATGTATCTTGAAGTGTTCGATGAAATATTAGGAGATTAGAGTAGATTTTTTTGATAATAGGTATTTATTTTTAATTTTAAAATTACATGGTGATGGCAAAGAAGAAAAAACATAAATATAAAGCTCTTTCTGGTGGGCAGGCGGTGGCAGTAGCTATGAAGCAAATTAATCCTGATTTAGTTGCGGCATACCCAATTACTCCGCAAACTCCAATTATCGAAACTTTTGCGCAGTTTGTAGCAGATGGTGAAGTTGATACTGAGCTAATCGATGTGGAGTCAGAACACAGTGCTCTTAGTGCGGTGGTTGGAGCATCGGCGGCTGGAGGTAGGGCAATGACTGCAACATCTTCGCAGGGCCTAGCCTTGATGGCTGAAATTGTTTATATCGCTTCTGGCTCCAGGCTTCCAATCGTAATGGCTATCTCAAACAGAGCATTGTCTGCTCCAATTAATATTCATTGTGATCATTCAGATTCGATGTTTTTGCGAGATGCTGGTTGGATCCAAATGTACAGTGAAGATGCGCAAGAAGCCTACGATAATATGCTGATAGCTCTTCGAGTTGCAGAAAATAGAAAAGTTTTAACGCCGGCAATGGTAATGCAAGATGGTTTTATTACATCTCATAATGTTCAAAATGTTAAAATTTTAGATGATAAAGTTGTGAAAAAGTTTGTTGGAAAATACGAAAGCGAATTTCCACTTCTTCATATGAAAAAACCAGTCACAGTTGGACCTCTTGATCTGTTTGATTATTTTTTTGAACATAAATATCAACAGGCAGAGGCAATGGAAAATAGCAGAAAAATAATAAAAAAAGTTGATCAAGAGTTTTATAAGCTCACCAAAAGAAAATACGATTTTGTTGAAAATTACAAGACTAACGATGCCGAACATATTATTGTGGCACTAAGTTCAACATGCGGAACGATAAAAATGGTTGTAGATGATCTAAGGAAAAAAGGAAAAAAGGTGGGACTATTGAAGATTAGAGTTATGAGACCATTTCCTAATGATGAAATTTTCAAATCTCTTGGGAAAGCAAAGTCTGTAGCAGTTCTTGATAGATCAATGTCCTTCGGAAACTTTAGTCCAGTTTTTACGGAGGTAAAATCTGCATTATATAATTTAAAAAGCAAACCAGAACTTTATAATTATGTGTATGGCATTGGTGGTAGAAATATAGGAATGAGCGATATTGAAAAAGTGTTTAAGAGCTTGATTAAAAAATCTTCGTCAAATAGTATAAACTACATAGGTCTGAGAAAATAATAATTAATCTTATTCTATGAATAAAGAAATAACTGACATTTTTGATCAAATTAGAACTTTTAAGATTCAAGGAGCAACTATCATAGCAAAGAATATCATAGATTCTTTAACGGGACATATAGATGATATTGCAGAAGCGTCAAAGGATAGAGATGAATTTATTGCACGCATTAAGAATATTGCCAGGAAGCTTGCTGTGGTTCAGCCCATTGAATCAATGGCGCAGAATATAATTGGTTTTATCATATTTGAACTTCAGGATCCTAGTATTAATGACATTGAGGACTGCAAGAAAACGATGAGAAAGTCAACGTTTTCTCTAAATAGAACTATTGCAGAAAATGAAAAGAAATTTATAGAAAATGGAACTGATCTAGTTAGATCAATTACAAAAAAAACAAGACCACTTAATATTTTTACGCATTGTTATTCTTCGGGAGTAAGAAATATATTAGAAAAAATTAATAATAGAAATATTGATATAAAGGTGTTTAATATTGAAACGAGACCTGTTTTTCAGGGAAGAATGACCGCAAAGAAAATGTCCGATATTGGTATAAATGTGACCATGTGTCTTGATAGTGCTACTCCATTTCTGATAAGCAAGAAGAGTGGAAGTAATATCGACGTAATTTTAATTGGCGCCGATTCGGTTTCTTTGAGTGGATCGGTTGTGAATAAAAGTGGTGGATATGGAATGGCTTTGTCAGCTTTTAGTGAACAAATTCCAGTATACATCGTCGCTAGTCTTTTGAAAATTAAGAAAGGAACCACCAGCTTTGTAGACATCCCAGTTGAAACAAAACCCTTCAGAGAGATTTGGCCAGAGGCGCCGATTGGAGTTGATATTATGAATTTGGCTTTTGATGTTATTCCTCCCGAATTTATAACTGGATTTATTACGGAATTTGGCATATTAAAGCCCGAAGAAATCAAAGATACAGTAATTGAGCATTATCCAAGATTGATCTAAAAAAAGTGGGGTAGTGTTTTTTATTTCTGTGTACAGTATTAGAACATTATTTCTAAAAATAATTTTTATAAATAAAATATAAATATGGCAAAGATGAAAAATGGGAATCTTTATGTTCTCTCGTTGGGTGGGTCGTTGATCGTTCCTGACGAAATCGATTATAAATTTGTAAAGAAATTCAAAGGTTTGATTGAAAAAAAAGTAGCAAAAGGTAATAAATTTATTATTGTATGTGGTGGCGGAGGGTTGAACAGGAAATATAATGAAGCGGCAAAAAAAGTGAGAAAATTGAGTAATGACGAACTGGACTGGGTTGGAATTTATGCCACCAGATATAATGCTCAATTTATCAAAATATTATTTGGTGATTTAGCACATTCTGAAATAAATATAAATCCTCATAAAAAAACGCTAACAAAAAAGCCAATTATAATTGGGGCGGCATATATACCGGGATGGTCAACTGATTATGATGCGGTATATTTGGCAAAAACTTATGGTGCTAAAAAAGTGGCAAATTTGTCTAATATTGATTTTGCATATGACAAAGACCCAAAAAAATATAAAAGTGCTGTGCCTATCAAGAACATAGATTGGAAAGGTTTTCGAAAAATAGTTGGTGATAAGTGGGAGCCAAGAATGAACAAGCCTTTTGATCCAATTGCTTCTCGTGAGGCAGAAAAATTAGGACTAGAAGTTGCAATTTTAAATGGCAAGAAATTGAAAAATTTTGAGAATTATCTAGATGGGAAGAAATTCGTAGGTACAATAATAAAATAAGCTAAGAATTTTATGCTTTGGATGATTTTTGCTTTTTTAACAGCAATATCTAATTCTTTTAAAGGAGTTTATGGTAAAAAGAGTAGTAAAACTGTTGATGTTTATGTAGTTTCTTGGTTTTTAAGATTTTTCGGAGTTGTTTTTTTGTTGCCATTTTTTTATTTTTTTGAAATTCCTACACTTGGAGATGATTATTGGATGGCTTTGTTAATTGGGGGAAGTCTTAACGCAATTACAACTGTTCTTTTTATTAAAGCGCTAAAAATATCAGATATTTCGATTGTATCTCCAATAGCCACTTTTACTCCTTTGTTCTTACTTGTTACGTCTCCGTTAATTGTTAATGAATTTCCAACTACAATTGGTTTTATTGGGGTATTATTTATAATTTTAGGATCTTATTTTTTAAATATCAATGAAATAAAAAATGGTTATTTGGAACCTTTTAAAACTCTTTTGAAAGAAAAGGGTGCTTCATTAATGTTTATAGTGGCATTTATTTGGAGTATAACTTCTAATATTGATAAAATTGGAGTTCAAAATTCATCTTCTGTTTTTTGGGTTTTTTCGGTAAATTTGTTTGTGGCAATCTTAATATTTCCAATATTTTTGCTAAAAGTTTCTAATCAAAAAGCAAACATTTTAAAAAATATAAACAACTTAATAATTCTTGGTTTATTAACAATGCTAACATTAATATTTCAGATGATTGCGATTACCTTAACATTAGTTATCTATGTTATTGCAATTAAAAGAACTAGTGCGATATTTAGTGTTTTTTGGGGGTATTATTTCTTTAAAGAGAAAAATTTTAAAAATAGATTGTTTGGGTCTTTAATCATGGTTTTAGGAGTTATCTTTATTATATTATCATAATGTTTAATAAAAAATAAACCTATTATTAGATAATAAATTATATTAAATATCTATAATAGGTTTTTCATATTTTATATTTCACATCCACAAGAAAAAAGATTATCCATTATTTTTTCAAATTGAATGTTGGGGAAAATTTCATTAGCCCATGCTTCCATTACTGCATATTGTCTTGCAACTTTTTCGAGATGACGCCTTTCTCGCTCCCCTCCGAAATCAACGTTCCACTTTAATGGTTTTTTTCTACCAATTACGCCCCAGTTAAAAGGGTCGTTATCGTTAGAAAGGAGTTTTAGCATGGCATGAAAATCTTCCATGCCAGCAAGAGGAACTTCTCCAAATTCTTTTGTTAATACCTTTTTTCCGACACCATTGCAGGATTCGCTAAATCCCTTAACGGATAATAAAGTTTTTAAGTTCCATAATGCTACGGTATTTTGTGGAACTTTCCATTGAGGTCTTTCCCAATGACGTTCTCTTAACACTCCGACAACCGCTAAGTTTTTTTCTTTTGCATATTCAAGCGCTGTTTCTACATAATCACCGTCAAGATCAATTTCAGGTGACCAAATTAGCACCCACTTTGCATTATTATTATTTGCGATTTCAAGACCAGTATTTAGCGCCGTGGCACTTCCAGGATTGTCTCCCCATTTTTTACATAAGTGAACAACTATTTTACCACTTGTTATTTCATTAGGAAATGATTTTTCAAACGCTATCTGTGTCGGCGTTTTTCCGTTTGAATCAATAATTTCAGCAAGCGGATTACCTATTTCTGTGTTGACGAGTATAATCAAATCGCCAATCACCGTTTTTGTAGTCTGAAATAGTCTTCTTATTGGATTTTGAACCTTTTTTTCGAATAAATATTCGTCGAAGAGTTTTCCATTTTCTCCAGTTCCAGCTTGAAAGGAACGAACTATACATGTAACAACTTTCAAAATTATCACCTTCTTATATATTTTGTATATCACTTATGCAATCTTAAAATATATCATTGTTTAATAAATATGTCAATAGCTTGTATAAGTTCACATACACTCTGAACCCTCATAAAGAAGAATCAGATATATGCAAAAAGGATATAAGAAATTGGCAAAAAGGTAGATTTATTGTAAACTAATATTATATGAAACAAATTAAAAACTGGATTGATTCGGATAGATCCTTTTGATTGTCAGTTAAAATTAATGAGAATATATATTCTCATTGCATTTTACTGAAAATCTAATATTTCAAAAGAATGTTTTTGCACCTCTTATGTTAATGTGTTAATATGATATTAATTTATCTTGTATTAATAAAACAATTTGCAATATAAGATCAAAAGCGCTTTGTTGTGATAGGATGCTATGTGTTTATTAATGAAAAATATATAAACATGAAAAAGACGGTTTGTGACATTAAAGGTCAAAAGAAAAAAGAAGCAAAAAATGAATCTTTTTTCATTTTTAGTCCAAAATTTAACAAAACACTAAGTTCAAGACTGAGTAGTTTTTTATATTTCAATAAATCATTTTCTTCTCAACATTTTGATTGCTGTTACTATAAAAAACAAAAGAATTCAAAGACTGTTCAGTATAATATTTCTGGAATGAAGAATAACAGAGTTCCAACCATATCCACGCAGAGCTTTATACTAAAATCTCTTACTAGATCCATCTTAAATCTCAAATTAACTATAACGAAGCTTGAAGCTCACAAAAAAGCCACTGCTACTCTTCTTGCTTTTATTCTTATTTTTCAAACCATAAGCGGTGTTTTTTTTCCTCTTGATATCATAAATAAATTTGGGAACATAGCTGTTCATAAGGCAGATGCAGCATGGTATTCTGTTGGAGGAACATGGAGTTATCGAAAAGAAATTACAATTGACAGCACTAAAGTCTTGAACACTGATCAATTAAATTTTCCCATTCTCATCTCTCACTCTGATTCCGCTCTTAAGCACACTTCTAATGGCGGGAAAGTGACAGACCTTGAAGGAGATGATATTATCTTTATCTCTTCTGATGGTAACACAAAACTGGATCATGAAATTGAAAAATATGACAACTCTACAGGAGAGATTGTTTCTTGGGTGAAAATTCCAACTCTTTCATCTTCAGCTGATACAACGATCTATATTTACTATGCCAACTCAGCCATCACCACTTCTCAAGAAAACATCTCTAGTGTCTGGGATGATGGAGGAGCTGATAATTTCAAAATGGTTCAACATCTCAATGAAGACCCATCGGGCTCTGCCCCACAATCAACAGACTCGACTCAATATAATAATGATGGAACGTCAGGAGGAACGATGTTGACAGAAGATCAAATTGCAGGACAAATTGACGGAAGTTTAGATTTTGATGGAAGTGATGATTATGTTGAATCAGATGATAGTGCTAGCTTAGATATTTCAGATGCTTTAACTATTAGCGCATGGATCAATTCAGATTCAATGACAAATGCTTATGACGATAGGCAAACCATTGCTACTAAAAGGCAATCTTATTATTTTGAATTAGATGCTGGTGTGCCAATGATCTATTTATATGGTGTTGGAGGATGGTATTTAGCTACTTCGACATTATTGGCTAATAATTGGTATTATGTAACAGCAACTTACAGCGGTTCTCAAGTTGTTTTTTATGTCAATGGAATAAATGCTGGTAGCGATAATGTAAGTGGGACAATTGATCAAACTACTTATCCTTTGAGAATTGGATGGCTTGATAACGCTGTTGTTCCCAATAATAGATATTTTGATGGTCAAATCGATGAAGTCCGTATTTCTAACATCGCCCGTTCAGTAGACTGGATCACGACTGAATATAACAATCAATCACAACCAACAGAGTTTTATTCTCTTGGCATTGAAGAAAGTCAATCGCCAGTAGATCTTTCCGCCTGGTCATATAGAAAAGCAATCACGATAGATAATACCAAAATTTCAGGTTCTACCAATTTAATCAACTTTCCATTTCTCATTGATCTTCCTACAGATGTAAATCTTCAAGCAAGCGCTCAAGTAGATGCAGATGACATTCTGTTTACCACAAGTGTCACAAATTGGTCATCTGCCACTCAAAATGACAAATTGGCTCATGAAATTGAAAGCTATATTTCTGCTACTGGAGAACTTCAAGTCTGGGTTAAACTCCCAGTTCTTGATTATAACGATGATACTATTATCTATATGTATTATGGCAACGCCAGTATCACTTCCCAACAAAACTCAACTGCAGTCTGGGGTTCAAATCAAAAAATGATTCAACATCTCAGCGCGGACCCATCGGGCTCTGCCCCACAGTCAACAGACTCAACTCAATATAATAATAATGGAACGTCAGGAGGAACGATGCTGACAGAAGATCAAATCGCGGGACAAATTGACGGAAGTTTAGATTTTGATGGAGTGGATGATTATGTTGATTTATCAGACTACGGGAGTCGATCAGGATTTAACACTTCCACTGGTGCAATTGAGATGTGGTTTAATCCCACAGGAGATGGTTATTTTAGTCAGCTGCTAAATTTTAGAAAAACCAGTATTCGGGACTTTATTATTGTTAGAGAAATAAATGAATCATATATTAGATTTTTCGGCGAAATTGATGATGTTGTTCAATTTGATCTATCGACACCAGCTGGTTCAATTTCGGCAGGTAATTGGAGTCATTTTGTCTTTCAACAAACAGGCTCAGGAATTGAAGTTTATATTAACGGGGAAAGACAAACATTAATTGGTTCGGGAGAAAGCGCCACAATGTGGCTGGCAGATGTTTTTCCCGCATCACAAGATTTTACAATTGGTCATCATGGTTCTTGGCAGGATGGGGTTGGTACAGCATATTTTAATGGCCAGATCGACGAAGTTCGCATTTCAAACACGATTCGTGGCACGGATTGGATTTTAACAGAGTATAATAATCAAAGCTTAGCTTCGTCATTTTCTACTCTTTCGATAGAACAGGTTTATGAAATCGCTATCACTGGAAGCGCAGTTCAAACAGCAGGACTAAGTCAAACTATTACTATTACCGCTAAAGACGCAGAATCTAGCGTTATTGCCAATTTCACAGGAGATAAGTCAGTCATTTTTTCTGGTGCCAATGATTCACCAAATTCTACCGCACCAACTTGTACCGATAAAGATGCAGTGGATATTGATTTTGGATCTGCAACAATTTTGACTTTCACTAATGGAGTTGCTACATGCGATTTGAAATTATACAAAGATGAAATTGCCACCATTACTACGAATATTAATTATGTGACGGACACTAATTTGGACATCACAGTTTCTCCAGCAGCTCTTGAGAACTTTTTTATTGATGTTCCAGAAAACGCTAATTATGGAGTTGCGTTTCCGATAACCATAACAGCAAGAGACATCTACCAAAATACAACTACAAATGTTTCAGGAAACATTACTTTTAGTGTTGATCAAAATGGAACAATTATACCATCTACAGTCGCCAATACTAATTTCACTGATGATGGAACTCATACAGATAATTTCACAATCACCAATATTAATGGACAATCTTCTGTTACTATCATTGTTGCAAATGAAAGTTCCACGGGGACAGATAATATTTTAATTTTAGTAGCAGCTGGTGGAGTAATCGTTAGACCGACTCCTCCAATAATTAATTCTAATTTTGGACTTCCTTCTATTCAAATAATACAAACAGATGGCAAAAAAATCTTAATTTCTAATGTTCAAAATTCTTATCAAATGGCCATCTCCACGACCTTAGATTTTCAGAATGTTTCTTGGGAGCCATATAGAAAGGAAAAAGAATTAAACTTCTCTTCAGGTATCACAAAGCTATATGTTAAATTCAGATCAATTACTGGCGGAGAAACAAAAGTAATTGAGAAAGAAATAATCCAAAATTTTGAGTCAGAAAAACTTCTCGATGGCGATATTATCAGAATAGAAAATGATTATAAAATATATGTTAAAAAAGGAGATTATCTCAGACATATTCCGAATCCAATAGTATTTAGTTTTTATAATCATTTAAAGTGGAACAAAATAGTAACTATAACACAACAACAATTCAATCAATTCAAAATTTCAAATCTAGTCAGAGAATTAAACGACAACAAGGTTTATGAAACAAGAGATAGTAAAACAAAGCACTGGCTTAATGTTTTAGTAGAACAATTTGTACGTCCTAACAGGTCCTGGGATATGGTTTATATTGTCAATAATAGGGAAAGAGATTTTTATGATATTGGAGTGGATGTAAAGTAGTGGGGTATATATAGAGATTACTATGATATATCTTGATTAAAAGAATATATTTTTCGCTACTGATCTTAAATATATACTATATCTTATTTGCAAGTGAGTAAAAACTTATAGCGCGGTAATTGAATTAAATCAATGAGATGTTAATCTGTCTTTTTTTATTGGCAAAAAGATTGATTTATTGTAAACTGAGACTATATGAAAAAAATAAATTTAGATATAAATGACATTGAAAAAGTGACTAGCACTGCCTCTGAGGTTTTAAAAAGTGGCGGTGTCATTATTTTTCCAACTGATACCATTTATGGAATGGGGGCAAACGCTTTTGACGAAGAGACAATTGAGAAGGTAAAAAAGATCAAAGATCGTGAGAATGAAAAACCTCTGTCAATATTTGTGAAAGATATAAGGTCGGCACGAAGAATTGCCTGTATTGATTTAAATATTGAGAAAATATTAGATAACATCTGGCCAGGACCAATCACTGTTGTTTTGAGAAAAAAAGATATTGTGCCTTATTCCTTAACTGGAAATGGAGAAACTGTTGCGATTCGAATTCCTCAAAATGATTTTGTTTTGAAATTATTAAAGAAAGTAGATTTTCCAATTATAGCAACAAGCGCAAATATATCAGGTGAAAAAAATTTATTCAGTGCAGATGAAATTATGCAAGAATTTTCCAAGAGCAAACCTAATCCTGACTTATTCGTCAGCTCAGGAGACATTCAAGACATTCAAGCTTCAACGATCGTAGATCTGACAACTACAATTCCAAAGATCATAAGAATGGGAATTGTCGGAAAAGAAAATATGCAGAATTTTTTTAATAAATTTAATATCAACTAGTCTATGTCTAATTATTTTCTCGATCATTATTTGAAACACACTCTCAGACATGAAATCACAGAGCTCTATGCTTCGGTTGCAATTAAAAATTTTGCATTCTCAATGGTTACAATATTTGAACCAATATATCTTTACACTTTGTATGGTTCATTGTCAATTGTGTTCGCGTATTATGCAATTGCTTATACTCTTTATTTCTTTACGGCTTCTTTTGGGGCAAAAGCTGCTGCAAAGTATGGTTTTGAACATTGTATATTTTATAGTATTCCATTCGGAATTTTATACTTCTTGACACTTTCTCAGTTAGTCAATTATCCTTGGTTGGCATTTGTCGCTATAATTTTTATGGTTGTCTATAAAACATTTTTTTGGCCTTCCTATCATACCGATTTTGCTCATTATGGAGCCTCTGGATACAAAGGAAGGGAATTAAGCGTTCTGACCTTTATTCTGACAATCGCAACAATTTTAGGTCCGATTATTGGAGGAATAATTTTGGTTAATTTTGGTTTTCAAGTGCTTTTTGTTGTTGTCTCTTTGATAAGTTTAGTCTCGGCTATACCTCTATTTGCAACTCGTGAGCAATTTGAGCCACATAATTTTTCGTATAGGGACTCTTTTAAACGATTCTTAAAACCTTATGGGCACTACAAGAGAAAAGATTCAATTGCTTATTTTGGTTTTGGAGAAGAAGTGATTGCCTCAATCGGGTGGCCAATTTTTATTTTTCTTATCATTGAAAAGTTTGATTTGATAGGAGTTTTGATCAGTACGATTGCAATTATAATTGCCATTGTGTCTTTGTATGTCGGAAAGTTATCTGACGTTTTGCCAAAAAAAGATAAGAAGAAATTAGTTGCTTATGGAACGATTGTCTATGTGATCTCTTGGATCTTAAGACCTTTTTCTGCAAATTGGCTGGGAGTGCTCTTAGTAGATATTATGTCAAAGGGCTCAAAAACAACTATTAATTATCCTTTGTATACTTTTATATATAGCGCGGGAAAAAATCATAAAGGTTTTTTGAAATATAATATGTTCTATGAAATGTCATTATCGGCTGGAAAAGCGCTTGCGGCTTGGAGCGTTGCCTTGATCGCGCTAGTTTGGGGCTATTATGGAAATTTTGACTTTTGGATCGTAGCCTTTTCTTTTGCTGGAATTTGGTCATCGTTATATCTTTTTAAATTTTATAAGTCTTAATGGAAATTATTCAATCGATTATTTTAGGATTTGTTCAAGGGCTTGCTGAATTTTTACCGATTTCAAGTTCTGCTCATTTGATTTTAAGCTCAAGGCTTTTTAACTGGCAAGATCAAGGACTGTCTTTTGATGTAGCCTTGCATCTTGGAACATTGATCGCAGTACTAGTGTATTTTAGGAAGGATTGGTATGATATAATTGTAAACTCATATCTGGTAAAAAATTTACGAAGTTTAAAGTTCAAGACAAAAGAACTAAAATTAGATATATTTTTTATCATTATTGCTGCCACAATTCCAGGTGTTTTTGCAGGTCTTGTTTTGAATGATTATGCTACAAATATTTTTCGTAATCCAGCTCTGATTGCCATGACCTTATCAATTGGTGCCTTGCTTCTGTTTTATTCTGATAGGGTTGGAATAAAAAAAGAAAATTTCACAGCATTAACCTTGAAAGCTGGGATTGTAATCGGTCTTTTTCAGGCCTTGGCGATTATTCCTGGAGTTTCTCGTAGTGGGATCACGATTACAGCGGCACTTCTCTTAGGTCTCTCCAGAACTGCCTCAGCGCGATTTTCATTTTTACTTTCTACGCCAATAATTCTGGGGGCGGGTATTATGGAATTTCCAAATTTAATCAAAGAAGGTATTGATATTAGCATTTTAATTGGCATTATGACGGCGGCAATTAGTGGATATTTGGCAATCAAGTATATGATTCGGTATGTTGAAAATAGAAGTTATAATATTTTTGTAGGATATAGAATAGTCTTGGCTATTTTTATATTATTTTTTCTATTGTAGTTTTTGTTCCAAGAGATATGAAAAAAGAAGTTGAATGGAAATTCAACTTCTTTTAAATTGCGCTTAGTGCTTTTTATATAGTACTGCTTTATATACTTTCCCAAGTCGAGGATTCGACATTCACATCAATATTGGCGCGATTGTCTTTTATGATTCTTCTCACTTTTCCATTAAAAACAAATCCGTCGGTCATATCTGCGCTTTCAATGAAAGCTCCATAAAATTTGAAGGGGGCGATCTCTTGACTTCCCAGAATTGCAACTGGGTCAAATTTTTTCTTGAGCTCCATTTTTTCAGAATATATTTCAAATAATTCCCAAAGATTTTTTTCTGTCTCTGTCTCTGGTTCAATGACATTTAATCCAAGGTCAGATGCTTCATCTCTGGTGATAGGGTAGCCATGAATACAAATGTCACCAGTGATCTCGTTGACAATGTTGGCGATTTTTTCTTTGTCATTGATTGCATCAAAATGCATCAAGAGAAGTTTTTGAGTGATTTGTTTTGCCATCCTGGTAGCGCGATAAGCATTTCCAAGTGAAAGAGGATGGATCTTTGTGGTTAGATCTTCAAAGACATTAACCATCTGATCATCCTTGACGCCAGCTTTTTCTTTGGCAAGGAGAAAATAGGAATTCAGATCTTCTACGCTAATTTCCATTTTTTGATTTTTATTCAAAGGGTTTTCAGGATTAAAAGGATGTCCCGTAGAGGGATCAACTGGACTAAGTTCACCAAGTTTACCCATGACGATCTTGTCTGCTCCAATTGAAATCAAGGTGCCAGCACTATGAGCGCGATAGGGGATAAGCATTTCAATTTCATCAGCATAACTTCTGATCAGCTTGATAAGTCTGATTGGAGTAATCATATCTCCACCTCTGGTGTATAGAAATAAACTGATCTTATTTTGTTTGCCAATCTTTTCTAAATGTTTGGCAAAGATCGGAATAATATCATCTGCCACTTTTGTGACGAATGGTTGTCTGTCGCCAGTGACATAAGTGATAACTTTTGAATTCCGCTCTTTTTCAATTTTGCTTATTAAATTTTGAGTCATATGTTTTTAGTTATTATTAAATTTTATAAATAAAATTTGTCATCCTGAACAATGTCATGCTGAATTTATTTCAGTATTGATTCAGGATCTTTTATCGATAATAAGTTAGGCTGTTTTATTAATTACATTACTGCAATTAACCTCCTATTCTTAATAACTTAACATTTTTAGACATAAATTGCAAAGTTTCGATTATATTAAAAAGAGAAATATGAATAATTACTCCCTCCCTGATAAGGGAGGGGAGGGTTGGGGTGGGTTTGAAATTTCGCAAAACAATAAATTACATCAAGTTTAGAAACCTTTTTTTATTCTATTTGATGTATTAAAGATTGTAAATATGCAAAAAATATACTTTGTCATTCTGAATTTATTTCAGAATCTATCATCTGCTACCACTAATTTTGTGATTTATAGGTTAATATAACCTATACTCCAAAAGATTCTGAATCAATACTGAAATATATTCAGCATGACATTGTTAATTTCTAATTCCATCATCCCACTGTCATTTTCGACAGAGCGATAGCGACGATAAATCTATACACTAGCTAAAACTCTTCACGATTTAAATAGTTTTTCAGCCCAAGATTGATGAGCCTTGGGCTTATAAACCCCTTAATCCCCCTTGTTAGGGGGAAATAGTGAGACTTGTCTAGTTTACAGATCGAGATAAAAAAAATTTTAGATTATAAAAAAACAGGCCTTGATGCCTTTTTGGGATAATGAGAAATTGAGATTAAAAGAGGACGAAGTTGATGTATTATTTAAAGTTTACATCGACATATGCCTTGTTTCGTCCTCATTTGTTATTTTGTCATATGACACTTCCTTCATAGCTCTAGGCTATGATTTTTTGCAATTGCGCAATTTGCGCTCTGCGGCCGGTGTACTGGTGATCAGAAATTGGTCTTATAATCTATTTTGCATTTTCTGAAATCTTTTGTATCTATTTTCATTGTTACTTATTCCTCTCGAATCTAATACACCTTAGTGCAATTTTGTAGATTCTATATTTTAAAGTCCTGTCTTTCTAGCAAAAACTAGAAATCGACTTTACTAAATAATCTATCACGATATCGAAATCTTGTCAACCCCTATTCAGAAAAACTTATGCACATCACAAAACTTTACATAATCAATAAAAGTACTAGAATAAGGAATATGGTTGTGAATAGAAAATTATTTTGAATTTTTATAGGAAATAAAAAAAGTAATTATGATCGAGATTGAGACAATATTTGAAATGTTTGGAGGATTGGCGATTTTGCTCTACGGAATTCATCTTTCAGGCGTTAGTTTGCAGAAGATCCTAGGATTTAGATTGGAGGAAATTCTCACAAAAACCAACGATAATCCGATAAGAGGTCTGACGATCGGTACAGGGATCACGGCTGTGATTCAAAGCAGTGGTACGACCATCACAATGCTAGTTGGATTTATCAGCGCTGGTCTTTTGACTTTTGGTTCGGCAATACCTGTGATGCTGGGGGCAAACATTGGAAGCACAATTACAACCCAATTAGCATCCTTTCAGATCGGTGTATATGCTTTGCCAATTTTGACCGTGGGGGTTGTGATTCACATCTTTTCAAGCGGAAAAATAAGAAAGAATATTGGTGAAGCTCTTGTGGGCTTTAGTTTTTTGTTTCTTGGTATGAATTTTATTTTTTCTAGTGCTCATTCTTTGTCTCATGATACTTTGGCAGTAAATTTGATAAATTCTTTTTCTTCTACGCCATTTGTCTATATATTTGTACTGGCAATTTTAACGTTGATAATTCAAAGTAGTAGTGCTACGTCTGTCGTTGTTGTTGCCTTGGGATTGACGCAAGCCATCGATCTTCAAATTGCACTTTTTATGATCTTGGGAGTTAATCTCGGTTCTAGTTTGAAAGTTATTTACATAGGAGCAAAAAGAAGAGGTTTTTTAAGTGATCTCGCTATAACTCACATATTGCTCAATGCTATAGGGGTGATTATATTTGTGATGTTCTTCAAATATTTTATTTATGTAGCAAGTATTACTTCTTCTGACACAGGAAGACAAATTGCAAATGCTCATACAATATACAATCTTGTCACAGCGTTGATCGTCCTCCCCTTTGTTCCTTTTGTTGTGAAATTGATTAATAAATATGCCCCAAAAGGCGAAATAGGAGAGTTGAAATTTTCTTATCTAAGTCGAAAACTTCTTTATACTCCTTCGGTCGCGCTTAGGCAGGCTAATCGCGCCGTGGTTGAAATGGCAAACAAGACTTCAGAAATGCTTGAAATGTCAAGAGTAATATTTTTTGAAAATAAAATAGAGTTGCTGGAAAAAGTTGAAAATTATGAAAATGATGTAGACGAAATGACCGGAAAAATTTCAGAATATATGTCTCAAATTTCCCAACAAAATTTAAGTAAAAAAGACTTAATGAAACTTTATAGTCTCATGCATTCTGTGACAGATCTTGAACATTTGTCTGATCATATTTTGGCAGTTTCTGAATTATTTGTGGAATTAAAAGATGAGGATATAGAGTTTTCTGAAAAAGCAGATCGCGAGCTTACCGCGATATTTGGTAAATTAAGAATTATGCAGAATTTGGTGACAAAAGCCCTGGAAGAAGATAATTTACATCTTGCTCATGAAATTATTAAGCATGAGAATAAGGTAGACGAAATTGTGAAAAAATCTTATAGTAATCACCTTGAAAGAATGAACAAGGGAGTATGTTCGCTGGAAAAGGGAAAATATTTTGCTGAAATTCTGATGAATCTAGAGAGAATTGGAGATCATTCGGATAATATCGCCTATGCAGTAGTTGACAGGTTCCGGTATAAATAAAATCAGTAAAAATCTTGGAATAAATAAAAGTGACATAAAGGTAATCAATACAAAAACAGGAGATTGATGTATAATGCTCTAGGAAAAGATATCCTAGGGTAATTTTTTTATGTGAATTAGGTTATTTTTAGGCTTTTTGTTTTTTTTGTGATAAAATAAAGGTATAATTATTTATTTTATGTATGATCGGAAATTGGATAGATGTGATAATCGTGATATATTTGTTATTTTGTTTTATTAATGGCACAAAACAAAAATTGTTTTTTTTGATTATTAATATAATAAGTTTCATAGTTTCTTTTGGGTTATCCTTTTTCGCTTATTCGGTTTTAGCGTCTGTATTTTTGATTTATTTTGAATTGAGTGAAGTTTATGCAAATATCATCGGATTTTTTATTAGTATATTGTTTTTCAGGGTGATTACTGTTTTTATTTTAAATAGAACAATAGATCGTAAATTATTTACAATACCTAAAATAAAAATAAGAAGATTTATTTATGGATTAATCGCTACCTTATACGGCATGATTGTAATCTTTCTGATGATGTCAATTGTTCATTCATTTTATTTGCCGAGTCTTTTTAGGTCTGAACTTGACTCTTCTGCTTTTGGGAGTTTTGTAAAAACTGACCCTATAGGTATAAATCAAGATTTTGAGAAAATATTTGGCGATATTATAATAGAGACAACAAACGATATAGAGGCTTTGATGGATGTGCAAGATGCTGAACCTCCAATCGAGCTGGGTTTTCAAGTCTTTGATTTGCGAATTGAGAATAATTTGGAAAATGAAATGCTTCTATTGGTGAATAAAGAACGGGAGTTGAGAGGATTTAAACCTCTAGTTGTGGATGATAAATTACGCGATGTTGCTAGAAATTATGGAAAGGATATGTTTGAGAGAGGGTATTTTGGGCATATTGATCTTGAAGGAAGGGGTCCAGCTGACCGTATGAATCTGGGAGGAGTATTATTCACTGCTTCTGGTGAGAATCTTGCCTTGCAACCAAATCTTTCTATCGCTCATGATGGGTTGATGAAAAGCGATGATCATAGAAAAAATATTCTCCACTTCTATTTTCACAGAATTGGAATTGGTGTGATCAACGGCGGAGAAAAAGGGATGATTTTCGTGCAAAATTTCGCTGATTAAGAAGTCTCTGAAAAACGCATTTTTTGTCATTTCTGAGAAGTTGGGAATCCAGGATTTAGTTCAAAAAATAAATAATCAGAAGAAAAACTTCTTTACTTATCAGGTCTTTTTTAAAAAAATATGAAAAAACATTCATCAAAAAAATGTATAAAAGGAAAAACTGCATACAGGGTTTGTAGTACTTTCAGAAATAATTGTAAGAGAAAAACAATTAGAAAAAAAATATAGAAGCACTTTGAATTATGTAATTATAATTTTTCATTTCACGGAATTCGATAGCTGGCGAATCATTTTGAGAGACAATTTGATCGTGTTTTGTAATTTAAGGTAGTAATTAAATGTAACAGAGCCTATGACAGACAGAAGAGATTTAAAATTAAATTTTTTAATTCAAATTATTATTGCTTTTTTGTTAACTGCTTTTTTTACGCTAGTCATCACGAATAGCATGATAACTGGAGATGTTTTTTATACAACAGAGCCCGTACAGTCTGTTTTCGTTCCTCCTCAAGCAGTCCCAGTGCAAGGAGCAAATTATCAATTTGCGCAAATTGATTTGTTCCAATTTCTACTTTCTTTTTTTATTGCTACTTCTTTGATGCTTTTTTTTCTGAAGGCTTTTAGGGGGAAATTTCTTTTTGAATTCTTTTTTTCAGGTGCAATAATTTTTGGAGCTCAGGGATTATTTGGAATTTTCTTTACGAAAGGAATTGCATTTTTTGCATCAGTGTTGATCGTTGTGATTCGATTTGTCTATCCAAGGATATGGACGCAAAATTTCATTATTATAATTGGAATGTCCGGAATTGCAGCCAGTCTCGGAACAGGTGTCAGTCCATTATTAGCTATAATAATACTTGTTCTGCTCTCGATATATGATGTAATCGCGGTATATAAAACTCGTCACATGGTTAAACTTTTTCAAGGTATGGCAAAAAGAGGAGCTGTTTTAGCAATTGTGATCCCCAAAAAACTTTCTTTGTGGTCTCGTAAATTTGATCTCATTAATTCGGAAAATAAAGATGAATTTATTTTTATTGGGACAGGGGATATTATTCTGCCATTATTTTTTGCTGCTTCAACTTTTTTTCTGGGAGTCAAATTTTCAATTGCAATTATATTTGGGGCAATTATCGGATTTGTTGTCGATCATCTGATTTTTATCGTTCAAAAAGAGAAAAAACCAATACCAGCTCTTCCGGCAATAGCATTGTTCTCTATAGCTAGTTATTTGATTTCCTTATATTTATTCAATTCTTAGTCATAATGTTCTAGTATTAATTTATAACAAAAAATATAAATGTCAGATGAAAAAAGATTAAAGGTGATTATAAGAAGATTTTTTATCTTCCAAAAGTTTTTATTAAGTGGAATAAAATTATTATTTTCTAGGCCTTATTGGAAGAATAAAATAATAGTGAATTTGACAGTTTCGAGTTTATTTTTAAATTTTTCTTTATTAATTTATTTATTTTATAACCAGATAAATGGAAATTATCCAATAATTCTTCATTATAATTTCATTTTTGGTGATGATTATCGAGGAGACTATGAGCAGATCTATTTAATTTTTACAGTCGGATTAATTGTCATTATCATAAATTCAATTTTGGGTTATATTTTATATTTAAGAGAAAAATTAGCTTCTTATTTTCTTATGTTTAGCGCTTTCGTGGTGCAAGTATTTTTACTTGTTGCTGGATATTTAATCATTTCAATAAATTCATAAAATAACTGGATGTAAGATCAATAATCGTCTATTAGGGCGATTATTGATTGATAGGGTTTTGTTATTGGCAAAATAATAAAAGTAGATTAAGATTATAAAGCAGTATATGTTAATTATTTTTAAATATGAATAAAATAATCATCAAAGGTGCTCGAGAGCATAATTTGAAAAATATTGATCTTGAACTTCCACGTGATAAATTCATTGTTTTTACAGGTATATCGGGATCTGGAAAATCTACGCTGGCTTTTGATACAATTTTTGCTGAAGGTCAGAGGAGATATCTAGAAAGTCTTTCAAGCTATGCTCGTCAGTTTCTGGGACAAATGGAAAAGCCTGATGTTGATCACATTGAAGGTCTTTCTCCGACGATTTCGATAAGTCAAAAAGCGACCTCCCATAATCCACGTTCCACGGTGGGAACAATCACGGAGATCTATGATTATATGCGACTTTTTTTTGCAAAGATTGGAGTTCCACATTGTGTAAACTGTCAAAAACAAATTACTGCGATGACCGTGGAGCAAATGATTGATAATATTTTAGATAAATTTGAAGGGAAAAAAATTAAAATTTTTTCTCCTATAGTTCGTGGCAAGAAAGGGGAGTATCTTCAGCTTCTGAATGATATTTACAAAAAGGGATATCACAAAGCGAGAATTGATGGAAAGCTCGTTGGCTTGGATGAGAAAATTGATTTGGCGCGATATAAGATACATCGGATCGATATTTTCATTGATGAAATTGTGATTAACGAAGAAAATTTAAGTCGAATTTTTGAAGATGTTGAGCAGGCTGTGAACTTGTCCGATGGGTTAATGTCAGTTGTTTCTGGCAGAGATGAATTGATAATGAACAAAAAGCTGTCGTGTTACGATTGTGGAATTGCTTTTGTTGATATTGAACCTCGACTATTTTCTTTTAATAGTCCTTATGGGGCATGTCCTAATTGCAATGGTCTTGGCAATAAGATGGAAATTGATGCGAAACTTGTCATCCCTGATCACAACAAAACGATCAGTGAAGGAGGTGTTTTGCCTTGGAGTTATAAGTCGAACAATTATTATGGTTCGCTTTTGGATTCTATTGCGCAACAATTCCAGATTCCTTTGAACGTCAGATTAAAAGACATTCCCAAAGAAAAATTGGATATAATCTTATATGGCGGAAAGGAGGAGGAGCAGCTTGAAGTTCGATATTATACGAAAAAGGGAAGTAATGTCTTCCACTTGAAATTTAACGGGCTTGTTAATGATCTGAAAAGAAGATATTTCAAAACTGATTCCTCGGCTGTCAGAAAAGAAATTGAAAAATATATGAGCATAAGTTCTTGTAAAACTTGTTTGGGGTCAAGATTAAAAACAGAAGCCCTGTCTGTCAAAGTTCATGGAAAGAATATTGCCGAAATTTCTGCTATGTCCATCAATCATTCTTTTGAATATTTCCGTAATCTGAAATTGAGCAAAAGAGAGGAGTTAACCGTAGGAAAGGTGGTTGTTGAAATTACAAATCGATTAGGTTTTTTGGTAGATGTTGGATTGAATTATTTGACGCTTGATCGAACAGGAACCACTTTGGCAGGAGGAGAGGCGCAAAGAATTCGCCTGGCATCGCAAATTGGCAGCGCTCTAGTGGGAGTTCTTTATGTCCTTGATGAGCCTTCAATTGGACTTCATGCCAGAGACAATAGGAAGCTTTTGGATACTTTGAAGCATTTGAGAGAGATCGGGAATACTTTGATCGTCATTGAACATGACGAGGAAACAATGAGAGAGGCAGACTATTTAGTTGATATTGGACCAGGAGCTGGAGCTCGCGGTGGAGAAATCGTTTTTGCTGGAAGTTACAGTGGAATTTTGAAGTGCAAAGATTCAATCACAGGACAATATCTTTCTGGAAAAAAGAAAATTGAAGTACCCAAAGTCAAAAGAAAAATGGGCAAGAACTTTTTGACGGTTTACAAGGCGACGGAAAATAATTTGAAAAATATCGATGTGAGTTTTCCTCTGCGGTCTTTTGTTTGCGTGACGGGCGTTTCCGGAAGTGGAAAATCAAGTTTAGTAAATGAAGTTTTGTATAAATCACTAGCAAGAAAACTTCACCATTCTTTGCAAAAACCAGGAGCGCATCAAAAAATTGAAGGAGTCGAAAACATTGACAAGATTATTCAAATTGATCAATCGGCGATTGGCAGAACTCCGCGCAGTAATCCAGCGACATACACGGGTCTTTTCACGCCAATTAGAGAAATTTTCACATTAACAAAAGAGGCAAAGGCGCGGGGTTATCAGCCTGGTAGATTTAGCTTTAATGTTGCGGGTGGAAGATGTGAAGTTTGTAAAGGTGAAGGATTTATCAAAGTTGAAATGCAGTTTCTTCCCGATGTCTATCTGCCATGCGAGATTTGTGAGGGAAAAAGATATAATCAAGAAAGCTTGAAAATAAAATATAAGGGAAAAAATATTGCTGAGGTCTTGGAAATGACAGTGGAAGAAGCAGTAAATTTTTGGAAAGATGTTCCTCAGGTTTATGATGTCTTGAAAATATTAAAAGAAGTGGGATTGGGCTATATTCATCTTGGGCAAGCTGCCACAACGCTTTCCGGAGGAGAGGCGCAAAGAATCAAGCTGGCAGCTGAACTTTCCAGAAAAGCAACTGGTAGAACTTTGTATATTCTTGACGAGCCGACCACGGGTCTTCATTTTGATGATATAAAAAAGTTATTAGATGTTTTGAATCGTCTTGTTGATGGCGGGAATACGGTCGTGGTCATTGAGCATAATTTGGATGTCATCAAGTCTGCTGATTATATCATTGATCTTGGTCCCGAAGGAGGAGAAGATGGTGGCAGAGTTGTTGTCACAGGGACCCCTGAAGAAGTGGTAAGACACAAGGAATCATTCACGGGTATTGCTTTGAAGGAGCTATTTAAAAAATAAAAAACAGCATAGATGCTGTAGCTTTAGAAGTGGAGGAAGTGGGAGGTGTTTGTTTGTGTAATTGTTTTGTATTACACCACCTCCCACTTTATTGTTTTTGTATGTCGAGTGCACTTATTAAGAATAAGAGTATCATAAATACAATATTTTGTCAAGAGCTAAAATTCAAACCATGAAATTTATCTGTTTATCCAGTTTTTAAAAATAAAAAAACAGGCCTCTGCCTTTTTGTATGATGAAAAGTGGAAGAGTGGGCATTGCTTATTTTGTTAATAAGCTTAAAATTGTATTTTAAAATACCCACTTTCCTTTGGTCAAAAGAGATAAATATAATTTGAAGGGAGAATAAGGTGATGTTATTTCAGGCATTAAATTTTCCTGAGTTTTGTAGCGAATCCGGCTAACTCACACCTCTCCTTTTCTCCTTCGTCTTTCCTCTTTTCTTCTTTACAGGGATCCCTCTGGATCCCTTCTTATTTGGCTAATCTGTGTTACCTTACAGCTGGCAACTTTGACTAGCATTAATAACGTATCATACATCAAATAACTTGTCAACCCTTTCGTTGTGGATAAAAAAACGAAATTTTATAATAATCTAAATATCAAAAAACTAGTCAATTTCTGAATTGACTAGTTTTTTTGAATATACGAATCTAAATTATTTTTCTCTCAGCTCTTGTTCAGCTAGCGAAAGAGAATCGATGATATTTTCAATATTTCCTTCGAGAACATTTTCAATTTCGTGCCAACTTTTTTTGATGCGGTGATCAGTAATTCGGTCTTGGGGAAAATTATAAGTCCTGATTTTTTCACTTCGGTCACCAGTTCCGATTTGACTTTTTCGTGCTCCGGATTCGGCTTTTTCTCTTTTTTCTTCTTCAATCGCCACAAGTCTAGAACGCAGAATTTGCATTGCTTTCGCCTTGTTTTTGAGTTGTGATTTTTCATCTTGACAGGAAACAACTAATCCACTTGGAGCATGAGTAATTCTGATGGCTGAGTCGGTGGTGTTGACGCTTTGCCCTCCTGGACCAGATGAACGGAAGACGTCAATTTTCAAATCTTCACTCTTGATCACTAAATCAGTTTCTTCAGCTTGAGGCAGTACGACAACTGTGACAGTTGAGGTGTGAATCCTTCCTTGTTTTTCGGTTTCTGGAGTTCTCTGGACTCGATGTACTCCACTTTCAAATTTCATTTTTGAATAGACATCTTGACCGTTGATCTCGAAGATAATTTCCTTGAACCCGCCAACAGTGCTTCGATTTGAATTTAAGATGATTATTTTCCAACCATTCTGTTTTTCAACGAATTTTGCATACATCCGAAAAAGTTCACTGGCAAATAAACCAGCTTCGTCTCCACCAGCCCCGGCTCTAATTTCAACTATGACATCTTTTTCATCTTTTGGATCTTTTGGTATTATCAAAGATTTAATTTCTTTTTTAATCTCGGCAAGCTTTTTTTCTAGATATTCGTTTTCTTCACGGGCAAGTTCGATCAGCTCTTTGTCACTCTCTTCTTTAACAATTTGCTTATTTTCTTCAATTTCTTTTTCTGTCTTGAGATATTGTTCATATTCATCAACGATCTCTTTTAGCTTGCTCTGTTTTTTGCTAAGATCTTTGAATTTTTTTGCATCAAAAACAGCCTCATTACTACTGAGTTCTTTGGTAATTTGATCGTATTCTTTTTTTATTATTTCCAGCTTATTTTTCATGTTTTTATATATGAAATGACCCTATTTTTCCTATATGAATAATATAAGTAAAATAGGGTCATTTATGATTACGGTTATTTTTCAGTTTTGGCATCTTCGATCTTTTGCTTGGCTTCAATTTTCTTCTTTGATTTTTCTTCTCGTTTTGTCGCTTTTGACCTGAGGGAATCTTTCTTTTGCTCTTCCATCTTTTTGAATCTCTCAACTCTTCCTGTAGAATCAACAATTTTTTGTTTTCCAGTATAAACAGGATGACATGAGCCACACACTTCAATGCTTATGGTTGCGATGGTCGATTTGGTCGTAAAAGCATTTCCACAAACACATTTGACGTTACATTCTTCATACTTTGGATGTATATCTTTTTTCATACTTTATTTTTGAAATATAATTAAATTCACATTTTTTAAATGCAAGCAAATTCTAACAGATATTTTTCATTTTGGCAAGTACTTGCGAAAATATTAATGAAAACCCTAAGTATACAATAGATTGAGTGATTCATTTGAATAGCTCGCAAGTTCAAATACTTTGGTATTATTCGCTTTGATGAACTGTCATTTGTATGATTTATGTAACAGGTGACATTGGGTGCGCTTAAAAAAAGCACTTTTAATTTGTTTGCAATTTTATCAATGATCTTAATTTCCGCATCTTCTGCTGTTTTAGGTTTATTCCGTAAAGATCGGTCACTTCGACAATAATCTTATTTGCAACATTTCTTTCAAGCAATTCTTTTGGAAATAAAATTATTATTTTTCTTGGGTCGGTCTTCAATTCTTTGATATATAAATTTCTGTCTTCAGCTTGGTCGCAATTTCATGAAGCGCTCTTTTGATGTATTCGGTACTCTCTGTAGTTTGATGATTTACAGCGCATTCGTTTCTTGTTCGTCTTTCTTTTGTGATTGATATCATATATGAAGTGTATAATACAATTTACGTAACTTTTTTTGATGTGTTATTTAATTCATTTTTGCTTTGAATATTGTTAAATCGTACCGTTTGACTTACCGAGTTAAAAGTTGTATTCTTAAGTAAATTAAATGATAAATAAAATATAATAATGACTGATAGTAATATAGACTCAAATGGTAAACGATCTGAGTTAGATTTTTTATCTGAAGTAAAAAGTTTTTCATTCGAAACAATTAAAATTGTGATTATAAGTTTAATTGTTATAATTGGAATTAGGTCTTTTGTAATGCAACCATTTTTTGTGAGTGGGCAAAGTATGGAGCCTAATTTTCATGATGGAGACTATCTAATCGTGGACGAACTAAGTTATAAGTTTGGAGATCCGAGTCGTGGAGATATAATTATTTTTCATTATCCAAATGATGTAAGACTATTTTATATAAAAAGGATAATTGGTCTTCCGGGTGAAAAAATCGAGATCACGAACAATATTATAACGATATTTAATTCTGAAAATCCGGAGGGTATGAAGCTTGATGAAGATCTTTACATACCATCTGACAAAATTATTTTACGAGATTATGTTAAGGAGTTGAAAAATGATGAATATTATGTTTTAGGAGATAATCGGGTAGCAAGCGCAGATTCTCGAGTTTGGGGAGTGTTGAAGAAGAATTTTATAGTTGGACGCGCTTGGATACGAGCTTGGCCATTTGACAGTATTTCGGTTTTTGAAAAAATCGAATATTAGAGCGGTGCTGTCGTTATCATAAAAAATAACAATAAAATAATGAAAATAGTTGCAATTAGTGGCAGTCCAAGAAAAGGGAATACCGAATTTATGTTAAAAAGAATTTTAACTCAGGCAGAAAAAAGTGAAGTTAGTACTGCGTTGATTTTACTTCGGAATAAGAGAATTGAGTTTTGCGATGGTTGCCTGTCTTGTGATTCTTCTTTTATCTGCAGAAAAAGAGATGATATGCAAATGATATATTCAAAACTAGAAGATGCAGACCTTATTATTTTGGGAAGTCCGACATATTTTGATAATGTGACTGGAATGATGAAAAACTTTATTGACAGACTGAATATATATAATGTAAATAAAAAACTAAAAGGTAAAAAAATTATTATTGTTAATGTCGGTCAAGATGTTTCAGTTATTAGTAATAAAGTCGTAAAATATTTTGAATTATTATCTGAATGTCTTGAAAGTGTTGTGATAGGAGACTTAAGCTTAATTGCGAAAGAAGATCAAGATATCGAAAACGATCCTGAACGGATAATGAAGATCGATGAGTTTGTCAAGAGCATATTAGGTCAAAATTAATTATTAATTTATAATAAAAGTTATGCCAAGAGTAAAAAAGGAGATTCAAGAAGTAAAAAAAAGAAGAAGAAAAAAAATGACTTCAGTTCAAACGGTAAAAGGAATGAAAGACATCTTGCCCCCCGAACAACTTCTTTGGGATCATGTCTTGGAAAATGGTAGAAAATTATGTAAAAACTTCGGTTTTGGAAAGATTGAAACTCCTATCCTGGAAAGAACTGAACTGTTTCAAAGAGGAGTTGGAGACAATACTGATATAGTCGAAAAAGAAATGTTCTCGTTTGAAACTCAGGGAAAAGATACGGTTTCTTTGAGGCCTGAAGGTACGGCGGGGTTAGTCAGAGCATATATTGAAAATGGAATGAGCAGGTGGTCGCAGCCCGTAAAACTATATTATGAAGGTCAAATGTTTCGATATGAAAAACCACAGGCGGGAAGATATAGGCAATTTCATCAGTTTGGATTTGAAATATTTGGAGATGAGAGTGCGGCAATAGATGCTCAGGTAATATATTTAGCCTGGAAGATCTTTCAAAAAATTGGAATCAAAGATATAAGTATCCAGATCAATAGTATCGGTTGTACGGAATGTAGGTCAAGTTACAAGAAATTACTTCAAGACTATTATGAAATGAAAATAAATAAATTGTGTATGGATTGCAAAAGAAGGCTTAACACTAATCCGCTGCGACTTTTGGACTGTAAGGAAGAAAAATGCATGCAGGTTGCAACATCTGCTCCGCAAATAATTGATCATTTATGTGTAACTTGTCATGATCATTTTAAAAACGTTTTAGAATTTTTAGATGAGATCGAGATAACTTATGTGCTAAATTCAAGACTAGTAAGGGGATTGGATTATTATTCAAAAACGGTTTTTGAAGTATGGGAAAATAATTCTGAGGGTCAGCAGTCTTCTCTTGGCGGCGGTGGAAGATATGATGGTTTGGTGGAAATGCTGGGAGGAGATGAAACTCCTGCAGTTGGATTTTCGTTTGGTGTCGAGAGAACAATAGAGAGCTTGCTTGGAAAAGGAATTCAACTAAATCATAATATTAAGAAAGAAGTTTTTCTTGTCCAATTAGGAGATAAGGCAAGAAAAAAAATATTAAGACTTTTTGATAAGTTGATAGACGCTAATATTGTAGCCGGTGAATCTTTGGGTAGAGATAGTATTAAATCTCAATTAAGAATGGCAAATAAGTTCAATTCGAAACTCGCCTTGATCATTGGTCAGAAAGAGGCATTAGACGGCACAGTTATTATTAGGGATATGGAAAGTGGAATGCAAGAAGTTGTTGTCATGGATAACGTTGTTGAAGAAGTGAAAAAAAGATTAAAGAAATAAAGTAAGTAAATAATTATGGCTTGCGTCTTTTGTAAAATTATAAATAAGGAGATTTCAACTGATATTATTTTTGAAAATGATAATGTTGTTGCGTTCAATGATATAAATCCAATTGCACCAGTTCATGTTCTTGTGATACCGAAAAGACACATAGGCTCTGTTATCGATATTGAAAATGAAGATGTAAATTTGATGGGTGAGTTGATCTTTGTGGCCAAGAAAATTGCCGATAATCTTAACATTTCACAAAAGGGATACAAGCTTCTTCTCAGAGTTGGAAAGGATGGAGGACAGGAGATTCAGCATATTCATTTGCATCTGATAGGCGGGAAAAAGCTTGATTAAGTTACAATAGTCAGTGTTATATCTGGATATGCATTTTAGTTAGATTTCCTTGCTAAATTATTTTTTTGTGTTATACTGATTTTGGATGGTTTTTAGAATTAATTAAAATAAATAGAAAGTGAGAGTGATAAAAGATGATAGAAGTTAAGAAAAAAGACAATGAAAGTATTGGAAGTCTTTTAAGGAGATTTTCGAAAAAAGTTCAACAAAGTGGTCTTCTCATACAAGCAAGAAGTTCAAGATTTAAAGATAAGAATCAAAGCAGGTCAGAAAGAAGAAAGAGCGCCTTACGAAGAAATGAAATCGTTACTGAAAAGGAAAAGTTACGAAAACTGGGTAAGCTGGAAGATGATTATCGTACAAATTATCGTACAAATTAATTTTGTTTAATATCGTAATGATGGATCTAAAAGAAAAGATTAGCGTTGACCTTAAAAACTCTATGAAAAGCGGAGATGCCAAGATTCGTCAGGTTTTGAGAATGTTAAATTCTGATATCAAAAATTTTGAAATTGATAAAAAGACAGAGGCAACTGATGATGAAATTCTGGGGATCATCAAAAAGAATGTCAAAAGTAGAAAAGATTCAATTGAGCAATACACAAAGGGAAATCGCCAAGATTTAGCAGAAAAGGAAAATGAGGAACTATTGATTTTGGAGAAATATATGCCAGTGCAAATGACCGAAGATGAAATTCGCAAAATCGTTCAAACTGTTATACAAAAACTTGAAGAAATAAATCCTTCAGATTTTGGAAAAATAATCGGGATGTCTGTGAAAGAAACAAAAGGAATGGCTGATGGGAATATTGTGAGTAGGATCGTGAAAGAAGAATTGAATAAATAATTTTTCTCTGGTTATTTTAGTTACACAAGAGCGTATTACATACGCTCTTGTGTTGTATATATTAATTTATATCCAATATATGTTTAATGCTGTTTAAAATGTATTATTAATTTAACAATAAAATAATGAGTTGGTTCATATTTGCAATGGGTCGTCGAATTATATTTTAAAAAAATAACTTAACAATAAAAAAACTAGTGGATTAGTTTTAATTATTTTAGGTATAATAATTTTATCAAGAAATTAAATTTTATCTTGAATTATATGATTTTACAAATAAAAAATTTCACAAAGCAGAAAATTAACAAAAAATATTTGGATCAAATTGCGAATGAAACATTGAAAATTATCAAGATGAGAAAACCAGTTGAAATTAGTTTGGTGATCACGGGAGAAAAGAGGATTAGGTCTTTGAACAAAAAATACAGAGGCATAGACAAGGTTACCGATGTTTTGTCATTTGGAAATGAAGAGCCTGATGATACTGAGAGATTTATAATTCCGCCTGATGATGTTTTGCATTTTGGTGAAATTTTTATATGCTATCCTAAAATTGAAAAACAGGCAAAAAAGAAAAAACATTCGATAAAAGAAGAGTTTTCAATTTTATTGATTCATGGTATATTACATTTAGCAGGATTGGATCACATGGAAAGTTATGAAAATTCAGAAATGAAAAATATTGAGAATAAAGTTTTGAGCGAGAGACGCGACGCCAGATTTTAAATTTTGATATAATTGTAATGTTTTATCTTAAAAGATTTGTAAAAAGTATTTCATATGCGCTTAAGGGTTTAAGGATCGCTTTTAAGGAGCAAAACTTCAAAATTCATATATTGTTTTCAATAATTGTCATTTTTTTTATAATAAGTTTTCAGTTAAGGTTGTGGGAATCAGTGGTTCTGGTCATAATGATCGTCTTAGTTCTAGTTCTTGAGATAATAAATTCGATCATTGAAAGAATCGTTGACATCCTTGAGCCGAGAGTTCACCCTTATGCAAAAAATATCAAAGATATGATGGCTGCGGCAGTTTTGGTTGCATCGTTAGGCGCTATTGTAATTGGATGTCTGATTTTTTTACCCTATTTTTTTTCTTTTGTGCAGTATCTGAAATGAGACCTTTTTTATTTTTCAAAAATGTATTATAATGAAAATATAGAAAAAAAATATTTACATATTATTTGTAAGGTGTATTTTTAATACATTTTATAATTTTAGTTTATTTCTTTTTATTAAAAATTATGTCAAGAGGAGATATTTTAACTGGAATAGATATTGGAAGTAGCGCCATTAGAACCATTATTTCTCAAAAGCAAGAAGGAGATATCAAGCCATTAATTTTGGGAGTGGGAATAGCACCTTCTTATGGTATTAACAATGGAGTGATTGTTGACATTGAAGAAACAATCGTTGCTATAACAAAATCAAAAGAAGCGGCAGAAAGAACTGCTGGAATACCAATTGAGCATGCGTATATTAGCATAAACGGTAAACACACATCTTCTCAGTTTTCAAAAGGAGTTGTTGCTGTTTCACGAGCTGACGGTGAGGTTAGCGAAGAGGATGTCAATAGGGTGATAATGGCTTCTCAGGCCATATCAATGCCAAATAATAAGGATATTATTGCAGTTATTCCTTGTGGCTATACGATAGACGAACAAGAGAAAATCAAAGATCCTGTTGGAATGAATGGTGTCAGATTGGAAATCAACGCTCTAATAATTGAAGGCATGGCTCCTTATATAAAAAATTTATATAAGTGCGTTCAGCGATGTGGAATTGATATAGATGATTTAGTTTTTGCTCCTCTTGCCGCTGCAAAAGCCGTTTTGTCAAAAAGGCAAAAAGAATTAGGTGTAGTGGAAATTGATATCGGAAAATCATCTACGGGAGTTTCTGTTTTTGAAGATGGGGGTATTATCCATTCAGTTGTTGTACCGATCGGAGCTGGTCATATTACAAATGATATAGCCATTGGACTTCGTACTTCTATTGATATAGCTGAAAAAATAAAGATTGAATATGGAACAACGCTTGTGAAGGAAGTGAACAAAAAAGATCGAATAGATCTATCAAAAATTAGTAAAGATGAAGAAGGAATATTTACAAGGAAATATATTGCAGAAATTGTTGAAGCAAGAATGGAAGAGATCTTCACGATGGTCGATAAGGAGCTAAAGAAGGCTGACCGAAGTGCTATGTTGCCAGCTGGTGCTGTGATAACTGGAGGAGGGGCAAAGATGACAGGAGCTATACAAATCGCTAAAGAAGTATTGAGATTACCTGCTCAAATCGGATTTCCAATGGAACTTAATGGTATAGTTGATAGGGTTGATGATCCTTCTTTTGTAACTTCTGTAGGACTTATTGCCTGGGAGCCTGAAGACGTCTCAAGGCGTAGTGGTGGACATTTATTGCCTGATTTTAATAAAATTATGCAAAAAACAAGAAAAATTTTTAAGACTTTTTTGCCATAAAATTTGAATCAGAAATAAAGAATAATTAAGTATATGAGTGATTAAATTACAAACTTTATTGATTTTGGTTTAGGATTAATATGTATTATTGCTACATTTCTTGTTATTTTATAGTGGTATAAAATTTATTTTAGCAAGAGGAGGTTAATGATAGGAAAAAGAGATTTGGAAAAATGTTTATATATGGGTGTGTAGTGTTGATTATTCTTAGTGTAATTTATGCTATATTAATTTCAGTACCAGTTGCTTCTCCTTTGTTATAAGAGTATAATTTTTCAAAAAACGATTATTTTAAACTAATTAATCGAGTTATTGATTTGTAGTTCTTATTATATTCCTAATCGGCTTGCCTAAATTTTTGAAAAAGGGTAAAATAAAATTATAGAAATAA
>JAGLLA010000012.1 GCA_023140775.1 Candidatus Parcubacteria bacterium
GAATTATACCCTAAAAAGATTAAAACTGCAAAAAATCCCATATAATCTCCATAGTCAATTGATAGCAGAGTATAACTTGAAGCAAAATACACCAAAGCATTAGAAATGATAAGCGTAAGATCGAAAGTATCTACTCTCTTCTTGTATAAAATATTATGCGATACAATTGCCACCGAATATATGACAAACCATAATGTTAAAAATACTAAAGTTGAGAAGAGTTGATTTCCATCGTAATGTTGCAAAAACCAAATGATATAAAGAAAAATTGTCGCCAAAAATCCAAGCAGATTAAGTTTCTGCCAATTGCGAAAGTATGAAATACCAAGTATACCGAGATTTAAAATAGTAATATAGCTAAAAAGCTCGATTTGATTATCGATGCCAGTAGAAAGCAAAAGCGGTGTCAAGAAGCCACCCAGAATAGATAGAGCAGCTAAACTTATCTGCTCATAGCGAATAGCTAAAAAAGCTCCAATCGCCGTAATAATCACCATAGTAATAAAAGCTGGTATTTGTTCAATTAACTGATAATAAGCAAAACTAGAATAAATTGATAAATACAGAACGGCAATACCTCCACCAGTTAAAGTGGCAGCATAGGCATTGAACTTTTGTCGCAAAAAATCACCAAGATAAATCAGAATCATACCAGATAAAATTCCAATCGCGACACGACCAGTTTCACCAATCCAATCATTTTCAAAAGCATATTTCAAGAAGAAGGCAATGCCAAAAACCAAAGCCAAGATACCAATCCTACCCAACCATTTCAAACCAATCTCTGCTTCAAAATTTTCCCTTTTTTTCGGTGTTTCTATTTTCGAATCTCTGCCAATTGAGTTGAGACCTTCTTTCTTAACAGAAGATTTCATATATTTTTCTAATTCTTGTGGCGCGACAACTGGCAATTCACGCTTCAGCTTCGAAGAAGAAAGACTATTAGCATAAAATGAAAGTATTTCTTTTTTATTTTTCTCTTTGTCATTTATCTGTCGCTCCAAAGAAGAAACTTTTTCCGACAAAAGAACAACCGTCTTTGATATCTCATCAAGTCGATTGATGATTGGATCTTTTTCTTGTGACATAAATTTAAATTATTTATTAAATTTTTATTACAATTATTGTTTATATCCATATTATACCACAAATCACTGAAAAATCCGCACTGATTTTTCTGCTATAATAATAACCGCTAAAATTAGCAGTCATTTTGTTTGTTCGGGTCCCGGGACGGCCTGCCAGCCCGAGGAGGGATATTGGAACCTTTTTAAGGCAGAATATGAATTAACTACTTCCCTTCACCAAATATCGAGATAAATTTCCCCTCTTTACCTACTTTCATCACCTCTTCTGGTGAAAAAACCCTACCATTCATACAAATATAGATACCAGGTTTTAAATCTTGTATTTTTGCGATTGAATAGCCAATACTAAATGGTCCATCAGAAGGACTAAAACCAACAAGAGGAATCATAGATCCCATAATAATTATAGTCTGATCTTTTCTTTTAAGATTTGCCTTCAGAAATCTAGCAGTGTCTGGCATGGTATATGTACCGTGAGTAATTATTATTTTCTTATTTGAACTTTTTTCAACAGTAATTAAGATTTTTTTTAAGTCTGACTCAATAATATCTCTACTGTCTTTCATGCAAATATTTGTAAATTCAACAGGATTATATAATTTTAAACTTTTAATAAAATTAGGTATTATTGATTTTTCATTTGGGACAGCCGTGTCTTTCGATGAGTCATAATAAGAATCAATTGTTCCTCCAGTTATTACAAAATGGATAGTTTTTTCTGACATAATACTTATATTAATCAATTATTATATATATCCTACCACAAAAATCACAAAAGTTCCAAAGTCCCTCAAGGGTTATAAAAATAACCGCTATAATTAGCGGATATTTTGTTTGTTCGGGTCCTGGGACAGCCTGCCCGCCTTCGGAGGGATGTTGGAACCTTTTTTATAAATAACAGCTAATTTATCACTGGTCGAACTACAAATCTTCTTCTATTAATGCATACAAAAACTACAACCATATTTAATACAAAAAGAACTGCAAGATATGTGACGGTTAATAAATTATATTCTGCATTTGAGATTATTGCCAAACAATCGACGATTGCCATTATAATCCAAAATGAAAGTGTTTCACTCCAGGGATTTTTTAAAGACTTTCTAATCGTAGGAATATAACCCGCACCATCAATTGCTGAAACCATTAACAGGGCGAGTAGCGGATTTTCTAGTTGCCACCAAATTACAATGGCAAGCAATGCTAACGCAAGAACAATTTTATCAGTAATGGTTATATCCCTGGTTCCATATTTAAATGAAAGTAAAAATATAACGAATACAAGAATAGTCCCAATAATCAAACTGATGCTTCCAAATTTACCACCTCCATATAACAAAGCGACGGTAGCTGTTCCTTGGGTAATCACCCAGATTAACCAAGTATACAAATGAGGTTTCGTTTTTTTTGCAAAAATATCTCTGAAATATGGAATAAAACCAATAATAGTAAGCGAGGCTGCAACGATTGCAATAATGAGCTTATAATCCATACTCTTTATAATTAAAATAATTATCAACTAAAAACTTTTTCAAAATTCTATTTATTATTCTATTATATCTATATCTTAACACAGACAATAAGAAGTTCCAAAGCTTCTCAATGGTTATAAAAATAACCACTATAAATAGCGGATATTTTGTTTGTTCGGGTCCTGGGACAGCCTGCCCGCCTTCGGAGGGATGTTGGAACCTTTTTTAAAAAATAAAGACTATTTTTCCTTCAGTTCGCTTTCCCAACTTCTTAACAAATCCAATATCTTATTCTCAAATTTAGGCAAATACTCAATTTCAATTTGTCGATTATTTTCTTTATTGACTTGAATGATATCTGTCGCTCCTTCGTAAAATCCTTTTTCAATCATTTCGCTGGTTTTTCTACAGCCAAATACGATTCTCTTAATCCCAGACCAATTTGCTACACTAAAACACATTAGACATGGTTGTAAAGAAGCATATAAAGTCGCACCAGTTAAATCTGCTGTTTGTGATTTTCTAGATGCCTCTCTTATAGAAGTTGTTTCAGCATGACCGGTAGGATCATTGAGCTTAGAGCCCAAGCTAACACCCTTAGCAATAATTTTTCTATTTTGAACTATAACAGAACCTGCGGGAAAACCGCCTTGCTCAACAGATTTTTTAGCCTGTTCAAGTGCTAACTCCAAAAATTGTTCGTCTTCTGATAAAAACATGTTGCTTATTAAATATTTTAATTATCATAACTACATCTTATCACAAATAACGAAAAAGTTCCAAAGTTTCTCAAGGGTTATAAAAATAATCACTATAAATAGCGGATATTTTGTTTGTTCCCTCTCACGGTCTAGAACCAAAGTGAATCAATCAGTGTAAGGGCTTTCTGACTCTTTTATGACGATAAAAATGACGCGTCTCGGTCGGGGTATAAAAGTGAGAAATGAGACAAATGGGACAGTATAAAAAGAGAATGTTTTTTGTGTCTGAATCCATAATTTTAAATAGTACAATAAGTTTTAAATTGAATGATAATAAAAAAGGAACCGCTTTATCTGTTTTTTAATTTAAAACAATTAAATTTCGTAACAATTGTAGTTCTACTCTTCTCACTATAAAGCAGGCCTAAAGATATTTCTTTTTCATTATTATAATATAAATTATCATTTACTTGGAATATATAAGGATTTTTTCTTGCAGTAGCTTGTCCGCTATTTTTATTTTCTTCAGGATAATATCTAAAATTTAAAGAAATATTTACAACATTCGAATTATTCATCATGCTTTGAATAATCTCAATTTCAACAGGTTCATCGAACCTAATCCTATTCGCTAATTCTATTGGCCCAACAAAATCACTATTCGCTTCTGATATAAAATTATCTCCTTGCTTTAAATAAAAATGAGTATTATTTCCATCTCCTAAAATTATTTTATAAGAATTTCCGATATAAACAACAAAATTTATTTCCTTTTTTTCATTTAAAATTGGTACAAAATTAACGACCATATGAAAATTATTGGTTGTCTTTTGATTAAATGTCATTTTTGGCCCCCAATCATTTTCAGGATTATAAGCAAAGACTTGACTATCTCTTTTCCACCAATCATCGATAGTCCACTTCTCAATATTAAGAAAATCACTATCGCACTCTTTTGATTCTACATTTTTTTCTATTTCATTAGATTTATTTATTTCAACATGCGATTCTTTACTAATATTATCGTTTATATTTATTAAAATTTGATAAAATGCTCCAGCTTTAAAAATAATTGCCATAAAAGCAAAGATAGTCAGGCCTATAAGTAGATACCTATAAAAAGCATTATTTTCAAATTTTTCTAATGTCTTATTTTTTTTCTTTTTATTCTTATTCATCAAAATTAAAAATACTATTTATATCCTCATTGGAACTATAAAAATTATCGATTTCTATATCTCCGCTATTTCCATAAACCGTGAAACCTGAAGAATCAAAGGGCCTACTTATGTGACTATAATCAATATAAGAAATCAATAAATTATCTTCTGAAGTTTTCTCGCCATCAGAAACAAATACTCTATAAACATCTTGAGTTCGAGTTATTTTTATTTGATAAGTTTCATTTTGTTCAAAAATAAAATTATTTCTTGCTAAAACATTGCTTGTCTTTAAAATTACATCTTTGTTTGTGCCATCACCGAAAAAGATATTTAAACCCCTTTCTAATAAATAAGAATTAAGAACAACTGTTTCTGATTTTGGAGTCAAATCATATTGCACAAAAAAATCACCTCTTAATTTTCTTATAAAAAACAATGAAGACTTTTTACAATTTTCACTTTCATTAAAAACTATCTTGTTTGTAATTAGTTTTCCATTTTCCATTTTCCAATTGTCATAACATGTTTTTGCTTCTTCAGTCATCCCCCAAAATTTCGACTCGTCAAGAGAAACAGAAAAATCATCATAAAACACTAGTATAAAATTATATTTTTCAGAAATTTCTTCACCCCCAAGTTTATAGTCAACTTTCAAAGAATGACTTTCTGGATTTAGTGTATATGGAAATTCAAATTTTACTCTTTCCTCGTTATTTTTACCTACATTAGCATTTGAAAATCTACTGCTTAGCAAATCTTCTTCTGATTCATCAAAATAAATTTTCATATCTTGAATCTTTTTGTTTTTTGAGATAATAAATTCAGGTTGCAATGTCTTTGACTTTATCAAAACTATTTCTTTTTTTTCAAAAACTTCTTTATTTAATTGTTCTAACTTCCCATCGCTTTGTACATAAACTGAGACTGAACTATCTTCTCTTGTAGAGCTATTATCTTGAGTCTCAACCTTTATGCTCTCACTCTCCTTATTTTTTGGATCGTCTATATTAACATCCTCGCTTTTATAAAAAAATAAGTTCATTAAAGCTATCGCCAGTAATAAAAAAATAATCGTAAGAAAAAATTTAAATATTTTATTCATAGTAAATTGTTAGTAATTTTTTATATTTTCCTTGCAGTTATAAATTGCAATATTATATAGGAATAATTTTTTATGATTAGCCATTAATATTCCCAATTAGCGCAATAGATATAAATCATAGTTTCCTCTTTCAAACTATATTTTTATATTAGCACAAGTCCTCTATTTTTTAAAAGCAGTTAAATAATCCCAAATCTTATAATTCTTCAAAGTTGTTTTGGGGTCTTGAAACTCGTACCAATCTTGAGAACTATATGTATTTTTTCCAACTCGCACAGTTCGAGATTTTACAAGATTTTTTGGTGGCAAAGTACCAATATTGTCTTTAATAATAAATACTTTAAATCCAGTATCAGGTATAGTTCTAGACTTAAGAATCCCCTGTCTTTCAAGCTTGCGAACGGTTGGAGATTTCAATTTGAAATACGATTCAAATTCCCACATTGCATACCAAAGTTTATCATTATAACAAATTTTACCAGGAACCATTTTTCTATTTACTGCATTTTGACACGCAAGACATTTGATTCCCCATTTATCATACCAAAGCTGTTCATCTTTGATATGACTGTGACAAATACCACAATTATAAGAGTTACCATCCATCAATGAATAACCCTTTGGAAATTCCTTTAATTTTTCTTTTCTTTTTATATCTCTAACTTCACAATCATAAAGAAGCTTAAAAAAACCAACTAACCGTTCACCTGATTCAGCAGCTTCATCGTAAGAAATTTCTTTTCCATATTCTTTCTTGAAAATTTCTTGGAATTCTTTAATTGATTTATCACTTAAAGACATGCTATTTTATAACTTTATTTTTTAATAACTTTCAATACAACCCCATTAATTAAATAATTGGGAGTTTTTATATCATCTTCATGTAAAACAATCGGTGGAATATTTAGATTAGATTCTGAAACTAATCTTATCTCCTTATTTGTTCTATAATATCTTTTAAGATTAGCTGCTTCATCAATTATTGATAAAACATAATCACCATTTTTTGGATTTCTATTTTTTCCATCTATTACAATGTAATCCCCGTTTTCAACTGGTCCACCGTTAAGATTCTTTGCTTGATTTAATGAATCACCTATAGCTCTTACAATAAATAAACCATCTATATTTTTCTTTCCTACAATTCCAGCTGATACTTTTAGATACCCTTCAATGTTTTCATAAGCAAATACATTCGCCTCTCCGCAATTAGCTGATCCCAAAATTGGTATATTCAATATTTTTGCTATTTTATACCCCCTTGGTTCTGCAATTATTATCTTTTTCGTTTTTAAATCAGTATAAATTAAACCCTTCTTTTTTAACTGCTCAAAATGATGCTTAACTATTTGTGGATGTTCTACATCTAATAATCTTGCTAGTTCTCTCAGACCAGTATTTGAAATATCTTTCTTTTCTGCTAATTTTAATATTTTTTCCTGTACTTGATGCATAATTTTAAGTTGATATATTATATTCTTTTATACTTGTATATTATTATAATTTACAATGTTTGTCAAGTTTCTGTCAAGTTCTATTTTACACTCTTGACACTATTTTTATAACATGCTACCTTTAAATTAGATTTATCTTTAACAGTAAATATATGCCTAATTACCATGTAGTCAAAAATAATAATGACAAGATATGGGAGGTTAAAAAAGAAAATGCTGACAGAATTAGCGCTAAAGCTAATACCCAAAAGGAAGCAGAAACTTTAGCAAAACAGTTTTGTAGCAATGCTGGTGGTGGAGAAGTTAGAATTCACAAACCTACTGGTCCAATTCGAGATAGCGATACAGTGGCTCCAGGGAATGACCCTTATCCACCAAAAGACTTAAAACATTAAATAAGATTATGGGAAAATGGAAACCAACAACTTTTAAAGATAACGGATATAAAGATATGCATTGTTGTAATTGTGGAAAACGTTTATATTTCGAATCTAGACTTATTGACAAAACATCAATTAAAAAGAAATGCAAAGAATGTAAAACAACAAACGCTATTCACCCTCCCAAGAAAGCAACTGTCAACGGCAACCCAGTTATCATGTTTAGAGATTATATTGATGGTCGCAACCCAATGGAATGTACTTTCACTGCAGATCAAACTCAAGAATAGAACTTTTACAATCTAACTAGGACATAGAGTAGTTTTTTAAACTAACAAGGAGCCTAATATGAATCAAATTTAACAATTTGGTCTATATTAGGCTTTTTTTATTTATTAATTATTAACATTAAACAAATGATAATCAAAAAAGAAGATGTAGGGAAACTAAAAGTTTTTTATGTTCCCCTCTCGGAACTGAATCCTGCTCCATATAATCCGAGAAAATGGAGCGAAGAAGCAATTAAAAAATTAACTGAGAGCATTAAGAGATTTGGGATGATAGACCCTGTAATCTGCAACTCAGCACCAAAAAGAAAAAATATCGTAATTGGAGGTCACTTTAGATTGAAGATTGCAAAAGACCTTGGGTTTAAAGAAGTGCCTGTTGTTTATATCAAGATGCTAAATATTGAAAAAGAGAAAGAACTGAACCTAAGATTAAATTCTAATGTTGGAGAGTGGGATTTTAACCTTCTTAAGGAATTTGATATTGAGATGCTACTCGATGTTGGATTCGATGATACCGACCTAAGCAATATTTGGGATGAACAATTAGAAATTGAAGATGATAATTTCGATATTGAAAAAGAAATCGAAAAAGCAAAAAACACGAACATTAAGACTGGAGACCTGTTTCAGTTAGGAAGTCATTTTCTAATTTGCGGAGATAGTCATCAAAAAGAAACCTTGGATAGATTAATGAAAAACAAAAAGGCAACAACAATCTCCAACGATCCGATTTTTAATATTAATGTAAATTATAACAAAGGGATTGGTGGCAAGGCTAATTATGGTGGAGATATTAATGACAACAAAAGTGATTCTGAGTATAAAGAGTTTCTAAAACAAGGAATTGAAAATTCCCTAAGACACGTAGAGAAAAACTGTCACATATTTACTTGGTGTGATCAAAGATACATTTGGCTTTTACAAACCTTGTATCAGGAATTCAAAATTAAGAATGAAAGAGTATGTTTTTGGGTAAAAAACGGATTCAACCCCACTCCCAATGTTGCCTTTAATAAACTAACAGAGACTTGTGTATATGGAACGATTGGAAGACCTTATCTATCCCCCTCCTCTACCAAAGCGTGTGAAATATTAAATAAAGAAATCGGCACGGGCAACAGAACGATTGATGACATCCTAGATATTATAGATATTTGGTTAGCGAAAAGAGATGCTGGCACAGAATATTCTCACAGTACACAAAAACCTCTCTCGCTTCATGAAAAACCTCTAAGACGATGTACTAAACCCGGAGATATAGTTCTAGATATTTATGGAGGATCGGGATCAACGCTTCTATCTTGTGAACAACTAAAACGAATCTGTTATACGTCGGAGATAAATCCTATTTTTGTACAACTAATCATTAACCGCTATGAAACATATGCAAACAAAAAAGCAAAAAAACTTAATTAAATATGGTGACTTATTTCAACTTGGCTCGCATAGATTAATTTGTGGAGATTGTCGAGATAAAGAAATCGTAAAGAATCTGATTAAGAAAGATAAAATATGTCAGATCAATATCGACGTTCCCTACGGCGTTGGTTATGTAGAATCAAAACAAGGATTTAAACAAAAGCTTGGATGTAATAAAATAATCGCCAACGATCAAACACAAAGCGAAGAAGAATATAAGAAATTTAATACAGACTGGCTTGAAGCAATAAAACCTTTCCTATCCCCTACTAACTCATATTATATTTTCAATTCAGACAAAATGATCTTTGCCTTAAAGGAAGCATTAAATGAATCCAAATATAAATTTTCACAACTACTCGTGTGGATTAAAAATAACTCAGTTGTTGGAAGACTAGACTATCTTCCACAACACGAATTGATTGCTTATGGATGGTTTGGTAAACATAAATTCAAAAAATCAAAAGACAAAAGCATACTATTTTGTCCGAAACCAAACAAAAGTAAAATCCATCCCACATCAAAACCTATTAGTCTTTTAAGAAGACTGGTACTCAATAACACAAACATTAATGATATTGTTTACGACGGATGTGCTGGTGGTGGAAGTATTATGGTCGCCTGTGAACAAACAAAAAGAAAAGCCTACATGATTGAAATTGATCCAGAATACTGTCAAAGAATAATTGACCGCTACGAAATATTAACTAATCAAAAAACTAATAAATTAATTTAAAATAATGGAAAAAGAATTAAGTTCTTCTCGAAAGGACAAGAATAAAGAGCTTTTAATCGAACAGCTTAAGAAAACTCCAATAATTCAGATAGTTTGCGAGAAATTAAATATCGCAAGGTCGACTTTCTATCGTTGGAAAAATGATGATGCACAATTCAGTAAAAATGTAGACAATGCCATAATCGAAGGTAATCAGCTTATAAATGACCTCGCTGAATCAAAACTTATTTCTGCCATTAAAGATCAAAATATGACAGGGATAATATTCTGGCTAAAGAATCATCACAAAACCTATGCTGACAAACTTGAGCTGAGAGGAAAAATAAAAACAGAGATTAATAATTTAACTCCCGAACAAGAGGAGTTAATTACGAAAGCTCTTGAACTTTCATCATTAGTTGAAAAAAAGAATTCAAGTGATAACAATTTATCAAATAACAATTAAACTTATGGATATCAACAAATTAAGCAGAAAAGAAATTAATAATATAATTAACAACAAGTCTCTAAGAGTAGGACTATGTAAAAATAGTCACAAGTGGTTTTTTAATATCTATTTCGGACATTATATCACACACGAGACTGCTGATTTTCACCATAAAATGTTTTTATTAACTGAAAATGAAGATATACCAGTATTAGGAATAGTCGCTTTTAGAGGTTGCGCTAAATCCACAATTTTCACAATGTCCTTTCCTATGTGGTCGATAATTGGAAAACAAAATAAAAAATTTATCGTACTTCTCGGTGAAACCCAAAGACAAGCAAGACAGCATTTGATAAATATCAGAAAAGAATTAGAGTGTAATGAATTACTAAGGTCCGATCTTGGTCCATTTAAGGAAATCGAAGATGAGTGGGGTTCGTATTCACTTGTAATTCCAAAATACAATGCAAGAATTACGGCTGCTTCAATGGAACAGACTATTCGTGGGATGAGACATAATCAATACAGACCAGACCTTATTATTTGTGATGACATTGAAAATTTAAACAATGTCAGAACAAAAGAAGGTAGAGATAAAGTATATAATTGGATTACTGGTGAAGTTATTCCAGCAGGAGATCTCAGTACTAGAATAATTTTTATAGGTAATTTATTACATGAAGATTCTCTATTAATGAGAATTAAAGATAAAATTAAAAATGATGAACTTGATGGCAAATTCTATGAGATACCCCTTATTGATGAAAATAATAAAATTACCTGGTCAGGAAAATATCCAGACATGAAATCAATCGAGAAGGAAAAAAAGAAAATCGGAAATAAAATTGCATGGGAAAGAGAATATATGCTCAGAATTGTTTCTGATTTTGGCAAAGTAGTTCACTTGGATTGGATACATTATTACGAGAACTTTCCATCTCATAAAGATTTTTTATTTACTATTACCGGGATAGACCTCGCTATTTCCCAAAATGTTAGCGCTGATTATACAGCCATGGTTTCTGCAAATGTATACATAGAAAATAATGAATTATTAATTTGTATTCTTCCTAACCCAATTAATGAAAAATTAAGCTTTCCTGAGACCGTAGAAAGATCAAAATTATTATCGAAATCATTAGGAAGCGGATATCCTACTGAACTAGTAATCGAAAGTGTAGGATACCAACCAGCACTAATTCAAGAATTGCAAGATAAAGGATTCCCAGCAGAAGGTTTTCCTGTTAAAGGACAAGATAAACGAGCAAGATTAGCATTAACTACTCACATGATTAAATCTGGACGAATTTTATTTCCTAAAAATGGAGCAGAGCAACTTATTCAACAACTAGTAGGTTTCGGAGTTGAAAAACATGACGATTTAGCTGACGCATTCGCTATAGTAGTACTTCAATCTCTGAAAAAAGGAGATGAATATTTATACGAACTAATAGCATTCCTAGCATAATTCAAAAAAGATCATCCCAGTTTTATATTATTAGTTACATTGATTATTAATCTTTTCTCCCCAAGTCATTTTATTTAATGACACAGATTCATTTCTCCTGAATTGTAACAAAATCTTCCAAAAATTTGATGGTCCAGAAGCATTACAGTTAAATCCAATATCGCTTGAACCAAGGCTAGCACGTAATTGCGGGATAATTGCATTTAAAGCAATAGAAGATAATGAAGAACCAATGGTTCCAGAAATATTTGTTATTAGTTCTAGTCCGCGCAAAGGAAGAGGATCTTTCGATTTCTGGAACGACGAAGATGATGATTGAAATAACAATTAATCTGAAAATAAAAGATTATATTTATTTTGCACCTTTATTTAATACTTATTATTTTCACAATAAACCCTCATCTTATAGTCAGTCGACCATTCATTCGCACAAGACAATCTAGCAGAATTAAAGTCTGATTCGGAAACATTTGTTGGTTTACCCTGATTTAATGTTCTAATAGCATCATATTGCTGACCTTCACAATAAGCGCGCATTTTAAAATCAGTCAACCACTCATTTTCGCACTTTGGACGAATTACATTAAACTCGATGTCACCAATATCTGCTGGCTTACCATTATTTAAAGTACGAACTCCATCAAATTGCTGACCTTCACAATAAGCCCTCATCTTAAAGTCAGTAGGCCATTGATTTTTACAATGCTCTCTTATTGTTAAAAATTGACTTTCGTTAATATCTGAGGGTTTATTAAGGCTTAATGTTGTCAATCCATTATATTGTTGTTCCTTGCAAAATACTTTCATTTTGGCATCATTCGGCCATTCTGACTGACAATGACTTTCTATAATTGTGTCTGCACTATCTTCTATGCTAGATTTTGTTTCAATTGGCAATTCTTGTGACTCTGAATTTGTTTCATTATTTAACGAGGAAACTATTTCTGTTTTTTCATTATTCTCTTGATTCGATTCAACCTCTACAGAATCCTTAATATCATCTTTATTTTCATTTAATTGAATTGGTACTATTTCTTCCTGATTTATATTATTAGATACACTACTTGGTCTTTCTTTGTTAATATTATCAGTAAACTTATAGGTTAATATTTGATCCTTTTTAAGATCAGCCTTACTCCAATCGCCATTAGGAGCCCATTCAGCCATAGCCAATGAATAACTGCCATCAACTTGAGTTTCATCAAAATAATAAAAAATAGATAAAGCATCTGCTTTTTTTGTCTTATAGTCATTAACTATTTTTTCGCTAACTACCTTAATTTGATTCTCGGTGACGGGATTGTTGTTAATAATTACTCTAATATTAAATCTATTAGCAAGAGCATATGAAATATCTTCTTCTTTTACAATTTTATAATCTATGTCTTTTAATATATCAACTTTTTCTACTTCAGCTTGAATATTATTAACTGATTTATTTTTACTATCTTCATTACTTCCACCACCAATTATTCCCAAAATAAATACAATTAAAATAAGAGATATAATCTTATGTCTCATAAACCAATTCCTTAAATCAGATCCACAGTGTTTACATTTTTTAGCACTTTTTAAAACATCTTCTTTACACTTAGCACATTTTTTTGTTTGCCCAGAATTTTGTTGTTTTTCTTCAATCATATGTTTTTTATTAAATAGATTATTTATCTGTTTGTTGACCTTTAGGTGCTGGTTCAGAAAAACACAAAAAGTCCCCCGAACCAGCTGATAGCCCCTTGCGGAATTATCACTACACCCTTTCGGGTATAGACTTATCCTACAAGTACTGGTCGGAAGACCATTTCTGTAGGATAGGTTTTAATACCATGCCTTATGAGAATCACAAGGGTTAGGCATTGAATTGTAATTACATATTAGATTGAATTAAGGAAAAAGTAAAGCATTAGTTACCTACAGTTTGTCTACTTTAAGCCCTCTAGACACACTAGAGGGGTTGTGTCATTCATTGTTATAGAGATTAACAATAATGCAAAAATATGAATGATTCTACGAAAAAATTACAATCCTACAAGGAAATTACTGAGCAAACAAAAGAAGTTGTACCAGCTGTTCGTTATTGCCTTTATGCCAGAAAATCGACTGAATCGGACGAACAACAAGCCCTTTCAATTGACTCCCAAATAAATGAAATGACAAATATAGCCATAAGAGATAATTTAAATATAACCGAGATTAGGAAAGAAAGTCATTCTGCCAAGGACTCAGGGCAAAGACCAGTCTTCAATCAATTAATCAAAGATATCCGAAATGAAATGTTCGATGGTATTCTCACATGGGCTCCAGATAGATTAAGCAGAAATGCTGGCGACCTTGGTTCCCTTGTAGATTTAATGGATCAGAAAAAGTTATTAAAAATCAAAACATATGGTCAAAACTTTTCAAACTCCCCTAACGAAAAATTCTTACTAATGATTCTCTGTTCTCAAGCTAAACTTGAGAATGATAACAAGAGCATTAATGTTAAACGAGGATTGAGAACAAGATGTGAAATGGGGCTTAGACCAGGAATTGCACCAACTGGCTACCTTAACGAGAAACGAACTGATCGAAGATGTCATGTTCTAGTTGATGTCGATAGATCATATGTCATTAGCCAAATGTATGAAAAAGTTGCTAACGAAAATTGGAGCGGAAGAAAAGTATTTCACTGGCTTAAAGATGATATAGATTTCAAAACAAAAAATGGCAAGCACCTCACCTTGAGTAATGTATATATCATTCTCAAAAATACATTTTACCATGGCAGATTTGAATATCCAGTTGGTAGTGGAAATTGGTACACTGGACAGCACAAGCCATTAGTATCCAGAGACTTGTTCGAAAAAGTCCAAAAACAATTAAACCGCGGTATGATTGTGAGATCTGAATCAAAAGAATTTGCATTTACAAAATTAATCAAATGCGGTTTATGTGGATCTGGCGTAACAGCTGAGGATAAATATAAACAAAGAAAAGACGGCTCAAGAAAAAAATACATCTACTATGGATGTACAAGATTCAACGACAAGAAATGTAAATGCGGATATGTTCAAGAGAAAGACTTACTTGAACAATTAATTAAAATACTTGATAAAATAGATCTAGACCAAATTGGCATGAAAAGAAAAATTGAACTTGAGATTGAAAGATATAATAAATTTAGATTTGGAGTGTTGGGCATGGATAAAAAAGAAAAAAATCAACAAAAAGATGTTGACATTAGAAACTATGCAAAATATATATTGAAAGAAGGAAATGTTTATGAGAAAAGAGAATTGCTGGAATGTTTGAAAAGTAAGTTAGTTTTAAATGATAAAAAACTATATTTGAGTTAATTTTTATTGGAAATATTAACCCTTATTTTTTATACTGCAATAAATTGCACACTTCTATTATTACACATCCAAAAAAACAGGGTCAAACGATGTCATAATTGCACACTTCTATACAAGTGTGCAATGGGTTTTTCTAAAATGGCATATCATCTGAATTTGTTTCCTCATCTTCGACAGAGGCAGTTTTTTCGATGTCATTAATCGCTTCTATCATTGAATTTATATGTCCTTGCTCTTCTTTGGAAATATCGCCTTCAAATTCTACTTCTAATCCCTCTCCTTTTTTTAATTCCTTGATCATTGTTATATAATCTTCAGGAGAAAAGTCATCCCCCTTAATTGTTGCAGAGATTTCCCCGCTTTCTTTTTTTGTAAATTTTATCTTCATATATTGTTATTCTTTAAACTTTTTTAAATTATATTTTTTAAATCTTTTCTTAATTGAAGATTTCCCACCATCTGCAATCCTCGCTATGTAATCAACCACGCTTATCTCGTCAATTTTACCTTCCAGCGGATTTGATCTTATTTTGATTTTACCCTCTTTGTTCTCACAAAGTATTATATTTTGAGCATCTCCTGCCATTGGAATTGTAGCGTTGTGAGAAACAAAAATGATTTGTTTTTTAGTTTTCATTTTTTTTATAGCACTTACAAGTCCATTATTCATATAACTTGTGGCCAAATTATCTTCTGGCTGGTCGATAATTAGAGGAGCGGAATCCTTTTCGTAGTTTAATATGATCTCCAAAATCGCGGAGGTTTGACGTCCTGGACTTAAATTATCAATATCTTCTCCATCGGGAGTTTCAATTTTATAAATAACCTTATTTTCTTCTTGAAATTCTAAATAAACTCTATTCTTAAATCCAGTATAATCATTTACTTTTGGATTTTGTTTAAAACCTGCTTCAAATAATTTCTCCGGCACCAGCTCGCTAAAGAATTCAATTTCATTGTCTTTTAGTAAGAATTTATTAAATTTCTTTATTAAAATTTCTTTATTTAGTTCAAGTTTGTTCTTAATATATAAAGTATGTCCAGCGACTTTTATTTCTTTCGGTTTTGGATCAATTGAATATAAAGAAATTTTTTCTAGAGCCTTTTCAAACTTATATAAATTGTTGTAATACTCTTTCATTTTTCCAATAAGTTCCTTGAACTCTTGTCTATTCTTTTCTGATTCACCCATTTGATCTCTAAGTTCTGTATCAACCTCTTTTTTCTTATTTTCTATCACCATTCTTACTTTTTCCTCAAAAGCAGAATACTCCTGCATGTCTTTTATTGTTTTTATTAATTCTTCAATTAATTTTTTATTATGATCAACAAAAGGGTTTTGGGATATTTTTTTACTTATTTCGTTAATCTTATCAAGATGCTCCTCCATCTCCGATTTGCCATATGTGATAGTAGTTAAAGTACTTTCTTCGGGTAAAAGAGGAGTAATTAAATTTCTGTCAGTATCTTCCGTGACTAGCAAAGAAGATATTGCCGGCATTTTTTTTATTTCTTTTTCCAAGGCATCTATTCTTTCAACAGAATTCATAAGGTCTGTAAGGTCTGTGTTTAGCTTCGCTAAACCATTATTTATTTTTTTCTCTGCATCTTTATCTATAGGGAAAACATTTTTAATGATGGCTATATCCGTAATTTTTACATTTTTATTAGAATCGCTTGTGGCATTAATTATAAAATTTTGCTTAATAAAATGTGGATGCATTTGCTTCGGGTAGTCGACTTTCATGTCTTCGACACCATACTCCAAATAATTACTGTCTTTAAAATTTGAACGGGTTATTTTCCTGTTTAGCGAATCAGCGAGAAGAGTTTTACCACTTGAAGATTCACCAATAATCACATTCAGCCCTGGGGTTAATTTGATATCTATATCGATATATTTATTATTTAATGTCACGCCTTTAATTGACTCTTTCCATTTTTCTGGTTGCGTCTGACTGTATATTAATCGGGATGACTCAGATAAAGACAATCTAAGACCACTAAAAACTGGGGTTGCCAACATCCAAGTCGGAATAAATTCATAGGTTTCGTCAGCTTTTGGCTTTGGGTAAATTTCTGGATTGTAATTATCAGTACAAGTTATTAAATTTATGAATTCATCAATCCCGAGCTTTTTGAGATATGCTTTTGTATCTTCGGTTTTTTTGTCTGATCTGGACGTGAATCCGTCAAAGAAGTTGTAATATACATTTCTCTGCATAGTATTATCAAACTCTTTTCCCTTTGGGATAGACCTCTCAAAGGTGGAATGTGTTTGACCTCCGTGTGGTAAAAGAATAAAATCGTATTCATCAAATTCATCCAATATCTGCTCAATCATTGGTATTGTTTCATCTTTTAAGTCTGGCTGTTTGTTTTGGTATAGTTTATCTAACTTACTGTTTATATCATTCAAGACACCCTTATTGATTTCATCAAGATTAAAATATATATGACAATGGTACGCCTCCGTTTCTGTGTCTTTGTGAGTTTGTATGTGTAACTCAACACCAAGTATTAAACTATGCCTTATTTTTTCAACTGCTTCTAGATAAACTTTTTCATTTATAGTGTTATGGTCGGTAAATGAAATTAAAAAATCGGAGCCCTGAGCAACGACTTTAACTTTTTCTATCAATGTATCTAAGTCATAGTTTTCATTTAAACTATTCGGGTTTTCAGAAGTGTGAATATGTAAATCTAAATAGACTGGAACCATAATTTTATATATTGAATTTACCATTTTTTGTAATCTTTTTCTAAATTTTCTATTTCTTTTACTATTTTTTCTTCAAAATATTTATCCATTCTGTCTGCAGTTTTTTCTTTAAATTTATTTAACTCCTTTTTGTTTTTAAAATATCGAAAATAAGTTCCTGCAAACTTTGATTTCCATTTTATTATTCCCATTTTCCTAAGCTCTAATAAAATAGTTCTTGTTGATACAAGGGTATAAATAGCAGTTTTAAGATTTTTCTCTATCATATCGCTATTAATCATTTTTTCGAATTCCTGTAGATTCCTTAAGTACATATCATTTTGTTCAGAAGGTAGGTTTAATTTTTTGAAAACCATTTTCTCGTTTTTATCAACAGTAGAAGTAAATTGCCTTCGTGTATCATCTATACTTTCTGAGAGATCTTTTAAATTTCTTAATACCAATGCCATTTTATTATCCAAATATCCACTTTTTGTGTTTATCGATAAAATTTCATAATTAATAAATTCTTTTCCAATGTAAGGAAAGAATGCATTATCTGTTGAATAACAACTAACACTTCTTTCTTTAATATTTTCTTTAAGTCCCTTAAATTGACTACTTAAAAATTTCTCAATAGTATATTTAGTATCATAAATACTGTTTATAGCGTTAACAAGATATTTCTCTAAATAAATTAGATTTCTTTTATGTTCTTTCTTTGCTTCGTATAATTCTTTTAAATACCAAAACGAAATAGGCAGAATGATTCCAATAGTTGATCCAACCAATGTTTGCCAATTGTATAAGATATCGGTTATCGAAGATATTGTCATAATTTTATTATCAGTATTTTTTAAACTAGTCAATAAAGAACACGGGGACTCTTTGTCTTTGTTTATTTCTTAGTTGAACTTTCTACAATTTTAATCTCCTCCTATCCTAATTCATATATTTTATAAACCATCTCATCTGTTCTTGTTTCGAGTTATCTCCGTCTTAAATCTTTTTAGTAAATTTACATTTAGGATAATTTGAACATCCTACAAATTCACCAAACTTTCCTTTTCTCACTACGAGCTTTCCACCACAAGTCGGACAAACCTCTGTTTCTCTATTTTCGATAATTTCATTTTCTTTGTTTGCTAGTTTAACCAGTTTCAATAATTCATCTCCATCGATCAATTCGATTGGTTTATCTTCTGCGAATTTCACAGCTTCTGTTGTGAAAATGTTTGTTGTAATAAAAATTCCCTTGCCTTGTGAAAGTTTATCCATTAAGGCACCAGCAAAATCCCTAACATCTCCAACCGATACTTTTGAAGTTATATATTTCTTACATTGAATGTAATGTTTGATACCATCTTTTTCAGCAATCACATCCACTCCTCCGTCATATGAACCGCCAACCTTTTCCGTCTTATACCCAAGCTTGAAATACAAATCTGCAATATAAGCTTCAAAATCATTTGGATGAAGTTTTCTTAACATTCCAAGTACATCTCGCTCTGATGACCATTTATTAACTTGATCGATTTTCTTCTCAGTCTTTAGCTTTTTAAAATACCGTGGCAACCACACTTCGGCAGCTATTTTCATTAATGCAATTATAATCAATAGAATCCACACGGGCCAAAAAGAAATAAGCATAGAGAATATACTTGCATTTGTTTCATTCGCCATATTAGACCACTCCATATTGTTTAGTTATTATTAATTCCTTAGTTGCTTTGTCTTATTTTCTCTAAAAGAGTTTCCTTAAACTTATACTATCTTCAGTTTAAACTATTTTTTTATTTTTCCACTGTTTATGATTTTGTGGAAATATGAAGAACACACTGAAACCATTTTTTCTTATTTCATCTTTTCCTTTTCGAATAATATCTCGGCGATTCTCCTTTCGTCTTCAGTTAAAAATTCTGATTTTGAAAAATCAGCTTCTTGGGCTGTCTCAAAATAATCAATCAATATTTTTTCCTTAGTTTTTCTTAACGACAATGCTTGACCTTCATATTTGAGATTTTCGATTCGATTATGACTCAAATCATCTCTTATATTTTTTAGCTTCCATAATAGCTTAGTTCGTTTAGTTTCACCGAACAAAGCTTCGTATGCCTTAACTTTATCCGAAAAATTTTCAAGATCATTAAAATTAACTTCTTTTTCCCCTTTAATTTTCTCTTTTAGTATTTCTTCAACTTTTTTCTTTACTTCAGGAGATAGGGTAGAAGTCTCTGTTTTCAAGGATTCATTTAAAACATAATATAAATCAGTTTCAGCCATATAAACTAACCAGAACACAAAAGAGACAGTGGCAATTTGCTCATCATTCATTTTTAAAGCACATTTGGGAATGGTTTCATTAATTTGTTGATCTGAAATATCTTCAATTTTCTTTTTAAATAATTCTACTAATTCCATAAATTCAATTTATTTATTTTCTATTATCTTAATTTCATCTTCACTTAAATCATAAAGTTTATAAACAAGCTGATCGATTTGCGACTCAAGACTTTTAGTGTCCGTATCTTTGTTTTATTTTTCATTCTTCTATTTTTCTAATCTTATCAACTAAAAACTTTATGTAATATCCTTTATCAGATCTCACTTGAACATATTTTTCATCTACAAAATAATCATACACTTCTCTCTGTGTAGTATCATCACGATACCAAAACTTTAATGGCATATTATTTGCTTCTTGTTTTTTTAGGTAAGCAATTGTTTCTTCCAAAGTATTTTCTCTTTGAAAAGTATCTTTTATTTTCGGCTTCCTGGGAACAAAGCTCTTAATAACTCCATTAGATGTCCAATTTCTTCCACAATCCTTGCAAACATATCTTTGCTTTTCATTTCTAAATCCTTTTTTCTCATAATTTTCAGAATCACATGTTGGACATCTATTTCCGTAACTAGAAACCTCATTTTTATTAAAAGCAACTTCACTTGTGCAATTTTGACAAACATATATAGAGCCTTCTTTCGCTACCTCTAAATATCCACAATATGGACATTTTATTCCTTCTTGTTTGATTCTTAATTTCTGATAAATTTTCGATGTTCTTTCGCAATTTCTACAAATTTTATTGCCATTTTTATCTACCACTAACGATTCAGCCTGACAAGTTGAGCAAACTTGACGAATTCTCTCAACTTTCTTTGGTGTTTTTTTTACAAAACGTTTTTTGCTTATCTTTTTTCTATATTTATGCAAAACAACACCATGTTCATTTTCGTAACAATTTATACAGTAATTTACAGATTTATAAGGAAAATAAATTGCTTCATTTATTTTTCCACAATTATCACAAGCCCTTTCGTTTCCTTCTTTTAATCTATCAATCTGATTATGTAATTTTTCAAGTATTATTTGATTCTGTAGTTTTTTTTTACCAGATTTTGCAATCTGTTATCTAATGTTTCTATTGGATCATCTCCGATATTAAAGCGATTTATTCGCAAAAATTTATAACCGTACCCTTCCAAAACTTTTTGCCTATAAATATCATCTTCTTTCATATAATATTTATAATTAGATTCATTCACTTCTTCTCTGTTAACAAAATGCTCCTTGAATCCATCATATTCTATGACAATTTTTAATCCGTTGAAAATTAACAAAAAATCAACTTTATAATTTGGATGGTTATAATCCTTGTTTAATTGTTTTAAGTATTTTCCAAGATCAAATTGCGGAATAAATTCAATTTTGTCTTTATTTTCTTTATAAAACTTTGTATTATGAAAAATTTCATCAACTTTATATTCCATTTTTGAATCAAGTTTTTTGGTGATTCTTTTCTTACCAATTTTTAATTCATTTTGGTAATGTAACATTGCATTTTTTATTTCTCCTTGAAAGTCTTCTATTGGTTTGCTTAATACAAAATGGATACATTCCTTAGCACGACTAAATCCGACATTCATTCTTTGAGACCTAAGTGTTCCATCTATTTCGTCGCTGATTGAAGAAAAGTCTTTTAAGAATATCCAATTCAAACGATCTTTTTCTTTTGTTGCAACCATTGAATAAAAAATATAGTCCCTTTCTTCCCCCTGACAGGTATCAAAAGTCATTATTTTTAATTTACACTTTCCAAAAAGCCAATCTCTTTCTGGCAATTCGTTAATTTTATCAAAAAGTAGAGTTACTTGTTCTCTATGTGGAGTAATAATACCAAGACTTTGTTCAATCTCTTTTTCTTTAAATTCTTGAAGCTGTTTAATTATATGCTTTGCCTCAATTTCATTTGTATTTTTATTTTCATCAAATTTTCCGTCATGATCTATGACTTCAATTTTAATTACATCTTCAATCTGATTTCCTCTAATCTTCATACACTGAAGAGTATTGTCATAAAAATACTTATCAGAATAAGAAATAATTTCTGGATAACATCGGAAATGTTTTTTTAGTTGGCATTCATAATTTCTGATAAATCTTGAAAATTTAAGAATAGAATTTTTAATATCAAAATTTTCTTTTACTTTTGTGAGCCAACCATTTTTATCTAGTCCGTTAAGTCTTTCCTCTAAAAAAGTATCTTGTACTCTTTTTCTTAACTCTTGATTTGTTACCTTGCTTGCATTATTTGCTTTCACATTTGAAAATTGCTTGTCATCTCCCAACACTATTATCTGTTTCCCTCGCACAAGTGCAGGCAACGCCTGTGCAATACTAACTTGCGAAGCCTCGTCAATTATAATCAAATCAAATAGATTTTTCTCTAACGGAATAAATTCTGCATAATCCCTAATTCCTGCTAAAATACAAGGAAATGCCTTTTTCAAATTTTTAAAGAGGTCTTTCGGAAATTTTTGTTTTCTTCTTACAATATTTTTTAATGTATTTACTTCGCCAGCACAATCATTGGTATATTCAATAATTCTTTTATCTAAGAAATATGTCATTCGTGCAGTCGTCAAGTCTTCAATCCCATTTATTGAATTAGAAAATCTGTCTTCTGGATAAGAGTTAAATTGCTTTTCAAGTTTTGATTGTAGGATTTTATGCTTTGAATATTCTTCAATTTCTTCATTTGTGTAGTCGGACAAAATGCTGGACGATTTGTTTATATTCTTTGTCGATATATTTAGATTAATTTTCTCTGAAAAATCAGGATGATTCTCTTTTATGTTTAGAATAAAATCAACTTCGCTCTTTAATGTTCGCATTTTTTCGACTATCTTGATAAGTTTGTTTAAAGATTTACTTATGTCGTCTGAGAAAAACACACTACAATTTTCATTATTGTCTATTCTTATATCACCTGGAATGATGTCTGATAATTTATTAACTACACAATCTATATTATTTATTTGCTTGAATACTTCTATATTCCAACTAACTTGCTGAATTTCATACTCTAGATCACTTACATCAACGAGTGATGATTCTAATGTTTCAATCAATTCTTTTTCAGTTACAATATTCTTTTGTAGTTTTTTAATTTTTTGGTAATTAGACAGATACTCGTTGTTATCATTGCCTAACAAATCTATTAACACTCTAAAAATTGAATACATAGAATCTTCTTTTTCTTTGTATTCATTTGGAATTTTTTCATAAACAAAATCAAACAAATCAAAAACTTGCTGTATGTCTTTAATAAAATTTTGAGGACTTTCTATTCCAAAATAACTAAAGGTTTTTTTTAAATTTCGAGTAGCTTTTTCAACTTCCTTGTTTTTAAATAAGAATCCTATAATTGGTAACTTTATTGCATTCAAATTATCAACATATGTTTTAAGTTCTTCGATTGCTTTTTCAGAGTTTATATTTTTTGGAATCTCAAAATTAGAAAAAATATCGTAGTTATCAAATTTCTCTCCTAAAAATTTCTTTGATTCAGAAAATAGATTAAAAGATATATCTACAATTTCTGAACGCCACATCAAAACCCCGAGATCCAATTCTTTTGTTGGCTTGAATAATTTTGAAATTACAGGATTGTCTTTATATAGAATACTCAATTCAGATAATGTTGTTTGTATAGAACTTAAAGAATAAAGTATTTTTTCATCATATGGATTATGACTATCAAATCCTTCAATCAGAGCACCTGTATTAACATCATTATTTTTTTCTTCAAAATTTGTTTTTGACTCACTTAGAGTGTTTAATGAGTTTTGATATTCATTCAAAAGCTCATAGTTTGTGTCAGTTAATAATTTTCTATCAATTTTTAAATTACTATCATGTTTGCAAAGATTCTGAATTCCTTTTTTGATTCTCAATAAATCAATGTCATGTTCTTCTGGGGAATTAAACCAATCAATGACTGAAAATTTATCAAGATTTTGAAAATAAAATTCAATATCTTTAATATCTATTCCCTCAAAATAATTTATATTTTCTTTTATATTTTTTTCTAACTCACAAAGTGAATTTTTTCTAAGTTCATCATATTCACCCTTTTTATACTTGTAAGCACTATAATGTTCTTTAATTTTTTGAATAGTTTGACCTTGAACAATTTTATAAAATTTATTTCCTGTTTTTCCAAGTCTTAAAATAGGATTTTGAAAATCATCCTCATGTCTTATTTTGTTCAATGTGCCAGAAATTTTTTCTTCAACAACATCAAGAGCTTCTTTTTTATCTGATAAAACAAGAACAGACTTTTCTTCTAATAATGCTTTGCAAATAATCGCTGTAATTGTATGACTTTTTCCTGTTCCTGGTGGCCCTTCTAGTATCATAAAATTACAATCTGGTTTTTGCAGAGCCATTAAAACTTTTTTTTGTTCATCATTAAGAGGAATTGGACTTTCAAATATAAGTTTTTGAGAAATGTCTTTTTCATACCACTCATCTTCAACTTCTTCCATGAAAGGCTTTGGGTTTTCTTCAATAAAGCCATTTAATAAAGAAGTAAAGTTTTCGAGAATATTTCCGTCATCATTCAATATTTCTTCATAATCGTTAATTAGTGCTTCGTCTGACTTATCAAACAAAAATAAATAACCTCTGTTAGAAAATGATGCTATAAGATTCATTCCTTTCTGAAATTCAGAATTTCCTAAATCTACATTTTTATTTAATTCAAAAAAGTTCTCTATTTTTCTAACATAATTTTTTAAAACGGAAGAAAAATCATCTTCTCCGTTTACGTATAAGATTCTGTCAAATTCTCCAGCTAGTGTTGATTTCTTTTCTGTTTGTAAATTGAATTCTTGCACAACAAAATCAATAGCCTTTGTATTCACAAAAACACGCTTCTCAAACTGAAAAACAAATCTATCCTCTTTCTTAATAATTGTTATTGGTATGTAAAAAACAGGAAATTTTTCATTACCCATGGAAAGTTCATAAAAATATAGATATACTTCTGTTTTATCTATCAATTTATTATTTCTGTACAATTGATAAATGTCAAAAAAAGCATCTCCGATAACAAAACTTTCAAAAAACTTGATGAGATTGTTTTTAATCTCAATTAGTTTAATAGTCTCCTGCAAGTTTTGTTTTGAATCAAAACCTTTTTTGTCTTGAAAAAAGTTTTGTAAGACTTCTGTATATTTATTTTCAAATATAGCAAAAATAGAATCAACAATGTCTGTTTCTAGTTGAAACTTGCTATTTTCATCGGCTATATCTAAATTTTCAAGTGGCTTGTCAAGGTCATCTAACAATGAAATAATTAAATTTCTTGAGAAAATATTTTTTGTTTCTTCCTTGGACTCTTCTAAAAACTTATCATACTCCTTTGCGTACAAAACCCTTTTTTCTTCAATCATGTTTTCAATTTTATTGAAAACTTTATCAAGGTCTTTTTCTGTAAGTTTCTTAATTCTCACCTCAATTAAATTAAAAAGGTTTTTAGGAACATTATTTACATATTCACCCTTTTTAATTTGCAAACTTTCTTTTTTGAAACCGCTGTTCAAAAGTGCGAAAAAAGTTTTTTTAAGTTTTGGATATTTTTCAAGATCAATCCCGACTTTCAGCCCCTTTTGAGTCTTTTGAATAGCATTTCTTTTTGGGATTCTTCGCTTCTTAAAATCAGTTTCCAGAAAATTCATAAAATACTTAGCAACTTCTTTCACGAAAGAAGTTGTTTCAATATTTTCTGATTTTATAATTTCCTTTATTTTTGACATATTTTTTATTTAACCCCGTTCATTTATATACAAACAAATACGCCTGAAACATTTTAAAATCACATAGGGCGTACCTATAACCTATATTACCCTTAAAAAGAGAATTAGTAAAGAAAATGAGAAAATTACACAACAAAAAAACACTTCCTAAAAAGCGCTTTTTTATAGGTGTCTCGGTCGCGAAACACCTCTCACATGACTGTTCGGGGACAGGGATTCGAACCCCGATTGCCTGGACCAAAACCAGGTGTCCTACCATTAGACTATCCCCGAATATTTATTTAATATTTGCCTTTTTTCATCTCTGCCAATGCCAGATTTCAAATATTTTTCACGTTTCAATGATTCTTCTCTTGATCTATATTTTTCTTTATATATTATTTTTAATGGATACCTGCCTTTAGTTGACTTAACTTTTCCAGATTGATGTTCTTTGATTCTTCTCGTTAAATTTTCAGTTTGACCAACATAACTCCACGCTTTTTTTGTTTCAGAAATTAATATATAAACATAAAACATAGTTTTATTTTTGATATTGTCTATATTTCATCTTAAACTGCATTTCTTCATCGCCTGGACTCTTGTCTGCCGGTAGGCATAAAAACCAGTTGTCCCTCCAGAGGCGGACAGGCCTACCATTGGACTATCCCCGAATATAAAATTTTACAAATACTTCGACAAGCTCAGGATAACACTTCCAACAGGCTTGATACTAACTACGAAATACTTAATACTAATCATACCACTTCTCCACCGAACATTTCCAAAGCCGAATCCATCAGATCGTCACTACTACTGCTCTTTTTCTTTTTTGATCCTAAAGGCATATGATCTTCAATATCATAACCCATACTTTTCGCTTCATCGTGAGAGATAAACTTGACTAAAACTTCAGTTTCAAAAATTTCTTTCATCACATTTTCAACAATCGTTTTGTTTTCAAATTTGTTTAATTTATCTTTGTGAAAAGAATATTCACATGAAATCAAAATTTCATTGCCGATAACTGCCACAGGCAAGCACGTTTTCAAGAATGCCGTCAATGAATGATTGTGAGGCTTAACATCTTCTAATATATCACACCATTCATCTTTGACAAGCTCCAAGCCAATACTGCTTTCTGTGTCAGTGTTTTCCTCTGCTTTTTCACCTTCTGATTCTGCAATTTTTTCTGCCTTTACTGACTCGGTATTTTTCTCCTCAGCCTCTTCGCTTTTGTTGACGATTGCGTCTCTGATGATAGACTCCCCTTCTTCGATGCTCTTCTTGATGAAATCTCCTGATTGTTTCACTGATTTTGAAACTTGTTCTGTAATCTTCTTGATCGGCTTGACGATTTTTCTATTATAGTCGTTTTTATTGTCACTTGTCAATGGTCTTTCATTTTCATCTTCAATAGTAATTTGAGCAATCGCTAATTCAAGTGGAAGCTGAGGAATGATCGCAGATCTAATTCCCTCTTTTGCCTTAATAAATTCGCGAATAATTTTTACGACTTGCGACAATTTTGCGCCAGAAGAAAGAGTTTTTATTTTTTCAATTTGTTCTTCTGTCATTTCTGATGAAAAATGCTTTTCCATTTCTGGACTGATCTTGATCAGCAATAATTTTCTGGCAAACTCAATGATCGAAATTGTAAATTGCTCAATATCATATCCATTTTCAGTTGTTTCATCTATATATTTAATCGCCTCAGAATATTTTCCTTCCAAAATCAAACTCACCATTTGTATTGAAATTGAAATATCAGCCACAGAAAGAATCTCTTGAACATCTTCAAGAGTAATCTTGTCTCCACCAACAGAAAGAATCTGTCCAAAAAGACTTTCACTGTCCCTCATTCCACCATTGGCATTGATTGCTATAAAGTCTAGAGCTTCTTTGGAAACTTTCACTTTTTCCTTTTCGGCAATTTCAGCGAGACAATTCGTGATTTCAGAAACTTTCAACCTTCTGAAATCAAACCTTTGACATCTTGAAATTATCGTTGCTGGAATTTTATGTATTTCAGTTGTCGCTAGGATAAAAACGACATGACTCGGTGGCTCTTCCAGTGTTTTCAAAAGAGCATTAAAAGCTCCTTTGGAAAGCATGTGAATTTCATCAATAATATAAACTTTATATTTTCCAAGTGAAGGAGTAAAATTTATTCTATCGATAATGTCTCTCATCTTATCCACTTGGGTGTGGGTCGCAGCATCGATTTCGACCATATCCAAAAACTGATTTTGATTGATACTTTGACAGATCTCACACTGATTGCAAGGATTTGAGTCTTTTGGATCTTGGCAATTTATGACTTTGGCAAGTATTCTGGCAATTGTAGTTTTGCCAATTCCTCTTGAACCAGAAAATAAATAAGCATGCGCGACTTTGTCGTTCTTGATTGAATTCTTGATAGTCTTGATGACATGCTGTTGACCCACGACATCATCAAAATTAAGTGGTCTATATTTTCGATACAAAACTTCACTCATATAAAAATAAAATTATGTTTTAGATTATAAATTAAAAATAAAGCCTGAAAGCTTATATTTTTATGTAAAAAGACATTCAGCAATAGCTCAACAATATCTATGACAAATCATCAGAAATCCCATCATCATTATCTTCATGATAGCTAAATTCAGCTTCTTTTTTCATTTCTTCGACGCTAGGTGTCCATTCGTCTTCGATTAGTTCGTCTTTTGGTTCGTCTTTTGGTTTTTCCTGCTTAACCTCTTCTTTCTCTTCTATTGGTTCCGAAACAGCTTCTTCCTGCATTGCACTGTCTGCTGAACTTTCCATAACAGCTTCAATTGCAGCCCAGCTACTTATTTTCTCTTTTGGTACAACCAAGGTCACTTCATTACCCTCTTCTGCTTTGAAATATGTCAAAGAAGCAAGAAGTACATTATATTTTCTTCCTTCAGAAAGAGCATAGTATTTATCATTTGAATCCTTGAGAATCGTTCCAATGATCTGTCTTCTGTCTGCTGGAGAAATTTGCTTATAAAGAAATCTTCCGTCTTCGGTAATTGTCAATTTCAACAAATCTCCTTCAATTAGCTTTGATTTACTTGCGTAATTTACTGGTACTGGATATTTTTTACCATCAAGTCCGATCATCTTTTCTCCATCAAAAGTTCCTTCAATGATTTGGCTTGCCTCAGACACAACCATCTTTCTACTAGGACTAGAGTCGATTTGAGATATAATCTGCTTGGCAGCAACAATATTCCTTTCAGCATTTTCAATCATTTGACGCAAAAGAACGATTTTGCTTTGTTTTTGTTCTTCCATGTTTTTATTTTTATTTTGTTATTTTTGATATGTTCAATACTGTAAGTATATCAGATTATTAGGATTTGTAAAATAAACCAGAAATGAGAAGTTAAGCTAATCAATGGCATTTGTTTTTCTTTTAAATAGACCTACAAACAAAAATGATCAATCTCAATTCTTTTTTTGTAAGTGTGATTTCCTACTAATCAGAATTTAAATCGAAGCTCTTGACATAATTTAAAAAATATGTTATTTTTGCATTGTTGTTGATTAAGGAATGTCAGGTGTAAGACCATACCTGAATTAATCAACTATGCCACATTGTTGGCAAGGCAAGAGGAAACAGCTCGTTTCACTACCTCCTTTTTTCCTCTTGTCTCAATTTCTTCTTCGAATAATATAGACTATTGATATGTCTGTTTTTTTATGACAAAATTCACTCCTTGCCAAAAATATATTAATAAGATACCTTTAAATGTATAAGGTAATCTATAAAAATAAACAATATGTCAACAATTGCTTTCAAAGAGATCAAAAAGGGCACCACAATCCTAATTGAAGGAGAGCCATATGAGGTTGTCGACCGATCTTTCCGCGCCAAACAACAAAGAGAGGCGATGGCGACAGTTATCATGAAGAATCTTTTAACAGGCAAGGTTCTGACCAAAAACTTTCAATCCTCTGCTCAAGTCGAAGAAATAACACTTGATGAATCAAGAGCGCAATTTTTGTATAAAGATGGAGAAGAATACAATTTTATGGATCAAGAGACATATGACCAATTTGCTTTGACAGAAGATCAACTGGGAGATTCCGTAAAATACCTCAAAGAAGAAATTATTGCAAAGATCAAAAAATTCAACGATAAGCCGATTGACATCATATTGCCTGCAGAAGTAAGTCTAGAAGTTATCGACGCCCCTCCTGGACTCAAAGGTGACACAGTACAGGGTGGCGGATCAAAAACCGTGACCCTTGAAACAGGAATGCAGATCAATGTTCCCCTATTCATCAAAGAGGGAGACAAACTCATCATCAAGACAAAAACTGGAAATTTTGACAGAAGAGAGAATTAAATTACAAATAAATCAACTGATGGCAAATTTGTAAATAATGTCATACAAAAGATACGAAAGCTCGAATAATATTTGTTTAGTTTACAAACTTCTGAATCTTTCCGATTAACGAACCATTTCAAGAAGATGAAAACGTACATCTATATTCTAAAAATACTAAATCAACCATATGGAACTTTGGCATTTATTAATTACAGGTTCAGTTTTCACAATGGTCACTGGACAGTTTATTGGGAAAATTTTTATTAACAAGCTACATCCATATCAAATTCTTTTTTATCAATACATAGCATCAATATCTCTTGTCTCAATTTATATTTATTTTTTGAAACAAAGTGATGCTTTTTTTGATATTCCAATTTGGTTTATTGTGATTGGCTTTATGTATGCCATAGGAATCACCTCAAAATATCATGCCCAAAAACAATCTCTCTCGAAAACCAGTATTATGGCAAACTTCACAAGCTTCATTCCCATTATTTTATCAATATTATTCTTAAGTGAATACAAAATATTTTATATCGAAGGACTAGAAGGAATAAAAAAAGTTACGGGACTAACGTTAACTGCTGTTGCACTATACTTTTTTTATAAGAAAAAATCTCATCATGGCAGTGAGGAATCATTCAATTTTAAAATTTGGATAAAATGGATTTCAATTCATGTCTTGATTATTGGTCTGGCTAGTTTTATCGTGAAATATGCCGTAAATTTACACGAACCATTATCAATTCTTCGTCTTCAATATCTCGGATCATTTATATTTATTATTCTCATTTGTTTGTATTCCAAAACAAATTTAAGAATTGGTTGGAAAAATATCGTTGGCAGTATGTTTATTGGATTTTTTATCTCTTCATCACTAGCGATGCTTTACACATCACTTTCCATAGCTAGCGCAACTCAAGTTTTCTCCATTTCCACGATTTCAACAACTGTAGCTCTCACAATTATAGGTATTCTTTTTTTCAAAGAAAAATTAACCAAAAAAATGCTTCTACCTTTTATTATTTCCATAGTTGCGATATATTTATTAAAATAGATATAAATATATTGCGATTATAATGTGACCTACCAAAGGAGGCTCTGAAAAACTAATAAATTTCTCTTTGATAATTTATTTTTTGTCTTAAATAAAGATTCCCGCCGGAGTTTATGCTGAATTTATTTCAGTGCGGGAATGACAAAAACTGCGTTTTTCAGAGGTTCCTAAAGAAAGAGATGTATGTGTATATGTGTAATAATTGCGATAAAATAATCAAGTAAATAAGGGAGGTGCTAGAAGGTCTAAATAGTAATTCCACTAGAAATCAAAAAAATGTGATGAGTGTAATAAGAGAATTACTTTCCAAAAAATTGAGAGAGAAATAAAAGTGTAGTAAGATTCACAAAACAATTAAGTTTTTTGAATATTCTTTTATCTATGAAGACTTAACACTAATTGACAATATAAATTATCAATTCCTCTATTAGATATCGAGGAATTAAAAAAAGAATATGAAATGTCAAACGCATCAATGACGAGTAAATTGTCGTTTAACTATGGCAAAAAAAGACTCATCTTAACATTAAGTTTTTACTGGTACAGCTCCATTACAAACACAAAAACCATCCAAGAAAATCAAGAATCTTTAAAAAAGATAGAAAATGAATTTTCTAAGGAAGGATGGTATACTATTGAAAGAGAAAACAACACTTATAAAGGAGATGATGGAAGATTGGAAAGTCTTCACTGTCAAAAACTAACTATTGAAACAAGAACTGTGTTTATATAAATGGAATATCGAAGCTAAAAATATTTAGCTTCTCTTTTATTGACATAACTACAAAATTGATTATACTGATGTCAATTGATAGTTCTTTATTATAATAAAAGCAGGAGAGAAAAATATGTTAATTGTACCTTGTGTATATGAAATAATATACTCTACAAAGCATGGCATTCCTTATATTGGACTAAAAATTCACGAGAAAGCTCTTCAAAAAATTAAACCTTGCTTTAGGGATAATCTACTAGTCGATATTCTAACAAAAGAACTTGGACTTCCAGCTTTTCTTGGAAAATGGAGTAAAGATATAGGATTCGGAGGAATTCTGAACCGAATAGAAGGAGGATTGGATAAAGACTTTATTACCTTTGTAGCTCAAATACCAAAAGTAGTGAAAAGAAGTGATGACGACTGTGAGCTGTGTATGGGATCAGGAAGAGAGCAATCATTCATTGGAGGGGAATGTTTATCCTGTGTAGGTAGTGGCAAAAGATTTGGCATAGACTGGCAAGAAGCATATACAATTTCTGCGAGTTTTACTGTTATTTTAAAACTGTTGAATCGTTGTCAGATTACAACTAACGCAACTAATCAACAATTAATAACAGTTCAAACCTATACCTCAAACGGAAATTATGGAGGAGCGTTATCAGGAGAAGTTAGCTTTGTAATGTATAATTGGCTAAAATCTCATGAACAAGAAATTGATTTGTCAGAAGCTTGTGAGGCATCTAAACTTATATTCAGCACAATCTTTGGGTTAGGCGGAAATTCTGCACACATTTTAATCAAAAAAGGAATAATCACGGTAATGCACAATGATTATGGATTGTATACTGAGGTAGATTGTGAATTTCATTCTCACGACACCAGGACATCAGGCCATCAATTTATTCTTCTGGCTATACTAGCAATTTTACAAAAAATGGCAAAATAGAATATTACAAAAAACATATCGGTTCGATGTCTCTGACTTGAACCTCTTTTTTTATATCCCTTTTAAAACTCTTTTTATATCACCCATGCTTTCAACTTGTACCAACTCCTTTCTGATTTCCTTTGCATTTTCAAACCCACGAAAATACCAAAGAAGATATTTTCTCATCTGGATTATTCCATGTTTTCCCATACTCTTATATGCCATTTCGGCATGTACTAGGGATGCTTTTTTTATTTCTTCCAACTCAAACTCTTGATATTCTCCTGTTTTCAAGAATTCTTTTGTTTGAGAAAAAAGCCACGGCTTAGTGAGCGCACCTCTGGCAATTCCAATTCCATCCGCTCCAGTTCTTTGTAACATTCTTCTAGCATCTTCAGGAGAATTAATCCCCCCATTTGCCAAGACTGGAATATCAACCAAATTCATTACTTTCTTGATTTGCTCATAATTTATCTCACCTGCAAATCCCTGCTTCAAGCTTCTACCATGAACCATAATCGCCGCAATCGGCAGGTCATTTAGTTTTTTGATGAATTTATATGCTGTCATCTTTCCCACTTTTGCCCGAATCTTAATCGAAACTGGCAAGTTCGTTCCCCTTAAAGTTTCTTTGATAATTTCTCTGGCAACCTCTGGCTTGTTCATCAAGGCCGCTCCGCTTCCGCTAGAAAAAACTTTTTTGGCTGGACATCCCATGTTTATATCAATGCCATCTGGCCTTATTTTTTCGCTTACAAATTCGGCAGCACTGCTAAAATATTTTGGATCATTGCCAAAAAGCTGAACAACAAAAGGTTGCTCTGATCTTTCAAACTCTAATAATTCCAAAGTTCTTTTGCCTTGAAAGCTCAAGGCTGTTGCGCTGGCAAGTTCAGAGTACACCACATCTGCGCCGTGATATTTGCAAATCTGCCGAAATGACGAAGTGGTATAACCAGCCATGGGAGCCAGGGCTAGAATCGGCTTCTTTATTTTTTTCCAAAAGTTTTTCATTTAATATATTTTAGATTTGTGTCATCCTGAATTTATTTCAGGATCTTTTATAAGTTAAAATTTAATTGATATTTAGCTCAACAAATAATAATTTATAAGCAGTATAAAAAAGTTTAGATGTTATAAAAAAATTTACCGTAAGACACAGGAGATTCTGAAATAAATTCAGAATGACATATTAATTATTAATATTGAACCTCCTTAATTCTCTTTTCTGACAATTATCATCGCTGTTTTTTCTTCTTCAATTTTTTCATGAGAACCGGTTGGATAATCAAGCAATGCGCTTTCCAGGATATCTTCATCATATCTATATTTTTCTCCATTTCTTGTGCCTGGATCATGTGTGATAAATTCTTTTGCAAGAGGATCATATCCCGAAACCAGAAGATAGTGCGTTGTTGGCCCTGGAGGTGTGTAATTTGGATTCATCAGTAATCGTCCGTTTGTAGGAACAAGAATCAAATTACCCTTGCTTAATTCTGCCTTGATATCATCCTTGCCAATCTCATATATAATTTCCACATTATCATATTTATAATATTTTTGAAATATAATTTCCACAGTATCTTTTGCGCTTGTATCTTGAAAAGTTCCAAGTTCTTTTTCCTCCAGCACAGAAATCTCATTGATTCTATCATCGGCTTCTTGAGGTGTCAAACCTTCTCCCCTGACCCAAGCCATCGCCATAATCACGACCGCCTCTTCACAACCCTCTTGCTTTCGAACATCACTCCAATTGCCAAAGGGGGCCTGAGCAGAGAAAGGAACTTCCAGTGAAACATTTTTAATCTCCATCTGCTCGACAGAATCTTCCTCTTTTTTAAGAACTTCCACTTCCACATTCTGCTCAACTTCTTTTTCTTCGAGTACCTTCTCTGTATCTTCACTTTCCTCAATGCCATCAGAATTGTTTAATATATCTTCATCACTTATGTTTTTTTCAAAATCTTCCAGAGTATCTTCTATTTTTTGATCTGTATATTGATCGCTTTTTAAATTGATATAAAAATTAACCGCACCAACAAAAACAATCGTCATCACGATAAACAGGAAAAACATATTAATTATTTTTTTTATTGTTTTCATATTTTGAAATTAACTCGTTCTTAACTATCAGAGATTTAGAAAACTTAAGATTTTAAACTTTTTATAAAAGACACCAGACTTCCTCGATCGCAAGACTCAAATTCCAAACTTTCATAAAAATTCCTAATAGCCCTCGACTCCTCAGTCAAAAGAACACACTGACGAACATCTTTATATCTATTCAGAATTTTTTTAACCAGAGTTGTGACGATTTGTTTTCTTTGATATTTTCTATGAACTATAATATCTTGAATATATATTATCGTAAATCCATCACCAACCACTCGCACAAGACCAACGAGTTTATTGTTATGCCAAGCTGTTATTGTAGTGAGGGATCTTTTTATTGCTTTTAAGAGGTTTTGCAAGTCTTTTGTATATTCAACCCAACCAACATCATTGTAAAGATTAAAAATATCATCTTTGTCTAACTTGACATCAATTTTATAAATTATATCTTTCATATTTTATTTATTTGTAATTTATCAAAAAATACGTGAATTTTCATTTCTCAAAACTCCCCACAAATTCCAGTTCCCGTAGAAGTATTTTGGAAACATCTTTTGACATATCTTTTTCCAACACCCCTTCCAATATTATAGGCACTTGGATTTTTGCACTAAAAGACTTTTTGATCTCCTCTCGATTCGCTGCAAGACTAGAAGGATAATGATTACTGAAATCAGTCTGCCCGCTAAGATGAATATGCCTTAACTTATCTCCCATTACCTGAATAAAATCTTTTACTGACTCCATTAACGGGTCATTTTCAAATACATGTTGAAAATCAAGCACAAAACCAAAATCATAATTATTTTTTATTTTTTCAAAATATTCTGGATCAATTCCAATATGATTCCTGATATCCATATTTTCAAGCAAAATCGGCAATCCAGATCTTTCTAGTACCGAAAGACTCTCAATCGTGTTCGGATGAAAAACAATTCCAGATACCTCAAAAGTCTCACAAAGAAACTTCAACTTTTCAATCATTTTTTTGGACTGCAAACTGAAATTATATTTTGAATTCTTGTCATTCGGGGCATGAAGTGAAACAAATTTATACTTTTCGATATCACTGACAATCTCCTTTGAGGTCTGAAAATTCTCCAATTGATTTGAATCATTAAACATAATTTCAAGAGCATCAGCTCCAAGCTGACTATATAGTTTAATTCTCTGATAAACATTAATGTCTAGTTTATAAAGACATCCAGTCGAAAATCCTGTGATCATTACCTTATATTTAATATTCTGTATGATTATTTTAGCAGAATTAACCGAATTATGGAAATAATAATAATTGGAGATAATAATTTCCCTTGACACATTATCTGCAATATATTAAAGTATAAATAGATAAATTATATTTTTATGAATCCACTAATAGCTAAAAAATACTTTAAATTTTCTTCCATCCTTGATAGGTTGCTGTTTTAGTGTTTTTAAATAAAAGTGAGAAAGCAATAACCCGTCAAAGGGTTGTTTTTTATTATGCTAAAATCAAAATATTCAAACAAAAAGGGAGACTAAGAGAGATGAATCTATACGACAAAGCAATTGGTAGGGAAGAATTATTCAGTAAAGACCTAGAAGATCTCATGCAGCACTGGGGTCTAAAAGCAATAACAACAGCTATCTATATCCAGTATGCAATAGCTCGATATAATTATTTAAGAAAAAGAATAGGAGCTGAGAAAAAAATAACGCTACTAGGGGAAATTATTGAAGAAATTCTTGAATATCCCCTTGATAGAAAAGAACGAAAAAACTTTAACGGATACCTAAAGCAAATTAGAAAAATAAAAATAATTTGCAATGCAACAACATCGATTGTTGCTTCTTTTTTTGCGTAAATAAAAAAAGTGACTATGTATCACTAATTTTCAAAATTATTATAGACTAAATTAAAAATATTAATGTAATAAAAATGTTTCGATTACATAAAAAACAAAAAGGACTAACACACCAAATATTGAAACCAAGTTTAAAATCCACAAACTCTCGATTAAATTTTTCTTAGAGCTTTTCCTTTGGGAATAAATCGTCATAAGACTTTGTGTCAAAAGAAAGATCAGCGAAGCTAAAATTCCTTTTCCAATCCAATGATGATAGAAGTTATCCTTTAGCCAATCCTTCAAAGGAGGAACCAAATCAGCAACAATTGTAATCAAGACGATAAAAACAACCGAAGCAATTGCCCCTACTATGAATGAATTTAGGATTTTTGATTTTTCGATCATATATTTTATCTAACTGCTCCTGAGATGATTACGCCTGACAATGTGATTATAATTCCCAAGACCACAATAATTCCTGTGAGAAAGATTAATGGTTTTTTTAATTCTTCATCCGCAATAATTTCCTTCCCTTGATAGTGCAAAGAAAGAAAGACGATCAAAGACAAAAAAGGTAGGAAAAGGAAAATGTGCTCTTTAGCTTCCATGAACACTTTATGAGCCCAAAAATAATCGCCCTGTATAATGACTGGTTTCACATTTTTTCCATAATATTCCACATAATAATATCCGGCACTTACCCAAGAAATGAGAAATAAAACAAATCCAGAGAAACTATATCGTTTCAAAAATTTTAACTTACACTCTTTTTTCAAAAGATGCATCAAGACAATATAAAATATTATAATAGCTACAACTCCAGAAACGATATGCCAAAGAAGTAAATTTTGAAATAAACTGCTCATATTTTGATATTTAATATTCTTTTTATATAATCAAGCACAAAAGCAACAAAAACAATCATCGCTATATAAATTATCATCGCTTGGAAATAAGACATTTCGACATTTCGAAAGATTCCCAAAAACATTGCAATATACCAAGAGACAAGAGAAATGGGACTTCCCAGCCAAGTGGGAATTTTTCTTGCTTGTAAAAGAATAGCATTGAAAGCAATGACGATCACAATCGTTAACTTTGCCCAAAGTTGAGAATTATACAAAAGCTCCTCGCTTCCAATCAACCTATAATAGACAAGAAATCCAAATCCCGACAACACCAACAAAATCGTTCCCATTCGCAAAACAAAATATGTAGTTCTCAAAAAACTGCTTTCAGTCTCATCTATAACATTATCTCTGGCAGACTTAAAATAAAAGATCTCAGCAAAAGTAATTCCACCAACACCCAGAATTGCTCCAAAGATATGAGCTGTCACAAGAAAAAGATAGTAATCCATTGTAATACAAAAGTTATTTTTTTAGTGACTTTATTATACATTATTATAGTCTATTTCACAATTTCACCACCCAAAGAAATGCAATATTTTTTGATGTCTATGTTCTTTTGTGATTTTTTGATCGCTTCTGAGACCATATGTTCAATTCCTGAGCAACATGGCACTTCCATATGCACGATTGTAATTAATCTTATATTTCGATTCTCAAAAATATAAGCAAGCTTTTCAATATAATCTTTCCTGACATCATCTAGTTTCGGACATAAAATGGTCAAAATTTTTCCTTTCAAAAGTTTTTGATGGAAATTAGGATAGGCAAAAGGAGCGCAATCTGCAGATACAATCAAATCCGCATTTTCAAGATATGGCGCGTCAGGATTCATTAGTCTCAACTGCAATGGCCAATTGTGAAGTTCAGGTTGAATATCAACTAAAGATGATGCATTATCTTTGTCATGAAAGATATTTTTGGGCATTGTTCCTGGACAAGACTTTCCCATGGAACAGGCAGCTGGTTCTTTTTTGAAGCCATGTACATTTTTTGCGGCTTTCTCTCCTCTCAAATCCTTAACTCTGCTATATGCTTTCTCCGAGTCATACCGATCTGCATCTTTTTCAACAATTTCAAGTGCTCCAACAGGGCAAACATCCAAACACGCCCCCATCCCGTCACACAAAAAATCATTAACAACCTTGGCTTTGCCGTCAATAATTTCCAGTGCCGCTTCTGCGCAGATTCCAACGCACTTTCCGCAACCGTTACACTTTTCTTCATCAATCTTTATTATTTTTCTTTTCATTTTAATTTAAAGTTATTTTTATTAATTATTTTATTATGATTAGTTATTTTATTATGATTAGTTATTTTGTTAAATAGGAATCTTTGAAAAACACAGTTTTTGCCATTCCTATAAAAGTTTAACGCTCAACTGACAAAATCTTACTAAATTCTGTTAGCGAGTTAATAAACATCTACAATCTTAAAGAATGAAATATAGGATCGAACTAAAAAACAAATTCTAAAAATATGATTTTTATAGTTTATCAGAGATTCCTTTATATCTTCCATTTTACTAAAAAAGATACAAAAGAAACTTAAAATCACTCTTAGCCTTAATTGCATGCACTAAATTTTCTTCCATAAAAAAATAATCATTCTCTTGAAAATTATGCCATTTTTCATCAAGCATAAACTCCCCCATTCCTTCCACAATATGAACAATCGCCTTTGATGTGGTGGTGTGTTTAGAAAATTCTTGCCCCTTTGCAACAGCAAACAGTGTTATATTCAGTTCATCGCTTTTCAAGATAACCTTACTTATAATCGCTCCTTCTTGATATTTAATCTCATTTGAAATATTTTCAGGAACTTTTGAAATTACATTTGTATTCATGTTTTTAAAATTATTTATAAAACAACTTACCCAGTCTAATCTCATCATAAGAATATTCTCCTTTGAGATATTCAAAAACTGGTTTGAGTTTTTCATCACCGCATTTTTCAAATGCTGTTTTTATTTTTTTTAATCTTTCCTGCGCTGGTTTGAGATAATCGATATCAATGTCTTCTCCATTTAAAATTAATTTTTCGATATGTACAACAATTGTTCCCTCTTGAAATCCTTGTATATCGGCAATTTTTGAAATTGACATTTTTTTGTCGAGCATCTCTTTCGTTTTGCGATATCTATCTGAAACTGTAAAATTATTATTTTCGACATTTATATTTTGAATACGATTTGGAATTTCAACAGACTGAATATTATTTTCTTTAACATATCTATTTATAACAGCTAAGAATGCTTCTGAAAAACTTTCCAATTTTTTAACGCCCACACCTTCAATTTTGGAAAAAGAATTTTTATCAGCAGGAAAATATCGCGTCATCTCTTGCAAAGACACATCAGAGAAGATCATAAAAGGAGGCACATTGTTTTGATCAGCAATTTGTTTTCGTAAAGCTCGAAGTTTTTCAAACAAATCAAGGTCATACTTCGTCCTTCTCTTTGAAACTTTTTCTCCGCCTTCTGATTCTTGATGCGCCTTCGGTAATTCCAACGACTCTTTTTCTTTCAAAAACTGAATTCCTTTTTGAGTAACTGAAACCGTGGGATACTTTCCGATACTTGTATGCAGAAATTCATATGCAATCAATGATTTCATGATCTGATTGATCTCATCTTTGTCAAAATCAGAAACAATTCCGAAAACCGAAAGGCTATTATGTTGATTATCAATGATTTGCTGTGAACTTTTTCCCAAAAGAACATCAGCAATATAGTTTCTGCCAAATCTGCTACCAGTACGAATGACGCAAGATATGATTTTTTTGGTAATTTCCGTGGCATCAAACATTGAATTTGGATTCAAGCAAATATCACAAGCTTCACAACCTTTTTGCTCCTCGTCTTTACCCACAAGTGGAAAAGAATATTCTTCACCAAAATATTTTAGCACATGTTTTCTGCGACAATTCACTGTCTCGCAATACTCGATGATCTGCCTCAGCTTTTCTCTGGATTTTTCCTGCTCCACGCTATCCTCAATTTGATCGATAAAAAACTCATGTTTTCTGACATCCCCATAAGAATAGAACAGGACACATTCGCTCGGTAATCCATCTCTTCCTGCTCTGCCAATCTCTTGATAATATCCTTCGATGGTTTTTGGAAATGTATAATGGACTACAAGACGAACATCTGGCTTGTCAATTCCCATTCCAAAAGCAATTGTGGCAACGATAATTGACGCTTCATCTTTGATAAACAGTTCTTGATTATTCTTACGCGTTTCGTTATTTAGTCCCGCATGATATGGCAAAGCATTGAAACCCTCTGCCCGTAAATTCATGGCAATCTTTTCCGTGTCTTTTCTGGAAAAACAGTAGATAATCACTGATTCATTTTTATGTTTTTGAAGAAGCCCTAGAAGCTTTTCATAGGCCTTTCTTTTTCTGGTAACGATCATAGACAGATTCTCTCTGTTAAAACTGGATATAAACAAACGAGGATCATTCAAAGCAAGCTGCCTGACAATATCTTCTCTTACTTTCGCCGTCGCTGTGGCAGTCAAGGCAATGATTGGAACTTTGGGAAACTGGCTTTTGAAAAGTTTCAAATTGCGATAATCAGGACGAAAGTCATGCCCCCATTGAGAGATGCAATGCGCTTCATCAATGGCGATTAATTTCACATCAACTTTTTTGAGAAAACTGACAAAATCAGGCGATGCCAGTCGTTCTGGAGCGATATAAAGAATTTTTGTTTTACCTGAAATTATTTTCTCTTGAATCTGCCCAATTTGAGCAGGCAGGAGAGAAGAATTGATAAATTCCGCCGAAACGCCATTTGTTTTCAAAGCGTCAACCTGATCTTTCATCAAAGCAATCAGCGGAGAAACAACCAAAGTCAGCCCCTCAAACTTCAAGGCTGGCAATTGATAACACATAGACTTTCCGCCTCCAGTCGGCATCAAAACAAAACAATCCTTTCCCGAAAGAACATGCTCAATAACCTCCTCCTGTAAAGGACGAAACTCATCATAACCAAAATATTTTTTCAAAAGCTCTTTCATAAAATTGTATTTATTCTGTCATTCTTTTTATCGCTGAAAATATGTGTTTGCTATTGGAAAGATTAAATGCTGGATTTTTAGGATCAACATTAGATTTTTTACAATATAATTCAAATGATATTAAAACTATTCATCAAAAGCTGAATAGTTTCCTTATTAGTTTTGCGTGCTTTTTAAATAATCATAAAGTAAAAAACTATTAATAACCTTAGACTAATATTATATTTTTCCTAATTTTTTTGCAAGTTTTTCTGTTTCATCCAACAGACATTCCACCCGATCAATTCCTTTATTCCAAAAATCATTATCTTCTATGTTTATTCCTATCTTCATAAATATATTTTTAGGCGAATCAGAAGAGCCCGCAGATAAAATTTCTCTAATCTTTTCTATAAACATAGGTTTTTCTCTATAATAATTGTATAGTGCCTTGGCTATTAAAACACCCGAGGAATATTGGTAATTATAAAAGAAAATTCTAAAAGACCTAATATGTATCCACCAATTCTCTGCTCCTTCTGTTTGCAAAACCGCATCACCTAAAAAGCTAGCCATGTGTTTTTTCCACAACTGGCCAATTTCTTCTTTCGATAAATAGCCTTTTTGCCTGAAACTTTGATGCATTTCGCATTCAAATTTATTAAATGCCGACATCATGAAAATGCTCACTATCTCATCATTTAATTTTACCATCATTATTGGCAATCGTGATTCCTGATTTTCTTTATTTATCATTTCGTGAAAGACTAATTCTTCTGCAAATTTACTGGCAATCTCTGCGGTAAAACGCGATCCGCCAAAATTCAAAGAGTTTAAATTTTTTCTCATAAGTTCATCACTTATTCCATGCCCACACTCATGAGCCAAAGCAAAAACGTCGCGTAATCTTCCTGCAAAATTAATGGATATATATGTCGGCTGGCTAATTAAATTCTTAAAACAAATTCCGCCGCTATTTTTGCCTTTTTTAGGAAAAACATCAATCTGCCCATTCTCAATAAATTTTCTAAAAATATCGGCGAATTCCTTGTCAGTTTTATTAAATGCATTAAAAATAATATTAACTGCTTCGAAATAGGAATATTTTTTATCAAGATTTCCGTATTCGACACTTCTCTCATAATATTTTAATTTCTTTACTCCGAGCATCTTAGCTTTTAACCGATAATATCTTCGAGAAATACCAAACCTTTCAATTGCTGTATTAACTAAAAAATCGGCAATATCGCTAGTAATATCATCATCCAAATGCATTGACGAATCCGGCCGAAAAAAACCTCTCAATTCATCGTTAATTTTTTTATCCGCCATTATAGAATTCATTTCCGCTTCAGCCACATCAGCATGCTTTTTAAAAATATCGTTTACAGCGAGAGTAGCAATGTCTCTCACTCGCTTTTTCCTACTGCTGGATAAATTTAAAATCTCGGAAAAACTTTTCTTCGCTTTTTTACCATCAAACCCTAACACAACCCTCTCCTCTCTTACCAAGAATCCTTCAGTCATATTTACCCAATTCGAATAAGCAGGCACCAATTTCAAATTCATAATTTTTTCTTCCGGCTCAGTCAATAAATACCGCGCTTCAGTAAATGTTTTTTCCAAAAAATGCTTATACTCTTTTAAACTGTCAGACTCCAAAAACTTCTTCTGCGATTCTTCATTAATTCGTCCAATATTTAAAAGAAAAAATTGAATATCGTTCGCAATTTCAATGCTGAGATTTTTAATTTTATTATACTTTTCTTTTAACTTGGGATTATTATGATTTTGATAAGTTCTTAATTGAAAGTATATCTTTTCTCTCCCGCCAGCATAAAAATATCTCCGCCACACTTCATACTCATCCAGTGCTTCTTTCAATACTTCAGAATTTACCAGATAATCCTTACGCTCTCGCCATTTATCGATAAATTTATAACTTTCACGCTTAACACTTCTCTGCATTCTCGCCATCTCTGGATCATTGTCATTTTTAAAAAATGGCTTAAGATTCCAAACAGTTTGTTTTATTTTAATTGACATATATGTATTTAAATTATTTCGGACAAATATATATCTTTTCTTAATTAACTGATATTTATGTTTTTTAAAACCAATTTTATAAAAACAACATGATTATAATTACACTTCCTTTTCAAAAGAATATTTTACATTTGCCGAAAGTTTATCTTTTTCCTTGACCATAACTGGACCAGCAACAATTTTTTCACCATCATTATCGTGCATTATAGGTTCAATGCAAATAAAATTTTTGTCACGCTCTGTCCAAATCCAAACTTTTTCATATTCTTTTGACATATCCATTTTTATTGTTCCAACTCCAGGAATATCAATCTTCATCTCTTCTCCTGGATTATCAATCCTCTCTAGGAAAGCACTATAATTTTCATCTTGTTTGTCTAAAGTTAACCATTTTTTAATTTTTCCTTCAATGTCTTTTCCACCATCAAAATCAAATTTAATATTTTCTTTATCTCCTTCTGGTACATTAAAATATGGGTGTAATCCCATAGATACAGGCATCTCATTATCTCCTTTATTCTCAACTTCTTGAGTTAATGTTACACCCCCAGATTCATCAATCTCTGACCTCATTTTTAGTTCAAAGTCATGTGGATATATTTCTTTTGTTTCATTATTCGATTTTAAAACTTCAACAAACTCACCGTTTTCATTTTTTTTAATTTCCCATGGCAAGTCTCTTGCAAAACCATGCTGCTTTAATTTCGAAAATGGTCCTTCTTTTGTTTTTGGTCCTGCCATCGGAAAAAGAGTAGGAACCCCCCCTCTATCACTCTTGTCGGGGTCATTAAGCCTTTCATAGTCCATATATAAAGTTTCAACATCACCAAATTTCATAGATATTAGAAGTCCACCTCTTTCTGGATCAAATGATAATTCTCTATCATGGTATTCTATTCTACTTTCTAAAACAGATTTATTCTCAAAACCCTCCGTTCCAATTACACCTTCCATATTTTTATCTTATTTAATAAAAAAAATATTTCCTAATAGTTCTCTTCCTTCATTGCAAAATATGACTGAGGGTGGAGGCAAGCAGGACATTTTTCTGGGGTTTTTGTTCCCTCATACAAATAACCACAATTCAAACATTTCCAAATCACATTTCCTTCTTTCTCGAAAACTTTACCTTCTTCCAAATTTTTATATAACTTTCGGTATCTTGCTTCATGCGCTTTTTCCACAGTGGCAATCATCTTATAGGCAGTCACAATCTCTGGAAAGCCCTCTTCTTCTGCCACTTTGGCAAACTCTGGATAAAGCTCTGTCCATTCTTCATTCTCACCATTTGCTGATGCTTCCAAATTTTCCAATGTTGTGCCAATTTTTCCTGATGGATAGGTAGCGGTGATCTCCACTGCTCCACCCTCCAAAAATTTGAAAAACACCTTGGCATGTTCTTTTTCGTTCAAAGCAGTTTCTGCAAAAATCGCTGACATTTGTACCAGACCCTCTTTTTTGGCCTGGCTAGCAAAATAATCATACCTCATTCTTGCCTGAGATTCTCCGGCAAACGATTTTAGCAAATTTTGCTCTGTTTTAGTTCCTTTTAATGATTTCATATATTTATCTTAGATTGATTAAACTATCTTGATTTTAGCAAACTTGAATTGATTTGCAAATATAAATAGAACGATATACAATTGCATTTTCAAATTCAAATTCAAATATCCAATGCTTTATAGGGATACTCTACTATAAATTACGAAAGATTCTGAACTAAATTCAGAATGACAAGTATATTATTTCAACATTCAAAATAACATTCTTAATCTTCTTTTTTGAATACTCTATCGCCCTTGATGACGATTTTGAAAGGCAAAGACATTTTGCCGATGAATTTGTCTTCGTGCTCATTTAACCATCCAATTGACGTATACTCATCCCCTTTTTCAGAAAGTAATCTGACATCATAAATTTTCTTTTCATATTCCAAAACAACTCCGTTTCCATTCACTGGACTGTATCCTCTAAAAAGGTTGTCCGAATAATAGCAATGTAATCCACCATGATCTCCCACTTTCTTTTCCCAGTCTGGCTCGTACAATCCCTGATCACCTGAAACACTGAAGAACAAATAATATTTACCCTTATGATACACCACTTGAGATGTTTCCATTTCGTCATATCTACCTGGGGCAAGTATCGGTTCAAGAACTTTCCACTTGAGTAAATTCTCAGAAGTTGCCAGAGCGATACAACTATTATATTTTCTCTTACTTCCCTTCTTTCTGGCTGAAATTGTCATGAAATATTTTCCAGACACTGGATCTTTGAAAACAAATGGATCTCTCCACGCTCCTTTTTTTCCCAAAGTGTTTAATTTATTATTCATTTGATAATAACTCTTTTCAAATTCTATAATTGGATTTTCATGACATTTTTCCCAATTTATCAAATCATTTGAAACTGCCAGTCCAATCTTCTGAATTAATCTGATATCTTTTTCTTTGCTTCTTCCTGTATAATACATATAATATTTTTTGCCCTTCTGGATTACGCTACCAGTCCATAAGGATAAATTATCCCATTGACCGATTCCTCCTGGCTCAAGCGCAGGAAGAAGTTCAACCCAACTTTTCAAATCCTTGGAGATAGCATGTCCGATGGAAACATTTTCATTATGTCTGTCTTCTGGGTCTTTGGTTCTGACAGATTGAAGATAAAAAACATGCCAATTCCCTCTTGCTTTGATAAACCACAGATCCCACAAACATTTTCCAACGGGACAATAATTATCATTCATAACTTTTGTATTATTTTCTTTAAAATCTTATGGAATTAAACGCACCAATTTGTTTGCTCTTCCTCAGTTGGCGTTTCTAGTCCGTTATTACTATTAATATAGAAAAACTGATAGAGTGGTTCACAGTTAGGATTTCCTATTGTCTTAAACGCTTTCCATGTATCAATTTGATCTTTGGAAATTAAAAAAACTGAAAAATTACCGTCCCTAAATCTAGACAATGCTTTGTCATAAGCCTCTGAATAACTAACATTAAAGCTACACCTCTCTGCTCCAGATCTATATGTACATAATGGTAAGTTTTGCTGTTCTGGAAATTCAACATCATCCTTATCAGTATTAAAACCAATGGTTACATAATATTTATATTTTTCTGAAAATGGCAAAAACTTATATTTATAGTATATGATATGTGCATCACTAGGACCCAAAGGACCCATCTTCCTCGTGCCCCTGTATGAAGTTTTAAGTTTAAAGTTTTTATAGTAATCAACGCCTACTTCCTTTTTTAAGAAATTTTCTACCTTTTCATTGCCAACTTCCCTGTTCAAAACAATAAAAACAACTAAAATGATTATCATTAACGCTAGTAAAATTTTTATGTTTTTTCTAATTTTCATAATAATTTTTTACTGAGACATGTTGATTACATCTTTTATTGATCCGTTGGAAATATAATATAACCTTCCTTCTTGATCCTTCAACACTGTTGAACGCATTGTGATTCTAACAACGTTTCCCTCCGAGCTTCCAATTTTCACCTTGTCGCCAATGCCATATTGATTTTCAACTAGAATGAAAAGTCCAGAAACAAAATCCTTGACCAAGGTCTGTGCGCCAAAACCGACAGCCAGTCCAATGACGCCGGCTCCTGCCAAGATTGGTCTGGTATCAATACCAAACATATTCAAAACCACGAACAAAATAGTTGCATAAATAATGATATTTCCAATTGAGATGACAACATGTCCCAGAGTCTCCACTCTTTTTTCTTTTTGAGAGATATGATCCTGGTCGCCATCATCAACCACCTTTGCCATTCTTCTGACGATTAATTTCAAAATCGTTTTACCCAAAAAGAACAAAATGAAGATCCAGATAATATCGACGGCATTTTGTTCGATAAGGTTAATAATAAATTCTTTTGTCATAAGTATAATTTAATAATTATTATTTTGAGAAATAATCTTTTCCATTCATAATTTCCAAAGGTAAGTTTGGAACTGGACCATTCAAATAGCCTTTCAAATCTTTTGATTGTCTTCTTAATTTTTCTTCATAACCTAACACAATTAGTGTACTACCGCTGGCAAGTTCTAAATCATTACACAATTTTCCCTCTCGATAGACTCTGATATCCCCCAACGGACCAGACCGGTCATCAACATAATTGCTATTAAACTTCCACACATCAAGCATTTTATCCCCATCCAATGACCATATGAATACAATAATATATGCCGAATTATCATAATATTTATCAGTAGAGATTATATTTTTTATATAATCTCCCAACTTCTTCTGGGAAAAACCTTTATACGATTTCTTGGCATCAGCATCTGGCCAAACGATGATTTGAAGATCATCAATAAAGTAGTTCAAATTTTTATAATACGAGTGATTTGGTTTATATTCAAACTCAAGACTGGGAGATTGTCCCTGATCCCAAATGCTCATAAACAATTGTTTTTGGTTATTAGCAAACTTCTTGTCTTCAATTATTAACAACTCATCTTTATTATAGATTGCAATTGTTTCATCAAATATTAAAATTTCGTTTTCTATAGAAAAAATATCTTTTTGTATATAACGGAATGTCATTACCTTGTTCACAAACTCATCATTATCACTAAATTTTGGCAAAGTAGGTATGTTTGTAATTTGCTTTACATTTATTTTGTTTTTTAGAAAACTCTTTCTTAGCTTTTCTGCTTTTGTATCTTCAAAAAGATCAGACAACGATCCTTTTTCAAATATAAACACCTCTCCACTTTTCGCCATTGAAGATTTCAGAGAAATTTGGTATAAATCGCTATTTGTGGCTTTTTTAAGTTTTTCTGTAAATTTGGTGATCATATCATTAAAATTATCAATAACTTGCTATATATTCATCATAACCATAGCTTTATTATACTATTTTATGACAAATACACAAATGATTGTATTTGTCGATAATCTAAATCTTCTATATACTAACTATAGATTTAAATAATGTATAATTTATAATTATGAATATCTTAGATAAAATCGAAACATTCAAAATTGCCAGCAAAGATAATGCCAAAATAAAAGAGTTGAGAAAACTGGGACAAAAAAAATACCGCAATGAAAGTGGAAAATTTTTGGTGGAAAATGCAATTATCGTGCATGATGCGACAAAAGCGGGAATTGTTTTTGAAGCAATATTTGTGACCACAGAATTCACGAGAAAGAACAAGGAGCTGCTTGACCTTATCATTAATGAAAGCGGAGTCAAAAAATACTACCTCATTGATGAAAGAATCAACAAATCGTTTTCCGCGCTGGATACAGCATCAGGCATCGTGGCGGTCTATGCCAAAGTTGAAAATCAGATTGATCTTACAGGACCCATTGTCTATCTGAACGCAATCAATGACCCTGGAAATCTGGGCACAATCTTGCGATCAGCCCTCGCCTTTGACTTGAAAAATATTGTCATCGATGAAAACTGCGCTGATGCTTATAACCCCAAAACGATTAGTGCCAGCAAAGATGCAATTTTCAAATTGAATATCGAATTTGACCAAGACTTGAAAATCCTAAAAAAAATCAAGAAAAAAATGCCAATTTTTTCAACAAGACTTGAAAGATCAAAAGGTCTGGAGATTTTGAAAGATCAAAAACAATTTTGTATTGTTTTTGGAAACGAAACGCACGGAGTGAAAAAAGAAATTCAAGAAATGAGCAACGCTTTTGTCAAAATTCCAATGAGCAACGAAATCGAATCCCTCAATGTCGCCGTCAGCGCTGGCATTATCTTTTGCGAGATTTATTCACAAATAATTAAAACTTAAAAACATTTATTTTGTCTTACTTAAAACATAGTTAATAAATTCAATTTTTCTTCGATAATATTCTCTAGTACTCATACCGCTACAATATTCTTTGAGTTGTTCGTATTTTTCCAGAACCTCTTGATGCTCCTTGAGATATTTCTCAAACTTTACCCCATCCAACCATCCAGAGCACTTATTATTTATTAAAAAAACATCAATACGTTTTTCATCTACAGAAGTTACAAAGCGTGCTCTTTCAAGAGGATAATGACTTTTAGGTTTCCCAAATAACTTTGTTAATGGAAAAATATAATCATTGAAAGTTTCTGGTTGTACTGGAATATAAACGTCGATTTCATCCTGACCAGATATTTTAAGACTTGTAGCACCACGATGCTCGACCAATACTGATCTTCCTAATTTAGATTGTATGATTTGTCTCACTTGTTCAAATTTTTCCTCACAACTTGAATCAAAGGGAATAATCTTTATTTTCGATTCACTTGAAAGATGTGCTATCCACTTCTCTTGATCTTTTTTTAACATCCATTTAAATTTATTATAAAAAAAGTTTTATAGAGCTATTTTGTTAATAAGCAAATTAACGATAGCACGACTTGGCGGAGAGGGAGGGATTTGAATGTCCTCGTGATGACACTAGGATGTTTATTTATTTAGAACAAGCCAATCTCCCTCGGATATAACTTCGACTTTTCCATCAATAACCTTAAAAGCAGACTGATCATCCATGGCATAAATAATTTCAGATATATCTTTCGTTAACTTCGCAATAAAATCTTTCCTAATATTTGGAAACCACTCTGCATTAAGATGTGGTATGAAATAAAAATCAACATAATTTAATCCGTCCATCTCTTCTGTTTTATCTAAGTCCTCACCGTAAAGTACTTGTGATATTTTAAGCGCTAAATCTTTATTAGTTACCATACTGCCCGCACTCACGCCAACATACACTTTATCCTTAAGTAATTCTGGTAATAATTCAGTAAATTTTGATTTATTTAGCCATTTCATCAGATGATAAGTATTACCACCTTCAAAAAATAGAACATCAGCATTTTTTATTTTTGGTTCCCAAATTGCTCTATCAACTGCCGAAATATCAGCAATGTCAATCTCAGAAAAGTTTCTTTTCTGTAAATTTATAAGATCATTGATAAACCAGCTTTTATCACCAATTTCGACATTAGAAGCAGTAGGAATAAAAACAAGCTTAGTATTTTCTGGTTTTTTACCTAATGAAGCTCCCCGCCGCAAGCG
>JAGLLA010000013.1 GCA_023140775.1 Candidatus Parcubacteria bacterium
GAAAGAACTACATGAAAATTGGAATAAAAAAAGAATAATCAATGGTATAATGAAGATAGTTTGTGACACTATTAACATTATTATTTCACGGCCAACAAGTCGTGAAAATTCCTTCTCAATATAGAACAAGGAGCCTGATTAGCTTTTAAATTCCAGGAGTGACTCCGAATTTAAAAGGAGTCCTCCAAACCTTTTTCAAGCAACAATTTGTTGTTTTTTTATTATAGACCTCTAGTGGTTAACAACAACCCTTTGCCAAAGGACTGTCCTTTTCTCGTTATAAGTTCTATGTTCAATCACAATTTAATTAATATTGCCCAATCAACGATAATAAGCTAATATTAAAAAGTAACAATAATCAAACTATCTATGAAAAAAATATTATTTTTAGCTTTGACAGGCCTTATTTTGATCAGCAGTTTATTCAACACAAACAATAAGGTGCTAGCTCAAGAAAATAATTCTGAAAAAATTAGAATCATTTATTTTTATGCCGATGATTGCGTGAAATGCCAAAAGATCAAACCCTTTATCGGAGAAATCAAAGAAAAGTATAGTGACAAAATTGACTTTCTGGAGCACGATGTCAAAGGAGAAGAACAATGCAGACAACTATTTTATAACTTCGTAGAAAAATATAATGTGCCAGACAACAAAGCTGGAACGCCTTTGATCTTCGTCGGAAATGAGTATCTTTCAGGACCAAATGATATCACAGACAAATTAGAAGATAAGATCAACCAAAATATGAATACTAATGAAAAGCTACTTTTTGACTGCCATGAATTTCTTGATGCTTGGCCCAATGTAAATCGAATTGACTTTTTGGGAGGCGGAGGTGATGATGTTTGTAGTATCGAGGGAGAGCTTTGCTCCGTTGAGATTACATCAAACAAACGTAAACAAATATCCCTAACTCTGATTGCCGCAACAGCTGCCATTGACTCAATTAATCCTTGCGCAATTGCAGTCTTGATCTTTCTCATCACAGCTCTCATCTCCCTCAAAACCTCTCGCAGAAGAATGCTGAAAATTGGTATGATCTATATCGCTGCAGTATTTGCCACTTATTATCTTGCTGGCTTAGGATTAATGAGGATTATCACCCGTTTTGATATCGCCACACAAATTGGAATTTTCGCTGGTATTGTCGTTCTCTTGGCTGGATTTTTGGAAATCAAGGAGGGACTCTATCCCAACGGAAAACAACTTCTTGTTATACCCAAAAAAACAAAACCAATTTTTGTAAAATTTCTCAAAAAAGGAACAATACCTTCGGTCGTAATCGCTGGGGTTTTGGTTTCAGCTTTTGAGCTTCCCTGCACAGGACAAGTTTATCTGGCAATTCTGAGTATGCTTTCTCAGGAAAGTATGCAAGCGCAAGGATATTTATATCTTTTTGTTTATAATATAATTTTTGTCTTGCCTCTTATCTTCATTCTGTTTATCGCCGCCTGGGGTTTTGATATAGAAAAAATGGAACATATGCGCCAGAGAACCAGAATGATCGTCAAAACCCTGATGGGGTTGATTATGATCTTGCTTGGATTGTTTTTGCTTTACCAAGAACAAATTTTGGGAATATTAGGAAAATAAAAAAACTATTCTCCGCTGTGCAGTTTCAGTCCCCTGTCTTCTGCTTCTTTTGCTGAATTAAAAAATATTTTATTCTCTTCCTTAATCCTCTTGACATATACGCAATCTGCTTTATGATAGAGAGTGCTGTTCTTGCTAGCAACGAACATTCTGGAACCCTGTTTTATCTCAAAAACTTCTTGATTTGAAGCACTCTCCCCTTTTATCTGTGAACCTAAGATCGTTCCCTCTTTCAAGAACAAGAAACCCGCGCAACTTTCATTTGGATCTTCAATAACAATCTCTTGACTTTCAATCTGCTCTTGAGAATAGGAATATCCTGAGAAAAATCCAGCAACCACAATCAAAATAAATCCGAATAGTAAAAATATTTTTTCGCTATGCATTTTGAAAATATTCATAGTGATCAAAGAATAGATTAATACTTCATGTTTATTATAGACTAACAATCAAAATTATGAAATACGTGTTCCATTTAGGTCGAATTGCTTCGCTCTCGGTCGCAGAACTGCAGATCATGCTCAAAAAATTTGCAATCAAATATGATGTGAAATTCATCTCAAAGAAAATGATCACTTTGGAGACTGACGATGAAATTAATTTCAGAGATCTTCTTGTTCAAATTGGAGGAATCAAAAAAATATCTGAAGTTATCGATACTTACCCAAGTCAGGATGTAGCTTTTGAAAAGATCACTTCTCTTGTCGAAGAAATGCCAGGGAAAAAAACTATTGGCTACAGTTTTTATTACACAGAGAACAATGATGAGAGAAAAGCAAAAAAAATGTTTGAAGCAATTAGAAAAAGATTTATTACTATCAAAAAAGCTAAGGTTGAAAAATTCAACATAAGACTAATCTTTCCAGACAACGAAACAATGGAACTTAACAGTGCTTCAATTTATAAAAACAAATTAACAATCAGAGGAATTGAATTGAACATCATGACTTCAGGAGAAAAAGTTGTCTTGTCAAAAACAATTGTCGTTCAAGATGTGGATAGTTATTCCAATCGTGATTATGGCAGACCAAAACGAGATTCCCATATTGGTATGATTCCACCTAAGCTTGCGCAAATTATGATCAATCTGGCAAATATTGAGAAAGGAAAAACAATTCTCGATCCATTTTGTGGAATTGGCACGATCTTGCAAGAGGCTCTTTTGAACGATTACAAGATTATCGGCAGTGATGCCGATGAGAAACAGATTGAAAATTCAAAGGAAAATCTGAAATGGCTGAGTGGAAAATATATACTTGATTATCCTGATTATAAAATTTTTCAATCTGACATTGGAAACATCACGCGAAAAGTACACCCGAACTCGATTGATGCCATTGTCACCGAATCAACTTTAGGTCCAGTTTACAAAAAACTTCCCACCATCAAAGAAATGAAAAAGAATTTCGATCAACTTGAAAAGCTTTATCTCAGATTTTTTCAAGCTTCAAAAACAATTCTACGAAATAAAGCAAGGATAGTGGTCACTCTACCAGCGTACAAAATCAAACCGAGTCAATATATGTTTGCGCCTTTTGTTGACAAACTGGAAAAAATAGGCTATTCTGTTACTTGTCCACTAGACAAAGGACTTATTACGAAGCACACAAAAATTACCTCTCGAAATTCGATCATTTATGATCGCGTCGACCAAATCGTCGCCAGAGAAGTGATTATCTTTCAAAATAAATAACTAATCAAAAAGCAATGGCACATAAGAAAGCAGGTGGAACAGCGTCCAACCTAAACGACAGTAAACCAAAGTATCTTGGAGTAAAGATCTTTGGTAATCAAGCAGCAAAGGCTGGAAGTATTATCGTCAGACAACGAGGAAACAAATTCAGACTTGGCAAAGGTGTGATGCAAGGCAAGGATCATACAATTTTTGCTGTAGTCGCTGGTTTTGTAAAATTCACTGAAAAACAAATCACCAGATTCAATGGCAATAAAAAAAGAGTGAAATTTATCAGCATTGAAGAGAACAGAGTCCCTCAAAACCAACCAAAGAAGGTAGCTACGAAATAAACATTATTATAAAATACGAAATTTGCCCTTCAGGGTTTCAAAAAAACAGGCTCAGCCTGTTTTTTTATAACATAAACCTATAAAATATAGAGTCTGTTATTCTAAATTATTATCTCTAGTCTAAATTTTCCATAAAAAAAGAAGGATGAATTTCATCCTAAATAATTTCTAATTGTTGACTTACAGTTCTTGTACACTCTCTGACAAAATCAACATAATCTGAACCTCCGTAATACCTACAAACCTCTTTTCTTGTTTTAAGCGTTCTTATTACAATAACTTCTACAACCTCACTTTGTGGAAATATTTTCTTCCACAATATGCCAAGAAAAGTAGTTGGAGGTTTGCCACGAGCTACACTTCTTTTTGCAACTTCATAATCCTTATACCCTTCTTCGACTTTTTCAAGTTCACTAGCTTCTTGTTCCATTTTATCACCACCTATAGACTAACAAGACAAAAAGACATTGTCAACTTATCAATATTAATTCTTCAATAAAATCTGAATACTATTGCTTTTACTTTATACTTTATACTTGATACTTGATACTAAATACTGCACACTAAACAATTCCTGCTTTTATAAATGCCTTGAAAAGTGGGTGTGGAGCGAGTGGTCGAGATTTGAATTCTGGATGAAATTGCGTAGCCACAAAAAATGGATGTTTATTCTTGGGAAGTTCAACGATCTCCATCAATCGCCCGTCAGGAGAAACTCCCGAAAAAACCAAACCTTTTTTCTCCAAAATTTCAACATATTCAGGATTAACTTCCCATCGATGCCGATGTCTTTCGGAAATTGTATCTACCTTATAGACACCCCGAGCAATAGTTCCTTTTTTGAGGTCAGCAGGATATGCTCCAAGCCTCATTGTTGAACCATAGTTTCTTTCTTTCAAGTTCTTTTTTTGCTCCGGCATAATATCGATTACAGGATATTTTGTATTCTTCTTAATTTCGGTCGTATTTGCCCCCTCAAGTCCACAAACATTTCTGGCAAATTCAATACATGCAATTTGCATCCCATAACAAAGTCCCAAAAATGGAATTTTATTCTTTCTCAAATATTCAATTGCTTTTATTTTCCCCTCAATTCCCCTACTTCCAAATCCTCCTGGAATGATCACTCCGTCTAGTTTTTTCAGTTCAGAAAGCTTTTCTGGATTCTTTTCATATTCTTCCGAATTGATCCACTCGATGACAGGCTTTCGATTGTTAGCCCAAGCAGCATATTTTACTGACTCTATTACAGAAATATATGAATCCGAGAGAACAAAATCACCAGTTGAAAAATATTTTCCAACTATTCCAATTTTCACTTCTTTTTGAAGATTGTGAATCTTTTTCACAAGTCCTCTCCACTCTTTCAAGTCTTTCTTTTTTGCTCTCATACCAAATTTCGAGAGTATCCTTTGAGCCAAACCTTCATTATCAAAATTAACTGGTACATCATAGACCGAATCAACATCAGGAGCTGACAATACACAGTCTTTTTCAATGTTACAAAACATTGAAATTTTTCCTCTTCTTATCTCATCAACGGGAACTTCACTTCGACAAAGAATGAAATCTGGTTGAATTCCCACAGAATTCAAAGACCTAGCAGCATATTGAGTTGGTTTCGTTTTCATCTCTCCGATCTTACTCGGCACTGGAAGATAACTTACCAAAAAGAAAAGAACATCTTGAGGTTTTTGAAGTTTTAACATTCTCGCTGCTTCCAAAAAAAGCACATTTTGATACTCTCCAATAGTGCCACCAATTTCAATCAAAACAAAATCAACCTTTGTCTTCTTGGCAACTTTTTCAATTCTTCTAATGACCTCCAAAGGAATATGCGGAACAACTTCAACACATTTTCCTTCATATTCCAAATTTCTCTCTCTGCGTATCACAGATTCGTAAACTCTTCCTGTTGTCATGTAATTATCAGAAAGAATATCTACATCTAAAAATCTTTCATAGTTTCCAAGATCTTGATCTGTTTCAATCCCATCATCAGTCACAAAAGTTTCTCCATGCTCAACCGGATTCATAGTTCCGGCATCAACATTAATATAAGGATCGATTTTGATAGCTGTGGCAGTATAGCCTTTGCTCTGAAGTACCTTGCCAATTGAGGCTGTGGCAATTCCCTTACCAATTCCTGACATTACTCCTCCTGCAATGAAAATATATTTTGTTTTTGACATAGGATGATTTATTTTATAAAAGATAAATAAAAAAAGGGCCTAAAGCCCAATTTTATTACTCACTAATTATTGTCAATTTAACCTTCGCCTCAAGGCCATGAGCAAAATCAATTATGATTTCATATTCACCCAATTCCTTGATTGGCTCTTTGATAATGACCTTCCCTTTTTCTAAATCAAATCCTTTAGAGGTTAATTCATCGGAAATTTCTTCCACCTTAATAGCTGCATAAAGCTTTCCTTTCTCGTCTGCCTTATTTTTCAGCTCTATCGAGGTCCCCTCAATCTTACTTGCAATCTTTTCAGCTATCATTAAATCTTCCTCAGCTTTTTGACTTCTTTTGATTTTTTCTTCTTCTGATTTTATTATCAAGCTCTTGGTAGCAATCTCGGCATAGCCACCTGGGATCAAAAAATTTCTTGCATAACCATCAGAAATCTCTTTAACATCCCCCATACTACCTAAATTTTGCACATCTTTTTTGAGTATTACTTTCATACTTTGTAACTTACTAATTTAATTATATAAAATGAATTTTTTTATAGACCTCAACCCTTGATTAGTTTACTACATTAATCTAAATTTATCAAGCTCACTCAGATTTCTGCTCCCAAGACACATAATCAGAATCAAAGCTATTTATTTTTTTCATTATAACACTATAATATCTTTTTTCAAGGCAACATATTATACTTATGATGTCTTAAAAAAAATACACCGAACGTTCACTTAAGCGACATAGAAATGCTATTATTTTGAAGTTCTCTACTCTAATATAACAACTCTAAAGCCCTATCTAATTGAGGATCTTTACCATCTATGTAGTCATCAAAACTCAGTTCCACCTCAATATCTGGAGCAATACCGCTTTTATTTATATCAACCCCACTTGGAGTTAACCATCTTGCGACTGTAACCTTAACGGCAGATCCATCTTGAAGTTCTTTGACTTCTTGAACCAGACCCTTTCCAAAGGTCGTCTCTCCGACCAACTTCGCAATTCCTTTTTCCTGCAAAGCTCCCGCAAATATCTCAGATGCACTTGCGCTACCATTATTGATCAGAATTACAATTGGAATATCCACAAATTTTTTCCCTCCACTAGCTTTATATTCTTTTGTCTTATTCCCGAAATCTTCAATGAAAATCACATCACCTTTATCCAAAAATCTACTAACCATATTATTTAAAGTACTTACATATCCTCCAGGATTATTTCTTAAGTCGATGATCATTCCTTTTGGTTCTTTGATAATTATATCATTAATACTGTTGTCGAATTCTCTTGTCGTATCTACTCGAAACTGACTAATTTGAATATAGGCGATATTATTATCGATAATTCTCCATTCGACTGTGTTTGTTTTGATTGTATCTCTGATAATTATTATTTCCTTCAAATCATCCAAGCCATCTCTGCCAATCAACAGGATAACTTCTGTACCCTTATCCCCCCTGATAAGACTGACCGCTTCTGTTAAACCCATTCCAATAGTTTCAGTTTCATCTATCTTTAATACTTTGTCTCCCGCTAGCAGTCCAGATTTTTCTGCCGGACTATCCTTAAGTGGCGCAATAATTGTCAAGAATTTATCTCGAATTCCGACTTCTGCTCCAATCCCCTCAAATTCTCCTTCCATATCTTCATCGAACGCTTCTTTGTCAGCAGGAGAAAGAAAAACAGTATAAGGATCTTGCAGAGAATTAACCATACCATTAGTTGCGCCATAAATCATCTTCTCGTGGTCCAATGGTCCGAGTGCATATTTGTCCTCTATAATCCCCCATGTTTCCCAAAAAACACCAAGATCGATGCCATTAACATTATGATAAACTGGACTACTTTTATTATTCAAAAAAGAGCTAAGAGTAAATCCCATACTAAAACTCGTCGAGACAAGTAACGCTATAAAAATGATTTTTTTAAGAGATTTTTCATTCATAAATAAAATTTATTTTTAAGATTCGATTTAAATAAAACATAGAATACACAAAATAATTCAGAAAACTAACGTATCACCCTTACTTAACGCAGTATCAATATTTTGTCCAAATCAGTTGAATATATTCTGACAAACTTTTATGATCTCATCGAAATTTCCCCCTTCTGGTAAAAGAATATACGATCCTTTAGAATCTCGAGATGAGTATAATAGACCTTTTTTACTGGTATCAAAAACCATTCTCTTAATACTTAAAGTGTCGATCTTGTATATAATACCAATCAATTCTTGTATCTCCCACAACTCAGCATCGATCTTTACATGATTCCCTAGAGAATTTAACATTGATATCACTTTTACAGGATTAGAAACGACGCCCAAGCTCAAAGCCTTTTCTTTGACGCTAATCAACAGCTGTTGCTGTCGTTTCGATCTATCAAAATCACTACTGCTAAATCTCGCTCGCGCATATAGTAGCGCCGTGTCCCCATCGATATTTTGAGTTCCAGCAGGAAGATCGATAATTCCTTCCTCAAATTGATTGGTTTCTGAAAACGGACTAGTAAGGGTAATAGTTACTCCACCCAGAATATCGATTACCTCCTTGAACGCCTCGAAATCTACACTGACCGCATAATGAATATTCAGGCCAGTTACATGAGAAACTGCCTCCTTGCTATATCTCAAACCTCTTTGCCAGCCCTCATCGCTCGCTCCAACAGAATATACTTCATTTATTTTATTTTTGTAATCACGATGAGGTATGTCGATATAAAGATCTCGAGGAATTGAGATTAATGCTAATTCGCCTGTCTGAGGTTTTACACTCATCACGATTATTGTATCCGTCAAAAGTCCTCCATTCGGATCTCCAATTCCTCTAATTCCAAGTAACAGGATATTCAATCGATCAAGATCATTATTTTTCAATTTATCAATTACAGATACTTCATCCTCCGTTGGTAGAATTTGAAAAAAATTATCTCCGAAAGGCAACATTTTTATCAAACTTTTTACAACAGAATTTTGTTGTCCAGTTATTTTATCAAATGTAGAATTTGCCTTATAGACTACATAACCACCAGACAATAAAACAAGAAATAAAAATATATATAATCCGATAATAATTTTTCGAGAGAATGTTCCCTTCGTATTCACCTTTTTTTTCGAATCCGATTTAGATGAACAATCTTTTTGATTGACTATTCTATCAACATCAAATTGTTTTTCTGGAGGATAATATACCATAAAAAATCAAAATTAAGTTTTACACACAAAAAAACGTATAATGACGAATATCTTCTAGATATTCGTCACCCTACCGGGATATTTAAATTCCTACGCTTCAAACCGATTAAACAAAAACATATTCTCTTCAACCATTTTGACATTTTTTCAGCATTATGTAAATAGATATTCCGAACTATGATCAAACCATCTTATTATAACCATCTTCATCTATTTTTAGTTGCAAACCTTGAGAAAGCAAACTACAAATCAGCATACCAATCAAATCACCTTGCCTTACTTTTTACACAATATAATAAGCTTGTCATAATTACAACAAGCATCAAAACTTTATCATTAAAAAGAACGACATCGAACAAGCCATAGCCAAAGATCCAAGAAAAATAAACAAAAAAGGATCCAACAAATATTTTCAAATGCTTTCTTTCAATTTGAAAATATAATGAATATGCTGTTCTCAGAATCTCAAATATGATCAACGAAAATATCGCAAGTCCAAAAATTCCCATTTCTGATAATATATCAAGATATATATTATGAGCAGAAGATCCTCTTTTTACATTGGAAATATCCTCACCGAGAACAAAAGGGAAATTCCCAAATCCAACTCCCGTAAATAGATTTTTTTGGACAAAAACTAGGGTCTCGCTCCATATTTGAAATCGGCCTTTATTTGATATTTCAGAAAAATCAGAAATTGACTTTGCCCTTTCAAACAGATCAGACTTTTCAATTGAAATTCCCTGACCACTTATATAAGACTGCATTTGCTGATTTTTACCTAAAAATAAAAATGATATTGGCATTAAGAACAGAAAAAGAAGAACGGAAATCATTATAATTTTTCTTGCATCTTTCTTGTGATTTATATTTCCGATGATCTTCAAAAAATATGATTCATTGTTTATTAATTTATCTTTCAGAGCTCTTAGATTATTTTTTTTGTGATTCTGCTTTTGACAATACATGGAATGCACTATACGTGGATATATTAAAAGTCCCGCCGCAAATAATGCAAAAAACGAACCAACCCAAGAACCTCTGGATCCCGAAAACACTATCGCCATAAAAAATAAGATCAAGGAGAGAGAAAAAAATCTTTTTTTAATATTTCCATAATAAAAAAGCAAAGCAAGAAGCGCAGGAATTGAGATCACTATAAACATTGCAAAAGAATGAGAATCTGGCATTACTGAAAACATGCGCAGAGTTGGAGGAAGGCTTTTGTAATACGAGAACCAAGTGTTACTGAAACTCAATAAATCGCTTAAATTTTGCCCATATAAAGTCTTTATGACATTTCCCGCCCAGAACTGCCAAAAAGTATGTAAGGGCACGAAAAAGGTGGAAATGAATTGAAAATAACCGATCAAAACAATAACAGAAGTAGCATAGAAGATGTATCGCAAAATTTGCATAAAATCTTCTTCCTTTTTTATGCTAAAGCTCACAATTGGAAAAAGCAAGATAATGTTTAGCAAAAATAATATTTTCTTGATGCCCATGCCAAAACTGGGGGCATAGAATAGAGAGATCATCGCCATCACAAAAAAAATGGTTGTATAAAGAAATAATTTATTCTTAAAAACCCTCTTAATAACACTGAAAATTCGATCTTTAATTTTGTCATTCTGAACTTGTTTCAGAATCTTTTGCATGCTAACAAGAACGAATCGAAAAAGAGCTAAACCCTGATCAACGACAGATTCTGAAGTGAATTCGCAACGAGAAGTGTTTTCCAAGGAAAAACTGCGTTTTTCAAAAGCAGCAATGCCATACTTCTCCAAAACCATCTTCAGAAACAAAACCACAATCAAAACCCTCCAAATGCTCATCGAATCAGAAAATGAATTCGAGGGAAGTGCCACAAAGAATGGAATTGAAATAATGAAAAGTTTCAAAGCATCAAGCATGCTCATTTTGAAAAATCCTACCGAAAGCAAAATCAAAATAAGATATGAAAACTCCTGCGGAATAAATCCCATTACCATAGCAAAAACTATGATAACTTCAAATATAAAAATTGTTTTAAGAGATATTGACATTTTTTGAATTTAGTTTAAGATAACATTAATTATAGTACTTTAATAGTTGGAGGCTAATAATATGACAGAAAATATTGCGGAAAAAGGAGAAGATGACACTACAAAACGGCTAAGAAAAAAGATAATTACTTTGCTTAATGAAAAAGGACAAATTTTACCAGATGAAATCAACAATATCATAGGAGAATTAGAATGTCTGGATTATAACTTAGTTAGTAAAGTAATTAATAGTCTTGTTCGTGATAAGATAATTTGGATATCTTTTGTACCAATTTCAGGTCAGGTCTATTTCGGAGTCAGACTTCACAGTGAAGTAAAGAAAGAGCTATCCGGACTAAGCATTGAAGTTACAAGCCTTGAAAATATTGAAAAACCTGAACTAGTCAAAGAATTTTTTTCAAAAATCCGTAAAGTAGGAGCCACAGGGATAATCTCTGGATTTTGGCCAAAGAGTGGAGGTCTCGTTTGGGTTATCTATGACGATGATAAGGACGAACAAGCTGTCCCACACTCAATGAAAGAACTTAAAATTTTAGGCATCAAATAAAATTGATTTGCCTTTTTTTATATACTAATCTCAGTTTTTTAAAACTAAATTTTTCTTAATAAGATAGTTGATCTAATAGTTCATTTAATGTCTCTTTTGCGCATTTTTCCCAACTGAATTTTTTCAGATTCTTATTTCCTTTCTTCACTAGCTCATTTTTATAATCTTCATCAAAGATCACTTTTTCCATTGACTTCAAAACTTCTTTGGTCGTGTTCTCTTTCACAAACTCAACCGAATCCCCTCCCACGCCAACCAAAGATGTATTATAACTTGTAATCACAGCTTTGCCAAAGAATTGCGCCTCGATCACAGGCAAACCAAATCCTTCATAATCAGAAAGATAAACCACAAAATCACACGAGCTATAGAAAATTAGCAGTTCTTCCTCAGAGATAAAATCAAGATGAATGATCTTCTTCTCTCCGAACTTCTGGTTCACAGCTTTTATCCTCTGGTCTATATCAATAAAAGGATGAGTGACATTCTTTCCAACGATCACAAGCTGATATGCATTATTTTTATTCACCACCATCTCAAATGCCTCAACTATTTCAGGGATATGTCTTCTTGAAAAAATCGTACCGACGCAAAAAATAAACTTTTTCTTAATTTTATATTTTTCTTTTAGAGATTTTATCTTATTTTCATCAACAACTCTTGTAAAGCTACAATCATATCCCAAAGGCGTGACCGTAATTTTTTCAGAATCAGTATTGTAATATTTGATAATCTCATTTTTACTGTAATCAGATACTGTAAAGATCTTCTCAGCCTTTCTGGATGAATATTTTGAAAGACTTCTCAGAACGAATTGACTCCTTGAATCAAACCACTCTGGATGCGCTTCATATGAAATGTCATGCAGAGCGATAGAAGACCTAACGGGACAATAAATTGGTTTCAAATAAAAAGGAGAAAAGAAAAAATCAATTTTATCTTTTTTGAGATAATAAGGCAA
>JAGLLA010000014.1 GCA_023140775.1 Candidatus Parcubacteria bacterium
AACTTTTTTGAAATTTTCAGAATCAATCAATTCGTCGTTTGGAATCTCATCTTTGAAATAAAGAACGAACTTAACATCCTTTTCTTTTTTCCAGAACCTCAATAAATTGGACAAATATCTGCCCACTCCAGTTTTTGAAGATTCAAGACTTCTAGCGTCTATAGCTATTTTCATTTTTGTATTTTATAAATTATGTCAGTAACACAACCCAGGACGGTCCTTTCGAAAATAAGAAATTTAATCTATTCATTCAGAAAGCTAAATTCAACTTTAAGAACTACTTCATAAGAAGAGACTGTCTTTGTTCTTGGGAATAATTAAATTTTAATATTTACATTCTAACATAAATTACTCAGAAAACAAAAATCCCTAACATAAAATACATTAGGGATCCTTGATAAAACTTTTCAAAAATTATCTTACGGCGTCTTTTAGACTCTTTCCAGCTTTGAATTTTGGTACATTCATTGCAGGAATTTGAATCTTTTGTTCAGGATGTTGAGGATTAACTCCAGTTCTTGCTTCTCTTCTGTTAACACTGAAAATTCCAAATCCAGTAAGAGCAACCTTTCCGCCATCAACAAGTGTGTTTGTGATTGTTTCTAAAACAGCGCTTACAGCTCTTTCTGCGTCTTTTTTAGTCATATCAGTTTTAGCAGCTACTGCTTCGATTAATTCATCTTTTGTCATTTGATTCACCTCCCTTCTTGATTAAGATTGATTAATTATTTTAAAATGTAAATATTCAAACTAATTCAAATTATCAATATAATAGCATTATACATAAGTAGCTAGAATAAGGCAAATTTTTTTAAGGAACAATTTTAAAGCTCTTATTTATGCGAATAATTTTTTTTGTCTTTGTGCTCACCTCATCGATCTGAACGACCACAGCCCCAATCAAAATATTTTCATCATCGCTGATCTCATAGCGAAATTTTGTCTGATCTTGCATCTGCTGGATGACAAATTCCTTTTTACAGCCCAACACCGATTCTTTTGGTCCAACCATGCCGACATCAGTAATATAAGCCATACCTCCAGGGAAAATTTCCTCATCAGCAGTTTGAATATGTGTATGTGTTCCTAGAAAACAAGAGACTCTTGAGTCTAAATATAGACCAAGAGCCCTCTTTTCACTTGTTGCTTCACCGTGAAAATCAACAATAGCTATATCAAATTTTTTTGCATTTTCTTTCAAGATTTGATCAATTGCCCTAAAGGGACAATCAGGATGATCTTTGAGAAAAACCCTTCCAATTAAATTTATAACCAAAATTCTTTTTGACTTTACTTTGACGATTTTATATCCTTTTTTGTGATCAAGAACTGGATAGTTTGCAGGACAAATAAAATCATCCACGCCACTCTTCAATATTTCAATTGCCTGAGAAGTGTCCCAAGTATGATCACCACAAGTCACGATATCAATTCCATAACCCTTAATTTCCTCTAAAGTATTTTTTGTAATTCCCTTGCCATGCGCCAAATTATCACCATTGGCAATTGTAAGGTCAATATTATATTTCTTTTTCATATCTGGCAAAACCTGCTTCAATATGTTTCTAGCCGGCCTACCCACAAGATCTCCAAAGAATAAGATATTCATCACTTATCGCTTAATATTTAATACAAGATGTTTACTGCTGTCCTTATCTCGCATATTCAATAGCTCTTGTTTCCCGAATTACATGAACTTTGATCTCTCCTGGATAATTCAAATTCTCCTCAATACCATCGGCAATTTTTCTTGAAATTTTCACTGCACCAAGATCATCAATTTTTTCGGGCGTAACAAAGACACGAATTTCTCTTCCAGCTTGAATTGCATATGATTTTTCAACTTCCTCGAATGAATTCGCAATATTCTCCAATTCTTCTAGTCTCTTCAGATAATTTTCAAGAGTATCTTTTCTTGCTCCTGGACGCGAAGCTGAAATTGCATCTGCTGTGCGAACGATCACAGACTCAGTGGTTTCAAAGGGAAAATCTTCATGATGAGACTGCATTGCCTTTATTATATCTTCAGAAATTTTAAACTTATTCAAAATATTCCTTCCAATTTCAACATGAGTACCTTGAATTTCATGATCAACTGCCTTTCCGATGTCATGAAGAAGTCCTGCTTTCTTTGCTACTGTAATATTCGCACCTAATTCCGCTGCCAAAGAAGCTGACAGATGAGCTACTTCGATCGAATGCATCAAAACATTTTGTCCATAACTTGTTCTAAACTTCAGTCTTCCCAAAAGTTGAACCAACTTAGGATCAAATCCAACAATGCCGACGTTAGCAATGGCTGCTTGTCCAGCCTTCTTAATATTCTCCACTAATCCACCTTTAACTTCTTCTACGATTTCTTCAATTCTTGCAGGATGGATCCTGCCATCGTTCATAAGCTGTTCAAGTGATAGCTTCGCAATTTGCCTTCTTATTGGGTCAAATCCAGAGACAATGATCGTCAGAGGAGTATCGTCAATAATAATTTCAACCCCCGTAGCCTTTTCAAGGGTTTTTATGTTTCGTCCTTCTCTTCCGATAATTCTTCCTTTCATTTCATCACTAGGAAGACTAACCGTAGAAGTTGTCGTTTCAGCTGTGTGAGCTCCTGAATATTTTTGGATAGATTGCACAATAATATCATTAGCTCTTTTCTTAAGCTCCTCCGCTCCTTCTTCTTCTAATTGTTTGATCTTCTTCAAAACATCTTCTTTTTGATCTTCTTCGACTTTGTTGATCAAAATTCGCTTTGCGTCTTCTTGATTAAGTTGCGCAACCTTCTCAAGCTTCAAAATTTGATCTTCTTTGATTTTCTCAACTTGTTCCTTGATGGTCTTGACCTGTTTCGCTTTGTTTTGAAGATCTGTTTTTTGTTTCTCAATTTCGTTATATTTTTGCTCCAAACCTTCTTCTTTTTTTATAATTCTTTGCTCATTTCTATTAATTTGTCTATTTCTTTCTATCTCCTCATTTTTTGCATCATCTAATATTTTTACTGCATTATTCTTTGATTCAAGCAATATTCCCGCCGCCTTATCTTTTGCCTCAGAGATTATCTTACCGACTTTTCCTTCGGCAGTTTCCATTTGTTTTGAAGCAAAAAATTGCCTGCCAAAATAACCGATAACACCACCCAAAGTAAAAGCAACAAGACCTATGCCAATAATTTGTATTACTTCCATTTTTATTTCTCCCAAATCAATCGGTCAAATACCGAGACGTGATCTAAGATTTCTAATATCGTTATATTTAACTATACAAGGCTACTTGCATTTACACTTCTTGCTTTACAATATAACCCACAATAAAGACCTTCTTTATTCAAAAAATTTAATAATTTATATTTTTTTATAAATAATTTTTGTTTCATTTATAGTAAATAATAGCAATATTGAACAGAAACCAGAATCATCTCAGATAATCTTTAACCAGTCGATATTAATTGTTTATTATGTATATATGTTATCAGATACAAACACAACTGTCAAAGATAGTTTTTAATTCCCTCCCTAGCAAAGTAAAGGATAATAAAATAAAATCTATAGAACAATTTAGCATTGTAAAAATTAAAACATCTACTCATATCTCAAGGCTTCGATCGGATTTAATTTTGCGGCTTTTTTTGCAGGATACCAGCCAAAAACAACACCAAATAAAGTGGCCACAGAGAATGAGATTATAATTGCGCCAAATGAAACGACAAATGGCCAATCGAAGCCGAATGCATTTATCGCATATGTCATAATATAAGAAATGAAAATGCCGATGAAAACACCAATAATACCTCCCGCAAGTGATATCAAAACAGCTTCCAGAACAAACTGCGAAAGAATATCATCGTTCCGCGCGCCAAGTGACTTACGAAGACCAATCTCTCTTGTTCTCTCTGTCACAATCACAAACATCGTATTCATCACCCCAATTCCCCCGACCAACAGTGATATTGCAGCCAAAAGGCCGAGTAGAAGAGAAATAGCGTTTGTGATTGAACCAATAATCTCCACAGCTTGATCCATCGTCACGAGTTCAAAATCGTCATTTTTTGGATCATTGATATTATGTCTCTGTCTAAGAAGCTGGGCAACCTCAACACGAGCTTGCGGAAAATATTTTTTATCCTCAATTTGAATTCCAACCTCAAGAATATGATCAACTCCTAAAATTAATTTTTGCACGGTATAAATTGGGATGATAACCATCTCATCCATATTAAAACCAAATGATGATCCCATACTTTCCAGAACTCCTTTTACTTCATAACTATTTTGCTTGATCTTAATCTGCTTTCCAAGCGGATCATCATCTCCAAAGAATTTTTCGGCGATATCAGAGCCAATGATCACAACCCGCGCCATCCCTTTATTTTCAGCTTCTGTATAAAATCTTCCTCTTTCCACTTTGATTTGTAAATTCACTTCTGGGTAGAATGAATCTGCGCCTATAATGAGAACTTGTTTTTCTTCATTTTGATATTTTGCCCATTCTTGCGCTGCCGAATATCCAGAAGCCGAAACGATATAGGGAAAGCGTTTTTCATCTCTCAAAGCCTCCGCATCCGATGCTTTCAAAGTTGTAATGACAACTCCTTCTGTCATCGAACGAATACTGTTACTATAATCGCTTCCTGGAATTTTAATTGCCACCGACATCAAGTTCGGTCCCACTGCCTCAAATTGACCCAAAATCAAAGACTTCAGACCCTGTCCTACTGAGACGATGACAATCACCGCCGCTACCCCAATCACAATACCCAACACCGAAAGTGCCGTCCTAGTTATATTAGTCTTCAACCCCGTGAAAGCTAATTTGAAAATTTTTAGTGAAAGTATTGACATAATTTTTCAATTTTTATTTTGAGCTTTTCATCTTCAATTTTGAGCCTTTACTACTCATACCTCAAAGCTTCGATCGGATTCAATTTTGACGCCTTATATGCTGGATAAAATCCAAAAATAATACCGATAAGCGATGAAACAGAAACAGAAAGAATAACTGAAAATGGCGAGATAACAAGCTCCCAATGATAGCCAACATAACTTACCAACAAAGCTATAATTGCTGAAAGAATTATTCCCAAGATCATTCCAATCAAACCGCCCACAAAAGTCATAATCACCGATTCGATCAAAAACTGATTCAAAATATTTCCCCGCTTAGCGCCAATCGCCTTGCGAAGACCAATTTCACGCGTTCTTTCTGTCACACTCACCAGCATAATATTCATAATGCCGATACCTCCCACAATCAAAGATATCGCCGCAATGGCACCCAAAAATAAGTTCAGAGCTCCGGTCACATTGCCGATTATATCAAGCGCCTGGTCCATCGAACGAACTGTGAAATCCTTTTTTTTCTCATCTTTAATGTTATGCCTTTTCTGCAAAACCTTATCAACTTCATTGATCACGAATGGCACATTCTCTTTGTCGTCGACCTTCCCTCTGATCACCGAAACATGATTTATACCCAGTAAAATCTTTTGCGCGGTTTTAACGGGAATATAGATCTGATTATCTTGGTCAGAAAGAAATGAAGAACCTCTTTTTTTCATAACCCCAATTACCAAAAAATTTTCTCTGTTCATTTTGATCTTTTTGCCGATCGGATTATCATCCTCAAAAAATTTCTCTGCTACCACACCTCCCAAAACTGCAATTTTTGAAACACTTTCGTTTTCCTCTGGAAATATAAACCTTCCTTTCTCCACTTTTGAATCTTCTACATTTATAAAGTCCGAACTTACTCCTGCAAAGCTTACATTCTGAGATTTATTCAAATATGATACATTTACATTTCCATTGGCATAAGGCGTCACCGCAATCATATGAGGAATTTTCTTCAATTCCTTGGCGTCTTCATATGTCAATGTCGTAATTATAATTCCAAACACCGATGCGGGTGGACCTTCTTCTTCAGATCCGCCTGGAAGCACACCAATCAAATTAGTGCCAAAAGATTCAATTTGATCAAAAACAAAACTTTGAGCGCCAGCTCCAACTGCCATAATCGTAATCACTGAACCGACACCAATGATAATTCCTAGCATCGTCAAAAACGACCGAACTTTATTGACGGCCAGATTCACCAGTGACAATTTTGCAATTTGAAATATGTTCATAACGCAGTATATAGTAGTTAGTATTTCATATTAAGCATAGTTAATTTATCATTCTTCCTCTAATATTTCTTTTTGAAATATAATCATAGCGTCAACCACTCCTTTGTCAAAATAAACATCACCAATATTAATTTCGGTTTCCCGTTCTTTCTCTGCTACATTTTCCAAATTGACAGGTTCTGGTCCTTTTTTTTCAAAATTATTCATACTTATTAATTTTGCTTAATACTTACTACTAAATTCTACTTCTCGTAATCCCCATTATTTGCCATTTTTCGATCATTCACAATCTCATCTTCTATAATTTTCCCATCTTTGATGTGTAAAATTCTCTTGGCGCATTCCGCTGTATATTTTTCATGTGTTACCATAATAATCGTCCGCCCCTCGTTATTTAAATCTTGCAAAATTTCCATAATCTCTTCCCCTGATTTGCTGTCCAAATTTCCCGTTGGCTCGTCAGCCAAAATTAAGCGAGGATTGTTCACCAGAGACCTCACGATTGCCACTCTTTGTTGTTCTCCACCCGAAAGCTGATTTGGTCTGTGATCAATTCGATGACCTAATCCAACTCTTTTAAGAAGTTTTCGCGCTTCTCTCTCCGCTTTTTTCAAATCACCTCCCACAAAATATGTCGCTGGCAAAAGCACATTGTCCAAAACCGAAGTCCTTTGAAGTAAATTATATGATTGAAATATAAAACCAATTTTTTCGTTTCGAAATTCTGCCAATTTGTCCTCATCAAGTTTCGATGTATCTTGATCTTCAAAATAATATTTTCCACTGGTCGGCTTGTCTAAAAATCCCAAAACATACATCAAAGTTGATTTTCCAGATCCCGAAGATCCCATAATCGAAATAAATTCTCCATCCTTAACCTCAAATGAGATCCCCTTCAAAACACTAGTCGTCACATCGCCAGTAACATAATCTTTTTTTATATTTTCAATTTTAATTAGAGTTGACATAAATTTAGTATTAAGTAGATAGTATTAAGTATTAAGCACTCAAACTGTTATTCTGGAGTGCAGAGAAATGGAATGAGAGAATCACCTGAGAAATTTCGAACAATGTCATCCTTGAAACATTAATAAATGAGATAAATCTAACCTTGATATTTATAAAATTTTCTTATAAGCTTTTAATAAAGTTATAAAAGTGATTAAGGTAAATTGATTTAAGTTAAATGGAGGAAGAGTGAATGACAGATAATGACTGTAACTGCGAAGACAAAGATGCTAACAAAGGAGATTGTGCAGGTCCAGTAAGATGAGCAAAATGCAAATGTGATAAAAATACTTGTCAGAAAATTACAAATTGTGCCTTTGCTAAACATATCAAAGCAATGCTCGATTTAGAAAAAATACACCCAGATGTAATTAAAATTCTTCTCACATTTATTACAGACAATTGCGATAAGAAACATCAAAGAGAGAATTGTAGATTTGCAAAAATAACTTGTTGCCCAGACTTTCCTTGTATAAAGATATTAGAAAGTTCAAATTCCCTGGGAGTTACCATTGCAAAATTCTGCATCGACACCTGCACTGATTTTACAATAGATCCATGTGAAGGAATAGGACTGATAAGATATCATCACGCCAACATTCAAGGTAACGAATTGAAAAAATGAAACATTTCAAGGATTGTAACGAAAAAAAAGTTATTCTCCTTTTTTTATTCTAAAAAACCAATGAATTGGGAATTTATTAAAAATTAAAAATTAAATATTTTCTCTCTATTCTTCCACAAATGTCACGACATCTTGCCCTTCATGTAATCCGCTCGTAATCTCTAGATCAATATCCCCTCTCAAGCCAACCTCCACAAGAACTTCCCTCGCTTCGCCATCTTCAAGAATTTGCACATATTTCTGCCCACCTCTATCTTTCAGAGCCTGAAAAGGAATCAAAACCACATCATCCTTTCTGGCAGTCATAATATCGAGATTGGCAGTCATACCAGGTTTGATAATTTTTCCATCACCAGCAAACATCGTGGTCAATTTATAATATATCACTCCTGAAATTTCTGTTTCGGCTGGATCAATACTGATAATTGTTCCTTCAAACTTTTCATCAGGACCAAGCGCATCGAATGTAATTTCAACAGTATCGTCTATTTTCACCTTTGAAATATCAACCTCGGAAATATTAGCTATGATCTCAAAATTCTCATCCGTAATCAAAGAAATGAAATTCACCGCAGAATTAACCGCCTCCCCTACTTCTCCGTTGATCACAGTTATGATCCCATCTCTCGGTGTATATAATATCGAATCATCAATCTGATTTTGAATTACATCAACACTAGCTTGAGCTTCTTTAACTTGCGCCCGATATAATTGAAGATCAGATGAACTTGGATCTGCCATTTTGAATGCCAGCTGATCTTGAGCTTGCTTCAAAGATCCTTCCGCTAATTTGATTGTATTTTGAGCTGAATTTATTTTTGTATCAACTGCTGATTTTGTAGCAGACAAGGAATTATTTGCCACCAAAAGAGAGCTCTTGGCAGAATTCACAGTGGCTTCCGCATTATTAAGATTGGTTTGATTAGTCACTTTTTGAGTTGATATATTCTGCCCAGCTGTGGTAGTATTCGCTATTGCCGTATTCACACTTATTCTTGAAACCGAAATACTAGACTTCAAAGAATCAAGCTCTGCTTGCGAAAGTTGAGAAGATGTAATCGTTGACCCTAGAACATTTCCAGTGTCACCAAGAGTGTCTCTTGTGTCTTCCAGAGATGTTTTTGTCTTCAAAAGAGCTTCCTCAATATTCACAAAAGACCGATCACCTCTCATACTGTCAATAAAATCTTTTGCGTTATTATATGAGTTATCAGCTACAATCTTACTTTGAGATGAAAAATTTAGATATTGTTTATTTAAAACGCTTAAAGTATCTTGCGCGTCTTCGTATTCTAGCGTAGTTTTGTTCGTATTCAAAGAATCAAATATCGTCAAAAGTGAGGAATTTACGACATCCCAAGCATCGTCATAATCTTGATTCAGATTATTTTCATTTGCAATTCTTGTATTATCAAGACTTAAATTTGCATTGTCTAGAGTGACCTGCGCGCTATTCACAGAAGACTCCGCATTATCGATATCCCTTGTTCCACTTTTTTGCACATCATATAAATTTTGCCCAGCATTATCCAAGGAAATTTTGGCATTATCAACTGACGTTTGAGAAATTTGCAAATCCTCAACAGTTGCTCCTGCCACAAGTTTATTATAATTTGCATTAGCCGCGCTCAAACTTGCCTTTGATCGAGCAAGTTGCGACTCTAACTGATTCGTATCCAACTTGGCAAGAATTGACTCACTTTCAACTTTGTCTCCGACCTTCACATTGATTTGCTCAATTTTTCCTGGATTAACGAATCGCAAATCAAGTTTTGTGGCTGCTTCCACCGTTCCAGTGGCAGAAACCGTTTGCAAGACTGATCCCCTCTCGACTTTAGCAGTTGTATATTTCACTTCCGGCTCTTTTGAAAAACCAAGAATCGCATAAACTATAACAATCAAAATCAAAACGATTATAATAATTTTCTTTTTTGTCATATTAGTTTGCTTAATTTTTAGATTTAGATATTATTCTACCCAGCTTCAGTTGAGGGTTTGCGATACTTTAGTATCTCAAGTTTTTGTAAAATGTATTCGAAGCTAAAGCTTCATAACCCTCGGCTAAAGCCGGGTAGAAATCATCACTACAAATCCATTATACCGCCTCAGCAAAACCTTCACTAAGAACATACCCATTGAAATAGTTTTATTTTATAAATTAACAAATCATACCTAGTCCATATCAAAGTCCTCTAATGAAAGACTCTAACAAATCGGGTTTGAGTCATAATCAGATCCCTATTCTCCATTTCCACGATATAAGACAATCTTTTTTTCTGACTCCCAAACTCCATGAAGATTGCATTCTGCAATTGCCGAGACAACAGAATCTTTTTCAAGTTTGATTTTGAAATCTGCCTGCGCCTTTTTTTTATTTTTCAAAACCTGACATTCAAACTGCTTTCCGTTAATATTTAATCTGATACATCTTATAAAATGTTCATCAGTCATGGGATGTGGCACCTCTCCAATTTTTACCTCAATGACAAATTCCTCTCCCGCTTTGATGAATTCTGAAAACAAGATCCACGGAAGATGTTTTTGCTCAAACTCCGTCATCGCTTTTGGATTTTTTGCATGTTGTAATTTCATATTTTTGTTTCTTACAATGAATTAAACACTGTGAAAAATTAATACTTTTTCTTTTTTATATTATACTCCTTTTTGAATTTTCCACAAACTTAAATCTTATCAAAAAAGTATTTAAGTGGAGAGTGCAAAGTGCAAGATATTTTGAAAGTATTAAACGCAACTCAACATTAGAGTGTTGAATAAAGCGCTAGTAGAGTTTATTGGAGTGTTAAACGAAGCGATAGCGGAGTTTGACTAATATATCACATTATACCCATTTTCAGCAAAACTCCAGTACATTGCGTTTTACACTCCTAGCTTTTTCAACAAAAAAACCATCATCAAGATGGAAAAAGTTTCTCTATATTTTGACGAAAAAAAATAGAGGTTCAGAATTCTAAATTACTCGCTTATATTCACGAGAGAGCTAGAATTCCAAACCAGTTAGTAATATTGCTGACTTAATTTTTGAGCATCAATTTTTTTTGCAATATTTTTTAGATTGAGAGCATATGCCCTGGCGGCAGAGAAATCACCATTAAACATAGCAGCATGTGTTGGCCATGATTCAGCAATTACTTCCTGCCCTAACAAAGCTAGGAGATTTTTTTTTGCTGCAAGAAATCTTAGTCCTTCGTTATAACATTCCAAGAGATGCAATTCCTCTATTGTCATTTTTCGCGCATACTCTCCAACGAGGTCAAAGCTATCCTGTTGAATTAAAAATTTCAAACCATCGTAATATCCCATTTGCTCTAAAATATCTTCATCTGTTATTTCGCTAAGATCCTTACCAAGCAAAGGATACTTCGGTTCAATGCATGTTTGTATCATCTTTAATGCCTCTTTTTTCTTGCTATTTTATTTAATTAAGTCCGACCCTTTTTTAAAAGTAGACTAAAACCAGTTTATCATAAATGACCATTATTGTCAACCCTTGCTAAAAACACGTTAAACGAAACGAAAGATCACCGCAATCATAAGCTCTTTATTCTACAAAAGAACTTAATTTTTTAAAAAAAATTACACAGCATTGCTCGTAACCAATGTTAGCTTGATAATATGCTTGTCAATTCACCTCATTTTATGTAAAATTAGATCATATTATATATGTAGCTCATGCTTAATACTAAATACTTACTACTAAATTATGTCAAAATCAAAATGGGGCAATTTTGCCTACAAAGGAAAACCAGATCCAATGAAAATCGCTAACCGAGTCATGTTCATTTTTGTCTTGATCCTTTTCATCGGCTTTGTTAAAGCTGGATTAAGAGAAGGATGGTTTGAACCTATCATAGACTTTATACTATATTAAAAATAATTAGACAAAACCATCCGCATCTTGTGATTCTAGAGCCGTATAGTAAACCATTTCTTCTATGGTTCACCTAAGGTCAAAATCACAATATTCTACATCTCAAACTATCAACCAATATTTTATGATAATTCCCTCCGTATTTTTTTGATGAGATTACAATGAAATCATTTTGATTATCAAAAAACAGCAATATCTCAATTGCTGTTTTTTTAAACCTCAGTCTTCTATAATTGAACTCGGACTTCAGATACCTGAAGTCCAACTTCGAAAGATCGTATACTTAAATCAGTTATTTCTTCTCATCAGTTTTCTCATCATCTTTTTTCTCACCACCTTCTTTATCATCATCTTTTTTTACCTCTTCATATTCCCCTTCAACTGGACCCTTGTCTTCCGCTGTTTTCTTCTGCTCTCCCTCGGCTTGAGCTGCTTGTTCTTGATACATGGCAGTTCCAATTTTCTGAGCTTCAGCGGAAAGCTCTTCTGAAGCTTTTTTAATCAACTCAATATCATCACCCTCTTTCACTTTTTTCAATGCCTCAACTTTTTCTTCAATTGATTTCTTGTCATCTTCTTTGATTTTGTCTCCAGAGTCTCGCAAAAGTTTTTCTGTCGTGTAGATCAAAGTATCTGCATTATTTTTCACTTCAATTTGCTCTTTCTTTTTCTGGTCTTCTTCGGCATGAGCTTCTGCATCCTTCGTCATTTTTTCAATTTCCTCATCCGAAAGTCCAGATGAAGCTTCAATGCGAATCGATTGTTCTTTGTTTGTTGCTTTGTCTTTTGCTTTCACGTGCAAAATTCCATTAGCATCAATATCAAAAGCAACCTCAACTTGTGGGACGCCTCTTGGAGATGGTGGAATGCCGTCAAGCATAAATCTTCCCAAAGACTTATTATCAACTGCCATCTGTCTTTCACCTTGCAAAACATTAATTTCAACAGATGATTGATTATCAGCTGCGGTAGAAAAAATCTGAGTCTTTGAAGTTGGAACTGTCGTATTCTTTTCAATCAATTTTGTCGAAATTCCTCCCATAGTTTCAATTCCCAAAGAAAGTGGGATCACATCAAGCAGAAGCACATCCTTGACATCTCCTGCTAAAACTCCACCTTGAATTGCGGCTCCCATCGCCACAACTTCATCAGGATTGATTCCCTTGTGAGGTTCTTTGCCAAAAAATTTCTTCACTGCTTCTTGAACAGCTGGCATTCTTGTCATTCCACCAACCAAGATAACTTCATTAATATCACCAACAGAAAATTTGGCATCGGCCAAAGCTTGCTTGCAAGGCACAAGAGTTCCTTGCACTAATTCATCAACAAGCTCCTCCAGCTTTGCTCGAGTTAATTTGATGTTCAGGTGTTTTGGTCCATCTGCGCCCACTGTAATGAAAGGTTGATTGACTTCTGTTTCCATCGATGAAGAAAGTTCATGTTTTGCCTTTTCAGCTGCTTCCTTTAGTCTTTGTAAAGCCATTTGATCTTTTGACAGATCAACACCTTGATCCTTTTTGAATTCATCGATCAAAAAATCAATTATTTTTTGGTCAAAATCATCTCCTCCAAGATGAGTATCTCCGTTTGTTGATTTCACTTCAACAGTGTCATCTCCAACTTCCAGAACAGAAACGTCAAAAGTTCCACCTCCTAGATCATAAACTACAATTTTTTCATCTTTTTTCTTATTAAACCCATAAGCAAGAGCTGCGGCTGTTGGCTCATTAATAATTCTCTTCACATTCAATCCAGCAATTTTTCCCGCATCTTTAGTCGCTTGTCTTTGAGAATCATTAAAGTAAGCTGGCACTGTAACCACTGCTTCAGTAATCTTTTCTCCTAATTTTTCTTCAGCGTCAACTTTCAATTTTTGCAAAATCATTGCAGATACTTCTTGAGGAGAATAATCCCTATCGCCCATCTTTACTTTTACACCACCATCTGCCTTAACTATTTTATAGGGTAGAAGTTTGGCATCATTTTGAATTTCCTTGTCTTCAAAGCTTCTTCCAATCAATCTCTTAATCGAAAAAACCGTATTTTCCGGATTTGTCACTGATTGTCTTTTGGCCAGCAATCCAACAAGTCTTTCTCCCGCTTTATTTATTGCGACCACTGAAGGAGTAGTTCTGTTTCCTTCTTTATTTTCTAAGATTCTTGGATCTCCTGCCTCGACAATTGCCATTGCAGAATTTGTTGTTCCAAGATCAATACCTAAGATTTTTCCCATATTTTTTTATTAACTTATTATTAAATCAAGTTTTGTACAGAAAGCCATTCTATTAATAGCTAACCCATTACAGGGACTGTCCTTATTTTTTGAAAAACTCTCCGCACGATAAAACTATTTTCATAACTTTATCATTCGGAGGTCCGACGATTAGTCAGACTCCTATAGAAGGACTCCATTTTATTATATCCATATTAATCACCTCCTTTTTACTTAAAAATAAAAAATATAGAATTTGATAATGGATTTTCTTATTATTTACTACTTCCGCAGCCAGAATGACAACCACTGCATCCAGGACAACTGAAAAGCTCTTCTTCGTTTGTTTCCACCATTTTCTCATCGCAACAAACAGGAATTTTCTGATCGTCACCTTCTTCAATACTTCCGCATCCTTTTGCGCATTTGTATAGTTTTGACATATTTTTTTATTACTTGATTAAATTATTTATTGGAGTTCAGGTTTCAACCTGTAATCCTTCGACAAGCTCAGGCTGAGATTAATTACATACTAAAGTCTTAACTCCAAAATTGATATTTTATTATCTTGAGACTTCCTTATCATTTTCATCTTTTTGATTCTTTTTTGCGATCCGCACCTTGGCAGGCCTAATGATTTTCCCTGACATTTTATATCCCTTTTGAAGCTCAACGATCACAGTCCCTTCTTCTTTGTCAGATTCTTCCTCTCCGACTGATTCAAACAAGCTTGGATCAAATTTTTCTCCTAAAGATCTAATCTCCTCAACTCCAGCTTCTTTCAAAAAACCATCAAACTGCCCCTTTATACACAAGATACCCTTCACCCAATCTGAATCTTTCAAGTCTTCTGGCAAATAATTTGTAGCTAAAGCAAAACTATCAATTGTTGGCAGAAGATTCAAAATCATATCCTCATTAGCGTATTTTCGAAATTCACTCAAATGCTTTTCTTGTTCCTTCTTATAGTTTGCCATATCTGCCTGCGCTCTCTGCCAACCAATCAAATTTTCCTCAACTTGTTTTTTCAATTCTTCTACCTCTTTAACCTCTTTGGCAATCTTCTTTGCAAAAGTCTTAGGTTTTTCTTTTTTGATCTTTTCTTTTTTTTCGTTTGACATATTTTATATTTTAACTAGTATTATATTAAATGTATAATCCTGAGGAGGAATAAATAAAATGAAATATCTAAAATGTATATTGAAAAATTCAATCAAGCATAAACCAATCGCAACAATCTTTCTTCTGATTGGGATATTACTATCTGTCATATCTTTTCCGGTGTATCTGATCTTCGGAATAAATACAAAGCTATTTTTTATGACTGGTGTCATAATTACTTCTATAGTAGCACTGACAAATCCAAAATTTAAAAAAGATATTATTGCCAAGATGAAAAGTGAATCATAAAACTTTTCGTCTTTTTTTATTTTTTAAAAAAACGATTAAGCTCCTTATTTACAAGATGTAAACATTTTAAATCAAAGTCATCAAAATTATCATAGTCCCTCCACCACTTAGCAATTTTTTCAAATAATCAATCAGTGATACATTGTGAGAATATTTCATTCTTTTTGGGCCGATAATTGCCAAGAGTCCTTCTTCACCACTTTCCAGAGTATATTTGGAGACAACCATACTACATTCATCAACTGCGCAAATTGGATTTTCCTTTCCGATATAAACTTCGATCTCTGACTTATTCTCCAATTCCTTGGAAAGGGAATCAATACTTTCATCGATATAATCGATCACTTCCGCAACCCTGCAAACACTATCTGAATTTTGAAATTCTGGTTTTGAAAAAAGTCTTTGCAGTCCAGCTTTATGAAAATCATCTGAACCAATTGTGCCACTAACGGCAAGACTATCCGACATCTGAGAAAGCAATTTCGCTGTCGTTCGAGCCAGCATTCTGTTTTGAGATTTCAATTTCAACACTTCAACTTGCAATGACTTTTGCTCTTTTTGACTCAATTTCTTATCTTGCATCAATTCATCTACAAAATATCGGAATCCTTGATCGGTTGGAATTCTTCCTGCTGAAGTGTACGGCTGATATAAATAACCGTTATTTTCCAGTTCCCACATTTCCGCTCGAATCGTAGCCGAGCTCACATTCAAGCTGTATTTTTCAAATAACAACGCAGATCCAACAGGCACAGCAGAACCAACATATTCCTTGATAATTGCCGTCAAAATTTTCTCCTGCCTACTTTCCATGGTCATGATATATCGATTAGCACTTGCACTACGAGAGTGCTAATTTCATTATACTATTTTTTCGAAATGCGTCAAGAGTACAAATTGATATAATTCTTATTTTTACCAAATCACCAGATTATATACATAAAAATCTCTAGACAACAGTTGTCAAAAAACAAGAAAAACTGTATAATTAAATTAATGATTTAAACTTAATTTTCAAACTAATTTATGAAACAAGAAATTCAAAACGGTAAAATAAAATGGATTAGCATCACAAATCCAAACAAACAAAATGTTGAGTTTTTGAAAAAGGATTTCAACATTTGTCCTTCAATCCTCAAGGAATATATCCCCTTAATCAAAAGACCAAAAGTTGAAGAATACAAAGATTATCTATTTGTCGTAATTCACTTCCCTGTTTTTGATCGAAAATCAAGAAAAACAATTTCAACCGAACTAGATATAATTCTTTTTGAGAATACTTTGATTACAAGTCATAACGGCTTGCTCCCTGAACTGAAAAAAATCGTGGAAAAATGTACTTCCAACAAACTTGTAAAGAATTATTACATGGAAGACAATGCAATTGAATTAACTTTGAAGATCATTGACAAGCTAATCGACACAAGAATGCCTATGCTTGATCACCTTGATGATAATATCAACAACATTGAGGAAGAAATTTTCAATGGCAACGAAAGAAAAATGGTTGCAGAGATCGCCATCGTCAAACACGACATGATCAGCTTTCGAAGAATTGTCAAACCGCAAAGAATGGTCCTTGAGAGTTTATCTCGAAATATTTGTAAAATTTCAAACAAAAACCATTCCAGGCTTTCAGCAGAGGTCATCGGATCAAATATCAAAATTTGGAACACTCTGGAAAATCACAAAGAGATGATCGAAGCTCTTGAGCAAACAAACGAATCGCTACTCTCGTACAAATTAAACAACACCATGAAAATTCTAACCGCTTTTTCTGTGATTGTACTCCCTCTCTCTTTGATGGCGAATGCTTTTGGAATGAATGTCACGAATGGAATGCCACTTCAAGAATCACCAATCGGATTTTGGGTCGTAATCGCCCTAATGACCATAACAACTTTCATTTCATTTTTGTTTTTCAAATATAAAAAGTGGATATAGAACAATAAATAAAGCAATTAATATTAAAAACTAAAAAACATGATAATAAAAAATAAAAAAATAATAGACATTTTTTTTGGCTCCATTTTGCTACAAATCGTTTTTCTTTTGGCATATAGTGTCAATTTTTTGTTTGCGCAAGTTTCTACCTCTCCACTTATTTTCTCTGTAAAGATTAATAATACTGAGATTAACAGCACTATGGAAATCAATGAAATAAAAAATATAGGAGCGAAGATTACCTCAACCGACACCGCCTCTTTAGGTGCGATTACATTAGTTAATTTTATATTCGATAACCCAAATACACCCGATGTCGACTACAATTTTCCAGCAATTATTAACCCAGACAATCAGTCAAATTGGACAGACAGTCAACATGGCATGTTTTCGGTAGAAAATGGTATTTATAATTTTTATACAAAAGCCATCTCAATGACAACTACTGCCAGTGATTATGTAAATGAATACTCAAGTAACCCTATTCGGATTAATATAAATAATGTTCCAACTAAAACCATTGCCACGGTATCTCCATTTTCAATTGAATTTATAAATATACCAAGTTCTCCTTTGTCTGGAGATCAAATTTTTTATGCAAAAACAAACAGAATAGCAGAATATGTTAAATTTAAAGTATTTCCCGGCATTAAAAATAATTTTTATGAATTATATTATGGGAAAAAAGTTTCTGAATTTACTAATGAATATTACTTTAAGTTACCAACCGTTTCTTTTCCGAATGGAATATATAAAATTACAGCAATAGCAAATGACGGAACAAGCAAAAATGATGACCACATAGAAAATGTTGAAATTCACAATAATATAGATACTACAATGACTGCCACTGGCCTAGATTTAAATATAATGCCTGTTATTAAATTTTCTGAAAAATATAAAACTACAGAATTATCTTTATCTAATAATCAAGAAATTTCTATTGCTTTGAATGAAGAAATAAATATCAACTTACTTGTGTTTAAAACAAGAAAAGTAGAAGACACAGATGGCGAAGGATATAAGGAATATATCGCCCTACAAGGTATCAACAATCTGTATTATTTCAACTTAGATACCACTCTCCTTACTAATAATACAAATTATTATATAAAAGCATTTTACAATGGGGTAATTGTTGACTATTTTTCTGCAAAAATTAATAATGCTAACTCGAATAATACGGAGACCATAATAAATACTACCACTGAAACAGTTGATAACACTGTTTCAAGTGACACAAGACCTAAAGTTGATACTACAGTAGAGATAATCGATGACACTACTTCAGATGACACAAATACTACTACAGAAATGATCGATAACACTATATCAACCACAAGATCTACGATCTATCCCACTCAAAAGACACTACTCTGCGACAATGCTAACATCAAAGACTCAAAAGAATGTAATATCTATTTATTCGAACTAAACTCTCCCGAAGAGTGTAAGAACCAAGAATTTGAAAGAAGTGAAGAATGTACAGAGTTTATTTTTTCAAAAAGTATACCTTTGGCTTGCAGAGAAAAAAATATCACCACTAGAGAAGAGTGCAACAATGAGATAGAAAAACAAAATACCCTAACTGCTAAAAGTTCCTTTATCTATAAAGACTGCACAAAAATTGGAATTACAGACGTGGAGGAATGCCATTATAATCTCAGAGAGGAATATACAAAGTTTAAAACTATCATCAAATTAAACCGTGAAAACAATCAACGATCAATTGAGTGCAAAGAGCAAAATATATCAAACTTAAACGAATGCGAAAGATTTATGTTCAAAAAATATGCACCAGAAGATTGCAAAACTCAGAATATTTACAGTACTGAGGAATGCGACAACTTGGTATTTGAAAAAATTGCTCCTTATGACTGTAAAAAAGCTAGAATTACTAGTCTTGAATCATGTAACGAACTGATGTTTGAAAAATATAACAAAGAATACGCAATATCCCAAGAACAATATCCCATCGAATGTAAAGCGCAGAATATAGAATCTACCATTGAATGTAAAAAAGCCATAAGAACTATTTATCTTCCAAAGAAATGTACAGCGAACGGAATTCAAGATATAGAAAAATGTGAAATATTACTTAGTAAAAAAAGTATTACAAAAGAGTGTCAAAGTGATAATGTTACTTCAAGAAATGAATGTAATGACTACCTGTTTAATCAATTTGGATCGCAAAAATGTGAAAAAGATGGAATAAATGATCGCAAAGAATGTGAAAATCATATCTTTAATGAGTATATTTCAAAAATAAATTGCGAAGACAGAGAAAACTGGGAATGTAAAAATATAATAATCGAGCGATATTTGGGAAATATTTCCTACAAACAAGCAATTTTTGAAAAAATAGAGAAGAGCAACGATAAGTTAAAAAATAGGTCTCTGCAGATAGACAAGTTAAAGGAAGAAATAGGAATAAGCACTGATATAATTCCGCTTAAAAAAACAAAAACAAGCATTAAAATAATTCAATCAGAATCCAGTCTAACATTGAATAAAAAAGAAGAGTTACTTCAGTTATCGCCAATAATAATAATGCTAGACTCAGATCAAGATGGACTACCTGATGATATAGAAATAAAAATAGGCACAGACCCAAACAACAAAGACACTGACCAAGATGGATATACAGATCTAGAAGAGATCCAAAAGGGCTATAATCCTAATGGAACAGGAATATTTGAAAATATCCTATCATCAATTGAGATAGCAATAATCAACAACGAAAAACTTGAGCATCCAAAAAATAAAGGCAAAGAAAGCAACAGCTTTCGAATTAACGATATTACTAATCTTCAAAATACCGAGGGGTATATTCTGCAAGGAACAGCAAGTCCGAACAGTACTGCCACAATATATATCTATTCAGATCTACCAGTACTAATCACAACCAAAACTGATGAATACGGCAATTGGAAATATGAAATGAGAGAGTCTTTGATTGATGGGGAACATGAAATTTATGTTACGATCAACGATAATACTGGAAAGGTTGTCAACAAAAGTAAGCCGTTTAGCCTATTTATCAAGCAAGCTGAGGCCGTTTCCGTCAAAGATTTCCTTATTCCAATAGACAGTTCCGCTTCGAGAGAATCAGACCTTTCCCTATATTATTATAAGATAATTTCATTTGTATTAATCGTTATGGGAATATCAATGTTCCTCATTACTATCGTCGCGAAAAAAAAGGGAAGAAGTGAAAAATAAAAAAATAAAAAAAAACAATGACGACATTAAAAGATTTTTTCTCAAAGAACAAAGATATATTTCAGCTTGCCTACGGATTGATCCTTCTTATATTAATTCCCCTTTTGATTACCTATAACACAGTTTCAATTATCAACAGATATAACAAGAGTATTGATGTTTCAATTCAACGACATGCCCTTGCCATTGGGAGGTCTATAAACGTTTTGATTAAAAATGATCTTGACTCGAACAAATCGCTTCAAACCAAAGTTCAGCAACTGGTTAGTAAAAATTCCGACGATTTTCAGAACATAGAGATACTTGTTCCAGATGGAGAAAATTTTAAGATAATTGCCTCTGCCAATGAAAAAAATATCGACAAAGTATCCCAATTAGATTACTATCATTTGGCCTGGAGAAGCGAAATTGACAAAGGTATAGCCACCGAATCTCTAAGCATAGCAGCAAGTTCAGACGACAAAGAACTAATCAAAGAAATCTCTTCTCAAGGCAGGTTTTGGCTTTTTGCTATGCCTATCACTGATTCCGATGGTGAAAAAAAAGCGATTCTTTCACTCAGATTATCCTCAAAAATTATTGACGATCTAACATCTGCTAATAGAAATTATTCGCTCTACATACTAATAGTCACAATTCTAATCGTAACCCTCTTTCTTTCCATAGCGATAAAACTTTGGGATTATGTTATTCTGTATAAAAAAATAAAAGAAGTTAATCAGATGAAAGATGAGTTCATGTCAATCGCATCTCATGAGCTCAGAACCCCGCTAGGAGCTATCAAAGGATACACCTCTCTTATTCTCGAAGGATCTTTTGGAAAGATTAGCGACAAAGGAATGAAGAAAGGGTTGGAAAGAATAATGATATCAGCAGAAAGATTAGACACACTAGTTAACGATCTTTTGGATGTTTCTCGTATTGAACAAGGAAGAATGAAAACAGATAATAAGAATATTCAAGCTGAGCCGATCATCCAAGAAATTATTTCGCAACTCGAAGTAACAGCAAAGCAAAAAGGATTGAAATTAAAATACGAAAAACAGAAAAATAAATTACCACTAATAATAGCTGACAATGAAAAATTAAAACAGGTCCTTATTAACTTAATCGGCAACTCTATAAAATACACAGAAAAAGGAACAGTAAAAATTACAACTATAATTAAAAATAACAAACTAGAAATCAAGATAATCGACACCGGAATTGGAATGTCGGCAGAGGATCAAAAAAATCTTTTTGAAAAGTTTCACAGAGTACAAAATGAAAAAACATGTAAAATCACTGGTACGGGACTTGGGCTTTGGATCACAAAAAAGATAGTAGAACTCATGAATGGCAAGATATACATCGAAAGTATGGAGGGAATTGGGACACAAGTTACAGTTGAATTAAATGTAGCAAAAAAATCACTATAACGTATTATAAAATATAAAAACCTAGTTAATTGACTAGGTTTTTATTTATATATTTAAATAAAAGTAAATAGTATATAAACGCTCAAACAAACTATCATCCATCGCAATCATCATCCATCGCAATTGACATAATATTTTAGATATGTTATTTTTATATCAAAGTCACACAATAAGAAGAGTTTTTATAGTGTAAGGATGAACCCCCTCGGTTTATAAAACCTTAACAACAAGCACTATAAACACTCTTCTCTATTTTTTTGAAAATATCCTGAAAAGGTTGTTTTTTTATTGGCAAATTATGTTAATTATGTAATAATTCACATATTAGAATTAACCACAAGCTTATGACTTTGAAATTATACGACACTTATACAAGAAAAATTAGAGATTTCAAATCAATCCAAAAAAATAAAATTACAATGTATAATTGTGGACCAACCGTTTATGATTTTGTGCATATTGGTAATTATCGAACATACCTGATGGCAGATTTCATTCGTCGAACTTTTGAATATTTCAATTATGATGTCAAACAAATCAAGAACATAACTGATGTCGGTCATCTAACTCAAGATGACATTGAAGCTGGTGAAGATAAGATGCTCAAAGCTGCCAGGAGAGAAAATAAAAGCCCTTATGACATCGCCAGGTTTTATGAAAATATTTTTCTGGCAGATGAAAAAAAACTAAACATACTCCCCGCCTACAAGTTCACTAGAGCAACAGAATATATCAACGAAATGATTGCCATGATTGAGAAACTAATTGAAAAAGATTATGCCTATGAGTCAAACGGCAATGTTTTTTTTGCAGTTGGTAAATTTGAAAACTACGGAAAACTTTCTGGAAATACTTTGGAAAATTTGAAAACTGGTTCTAGACTTGAAGCTCATCCTGATAAACGAGATTCCCATGATTTTGCCCTGTGGCTCAAAGCCAGCCCCGACCATTTGATGCAATGGGATTCTCCATGGAGCAAAGGTTATCCTGGTTGGCACATTGAATGCTCGGCAATGAGCACTGCAAATCTTGGAAATACAATTGACATTCATACAGGCGGAGAAGATAATATTTTCCCTCATCACGAAGATGAAATTGCCCAATCTGAAGGTGCAACAGGAAAGAAGTTTGTAAATTATTGGCTCCACGGAAGACATCTTTTGGTCGATGGGAAAAAAATGTCAAAGTCGAAAGGAAATTTCTATAAACTTAGCGATATCGAAAAAAAGGGTTTAGAACCTCTCTCATTTCGCTATCTTTGCCTGACAACACATTTTCAATCTCAGCTGAATTTTACATGGCAAAGTCTAGAAGCTAGTCAAAGCGCGCTTAATAAACTCTTTGAATTTGTCAGGTCCGCCAAAGAAAAAAGAGGAAAGATCATCAAGGAATATGAAGCAAAATTTAATAATGCTTTAGAAAATAACCTAGATACACCTCGAGCCTTAGCTATAACTTGGGAGATGATAAAGTCAAAAAATCATAGTATTGGTGATAAAAAAATTACACTGCTAAAGTTCGACGATTTCTTTGGATTTGATTTAAATACTGCGACCATAGAAGACGAAATTCCTGCTGAGATTGAGAGATTAACAGAACAAAGAAATGAAGCAAGAAAAAACAAGGATTGGTCAATGTCAGATAAACTGAGAGCTGAGATCGAATCAAAGGGGTTTATTCTCAAGGACACGACTGAAAATACTACAGTTAAGCCAAAGTAGACGTCTTAACAACCTGTGCATTACAAGGTATAGATAAGCTATTGATTTAAATGGCTTATTTTTATATACTAAGTCTATGACATAAGCTCAAATTCACAGTAACATTTTTTAATAAACTCTATTAAAGACCTAAAATATGACTAAAGAAAAATCCAAGAAAAATCCCGATTTTAACACTGACAAGCTACCTCCGCAAAATATTGAAGCAGAACAATCAGTTTTAGGGTCCTTAATGATCGACAAAAATGCCATTATTAAAATTGGAGATTTACTTTCTGCTGAAGATTTCTACAAAAACAGTCACGGCAAGATCTACGAATCTATGATCTATCTATATGAACATCATGAGCCGATCGATCTACTGAGCCTTTCCAATCGATTAAAAGACACCAAGGAGCTTGAAAAAATTGGTGGTCACAGCTTTCTTGCTTCTCTGGCTAATACTGTTCCGACTGCAGCAAACATCGTTCATTATGCAAAGATAGTCAGCAAAAAGGCAGTACTTCGAAAACTTATCGACAATGCTTCACAGATAATTGTTGACGCATATAATGAGACAGAAGAAATCGAAAAAACTCTAGACAATGCCGAACAAAGAATTTTTTCCGTTTCCAAAAAACATATCAGACAGGATTTTACTTCCATTAAACCAGTTCTGGAAGAAGCTTTTGATAGAATTGACGACATTCACAAAAACAAAGGAAAAATGAGAGGTATCCCTACAGGATTTACCGAACTTGATAACATACTTTCTGGACTTCAAGAATCAAATTTGATAATTATTGGCGCCAGACCTAGCGTCGGAAAATCATCTCTGGCAATGGACCTTGTCAGACATGCTGCCGTGCATGCCAAAATTCCAGTTGGAGTGTTTTCATTGGAAATGTCTAAGGGTGAAGTCATTGACAGACTTATCTGTTCACAGGCAAACATTGATCTTTGGAAACTCAGAACCGGAAAGCTTTCCAGTATGGGAGAAAATGACGACTTTTCAAAAATTGGACATGCCATGGGAGTTCTTTCTGAGGCGCCAATTTTTATCGATGATTCAGCCAGCTTAAATGTGATGTCCATGAGAACAATGGCCAGAAGATTGCAATCAGAACACGGTCTGGGCATGATTGTCATTGACTATTTACAACTCATTGAAGGACGGGGCAGTTCAGATAATCGTGCCGTAGAAGTAAGTGAAATATCGAGATCGCTCAAAGGACTTGCCCGAGAGCTCAATGTACCAATCATTGCTCTTTCTCAGCTATCTAGGGGTATCGAATCAAGAACCGATCAAAAACCAAAACTTTCAGATCTGAGAGAAAGTGGATCAATTGAGCAAGATGCTGATGTTGTCTTGTTTATCTACCGAGAAGACCGCGTGAACAGTGAAACTGAAAATAAAAACATCGCCGAAATCCTGATTGCCAAACACAGAAACGGTCCGATTGGCAGCGTTCAACTCTTCTTTAATCAGCAATGCACAAGTTTCCGAAACCTAGATCGAAAACATGAAAGTTAGTTTCCAATATGCCAACAATGACGACAAGTAGTGTGCCGTATTAAGTCTCACTCAGAGAAACTACATTTTCAAAATCGAAATTTTCTCAATTCAATTTCGCAACGTATACATCAACATTGTGAAACTTTTTGCTTTCATCTTTTCACTTTAAACTTTTAACTAATCCAATGTATCCAAAACCCATCGAAAATTTAATCAAAGAATTTTCCAAATTGCCAGGAATCGGGCCAAAAGCGGCTACTCGCTTCACTTTCAATCTGCTTCGTAAGTCAGAACATGAATTAGAAATTTTTGGTAATGCGATTTTTGATCTCAAAAAAGAAACTACTGTTTGCGAAAACTGTTTTAACGTATCAGAAGAAATTTTATGTGAGTTCTGCTCAAATAAAAAAAGAGATGAACTGATTATTTGCATCATCGAAGAGGCAATAAATATTCCGGCGATTGAAGACACAAGACAATTTAATGGTCAATATCATGTCCTGGGCGGGACGATTCAGCCAGGAGAAGGACTTGGACCAGACAATCTCAAAATCAGAGAATTGATCAAAAAAATAAAAGAAAAAGAAATCAAAGAAGTGATAATCGCCACTAATCCCAATACTGAAGGAGAAACAACCGCTCTATACCTAGTCAAGATTATGAAACCTTATGATGTAAGAATAACTCGTCTTGGACGAGGACTTTCTACGGGAAGTGATCTTGAATATACTGACCGAATGACAATTATCAATGCCCTGGAAACCAGAAAAGAATGCTAAAAATTTATCAGCTTCTTTGAACCACAAAATGTCATTCTCAACGAATAAGAAATATCAAAACTAGAAAAAAAGAGTTCACTTTATGGATTACCAGAGTTTATTTTGTGATCGGCAAATAAATTTTTTCACTCCTTAAATAACAAGAATATTTTATATTTTTATATTTTTATATTTTTATATTTCACAATTTAAAATATTCTCTATCACTCTTTTCTCACGGCCGTGAGAAAAGAGTGATAATTATTTTAGTATATTTTATGTTTCAATTGATATTTGTTTTACATAAAATTATTATCAAATAAAAAAACCGTCACAATGACGGTTTTTTTGTACTTAAAACATTTTCTTACGATATGATTTTTTCAATTTCAACTTCTGTAAAATATTGCCTGTGTCCTCTTTTTACATTATACCTCTTCTTTGCTTTGTGTTTTACAATTTCAACTTTTTTACCTCGCGCCTGTCGTAAGATCGTTGCCTCAACTTTGGCACTTTTGATAATTGGATCGCCAAAAGTTACGTCTTTAGCATCCTCAGAAGAAATCAAAAGAATTTGGTCAAAAACAATTTTTGCGCCTTCTTCACCTTCCAATTTTTCCACTCTAATCTTGTCTTTTGGAGAAACCTTGTATTGCTTCCCACCCGTTTTTATAACTGCAATCATGATATTTTTAAATTAGTAAATTTATTAATTTTATATTGAAATTTGATTATTGAGAAATAAGCGAGTAGATTAAAGTTTATTTAAAAACTACTACTCTTATTGTTACGGAGGTTTTTTAACCTCCTTTTTTAGTTCATTATCAATCCCCCTTTGTAAGGACTATCTATGTCTACTCATATAAATTGACACTATTATTAGGGAAGAGCAAGCCCAGTGTCAATCTTCCAGCTTTAAATTATGCAAAAACTACCATAATCACCTCCCATAGTACGACTGTTTCCTCTTCTAGGCAACCGGGTCGATACTAATCTTTATAATATAGCAACTGATTCGATTTATGTCAATATACGGATTTAAACATTAAAAGGACAAAATAAAAAGCAGCTTTATTAAGGTGATATTTAACCTCTGCTGCAATTTTGCAATAATTTTTCATTGCGATTGTGAGCAAATTATCGCTCAATTATTGAATCGTCTTTAAAAGCCTACCTGGAAGCGGGAACACGGTAGTAGCTTTCCTTCTTTGCGCGTCAATCCTTTGCTCACGGACACGTGCCTCTGATCGTTATTTTCCCTGGATATCTTTTGATATCATACAAATAAATAATACAATCGAATCAGACCTATGTCAACAAAACGAAAATCATTCGAACAGCTCCTGATTTCTCTTGAATTTCAAAAAATAATTCGTCCCCAGCATAACAAAAAACAAAACCAAAAATGAAATGATTTTTCCAAGACTATCAAAAATGAGTGCAGAAATTCCGAAGGAAATGCAGATCGTGTAAATAAACAAAATCACTTTTTTTTGTGACCACCCAGCTTGTAATAACCGATAATGAAAATGACGCATATCTCCTTGAAACGGAGAATTGCCACTTTTTAGACGAGAGACAATCACAAAGGCTGTATCTAGGATTGGAAAGCCTAAAACCAAAAAAACGGTCGCAATTTTTCCGCCAGAAAATATTGCCAAAACTGCCAGCATAAATCCCAAAAACATCGATCCGCTCGTCCCCATAAAAATCTTGGCTGGCTTGAAATTAAAGATCAAAAATCCCAAAATTGATCCTGCAAAAAAAATTGCCAAGATTCCCAGCGGTGGCTGATTCACTAGCGATGAAACACTCAAAAAAAACATCGTCATCGCCCCGATCAAGCCAACTCCCCCTGAAAGTCCATCAAGTCCATCAAGCCAGTTCATAGCATTCATCAGCCCCACGATCCAAAACAGAACAAACAAAGACCCCAGAACCGAAAAAGAAAATCCAAAAATCTGACCACTTACGCCGTCCAAACGAAATTCCGCTCCTCCAAGTGGATTAGCGATATAATCAACCGTCAGACCCACATAGATCATCAAAAGAGCAACAAACACTTGTACAAAAAGTTGCTTTTTCCAGCTAACACTTTTCAAATCATCATATATTCCAAATACGAAAATCAAAACCGAAGATAAAACGATCCCCCATTTCAAACTGTCAAAAACCAATTCCCTAGCAAATAACATTCCCACTAAAAAAGAAAGGATAATCCCCAACCCCCCAAACCTCGCCACATCCCTTTTGTGAATCTTATTTTCTCTCAAAGGGTCAAACAACTTGTATCTCCCTCCAAATACAATAAGAGTCTTCGTGAAAACAAGACTAAAAATTAATGCTATCAGAAATGGTTGAAGATAAAGGGCTATATTTGACATTATTTTGTGATTTGATAGGATTAAATTATCATGCTTAATATAAAGGAGTTGTGAAAATGGACCCAACGAGTTACGAAAGTAGAATATTTAATATCTTCAAAAATGCTTCAAAACAAACAGATGAGAGTAAAAGAAGTGTCACCATTCCAGAAATATGTAAGATGCTAGATATTGAAGATGAGTATCTCGTTAGTTCAATAGTAGCAGAACTTGAGATAAGTAAAAAAGTTACTCAAAATGGAGATATAAAATTGCATGAAACAAATAGATCTCCTCTTTTCGTATGCTTATATACTTTATCTAATCAGACAAAATCTTAATAAATTACTGTTAGGATTATCGTTAGTTCAGAGTCTTATCGACCTGAACTATTTTTTTTATTTCAAATTCCTAATTCCAAATTCATAATTCAAAACTTCCAACAGTTTAGCAATTTAACAATTTAGCAATATATCAATTTAATTCACTTCCTCACCTTCTTCGTCACCCAAAATTCCATATATTTCCCAAACAACATTCTGGTTTGAGCATCGATCATGGGAAGCGCGCCAAGTGGAATTGCCACCATCGGAGCCAGAATCCATTGAAAAACCATAACTGATCTTCTGAAAATATTCATTTTATACGGCGGAGGTGGAAGTAACAACAAGGACATATACATTGAGATCAAAAGTCCCATCATAGCAAAGGTCATCAGATATCCAAGAACCTTTGGTAGATTCAAAGCCAAGACCGTTTGATTGAATTGATCACCACCAAATATCAAAGGAAACCAACCCAGAAAAGCAATAATTACTGGAATAAGACCCCACGAAATTCTGCCAGCAAGTTCTTCCCAACCCCTGCTGAACTTTCTCGTCAAAGAAATTTTCTTATCTTTCAAAAATGCTCGATAGATTATCGGAATGTTCTCGATCCCCCACGCCCAACGCCTTTGTTGTTTATATTGATTTACAAGTGTTTTCAAATAATTTTCAGCAAGCACTGCATCAAGAGAGATCGTCAGATAGATTGGCTGCACAAAATAATCACCATGATAGAGGATATAACATTTCCAGAAAATAATCGAATCATCAGAGATCATATCCCTTGGCCAATAATTGACATCTACCAGAGTCTTGAAACTCATTGAATGGCTCGAAAATGTCACCATTTTGTTATATCTCACAGATTGCATAATCTGCCAAAACGAAGAACTAGTCATAATCACCCGAACAACACTATTTGTCTGCCAAATATTATTATTATACAAAGGTAAGGGCTGATAACTAAACTGCAACCTTTTTGAATTTATCATAAATTGATATGTCAAACATGAAAAATATTTTTGATGCACGCAAGTATCACAATCGAATGTCGAAACAATGACATTCTCATATTTTATATTTTGTTCATCCAAAAAAATTCTTGCTTCTTCCGCTGCCCAGCTTGCATTTGCCCCTTTCACTTTTGCTTCTCCTTTGATTCCGTCTGGATGAACAGTTGTTAGATGCGCAAAAAATCTATCACTATACTTTTCTTCGATAATTTTTGCCCTTTCCAGCGCCTCTGCTCCCGCTCTCTGCTCAAAAGCGAAAACAATGATCATCTTGTCTTTTTCATAATCAGAATTCACAATTGAATCGATCGCTGGTTCAAGAATTTCCAACCCCTCTTTGTATATTGGAATTATAACCAAATGATAAATATCTCGATAGTTTTTCAAAACATTTTCTCTTTTGGTTTCTGACAAATTCTTACATTTTTCAAGCCAATCGATCTTCTCCCAAATTTTGATTCTCCTATATCCAAAAAGCATAAAAACAGTGATATAAAAAACTTTTATCATCCAATAGAGATCAAACACAATGATAAATATTGCCACACCTACTGGAAAATTAACAGAAAAATATATGCTAAAGATCAAAAAAAGCCAAGTGATGATTGCTGGCAAAACTTCGAATGCTCTTTGCACGCGATATTCTTTTTTTGTGCTTGGTTTGGAAGTAGGAAAATCAAATACTACTTTTTGATTAGTTTCATTCATTGTGGAATTTAGTTTTATTTAGTTATTATTCATACCTACTAGAAATCAATCCATAGATCATAGCCACAGTCCGTAACAAAACTTCAAGGATATAATTTCACAAAATATTTAAGCTACTCTTATTATACAAAAAAAACGCTTTTTGTCCAAGACGATCAAATCAAAAACCTAAATCCTTCAATTTTTCGGTCAAGATTATATTCTACAAATTTATTCATTATTACAACTGTTTTTTGAATTAACTTATCGTCAATTTTTATCCTTCCTAATTTTTCAAAATTCTCGTCCAAGGAAACCTTATAATTTTGCTTGTCTGCCTTCTTCATGGAGAACAAACGAACAAGTTTTATTGCATTATCGCTCACTTCTATTGCACTGACATCTTTGCTTTTGCATTTTTTGTCCAAAATTCCACCTAGGTTGAAACTAAAATAATTTCTTTCAGAAGATATTTTTTCTGAACATAAAACACACTTATTCATTTCTGGAGAAAATCCAGAAAGATAAAGTATGTTGATTTGAAAAAGAAGAAGCGAAAGATAATATTTTTTTATAACTTCGGCGATGCCACACCTTCCTATATCCACCTTTTCTGCTAAATAATCTAAAAAATGTAATTCCTCCCATAATAGCTCAAAGACTCTCTCATCTTTATGATGCTGGATTGTCATCTTGTTTGTCAATTCCAAAGCATAATAGGCACCTAACGAAATCTTCAAATTATTTCGAAAATTCAAAAAATTTTCCTTTACCGTACTGTTTGTTATAATATCAAAATTCCTGCCGTGAGCCAAAATCAAATCAGCCAGCAAAAAAATCTCCAGATGACCTTTGAGTTTTCCCCTAGCCTTGCGAGCACTTCTAGCAGTTGCTTGAATTTTCCCATATTCTTTTGTATAAATATCCAAAAGCAAATTCGCCTCTCCGAAATGACTGCGCTTAATGATTATCCCCTGAGTTTTATAAGTGGACATAGGTATTGACAAGATTTTAAAAGTATGATAAAGTGTTCTTGCACAATCTAAATGTGCAACTTCTCATAGATGACCCTAAGTGAAAGCTTTGTATGACATAAATCGTCTGCAGACGATTTGTTGATAAAGCAAGTAACCCAAGATTATAATATCTTGGAGCGTCGTCTTTTTTGTTTGTATTTTAAATCTTCTTATTATAAGTGTTCTATAAACAAGCATAATTAATGTCTCATAAGAAAGTTATTTCGATGGACAGAACTTTTTCCATTTGCAAAGTGGGAATTGAAAAAGCAACAGCCCTCGTAAAAATAGAATCAGACGGAGGTGCAACAGCATAAACCCATAAGCAGAAGAGAATCTACAATACAAGTTGATTCAATTCTGCTCATTTTTTTTAGTTCCTGTGAATCACGAAACACTATAAAATTGTCATCTCGAAATGATTCGCCAGCTGGCGAAGATTGAGAGATCTGAAAAAATATAATAAATGAGCTAAACTATGTTTATAGATTTCTCGTCGCTGTGCTCCCACGAAATGACAAACTAGTGTTTCGTGATCCAAATTAATTCGTAAATTAGGTTCAACAATACATTGTAAGGAGATTTTAACTTAATATTTTACACAACCACCCCTACCCCTCCTTGAAAAGGAGGGGTTAAAAAATCATAATCTCTTAATTCCAACTATAATCACATATTCTCCTACTTTTATTTCTTTCACGGTATCAAATCTTTCACTTTCAATCTCGCTACTAAATTCAAGTTTTTTCGCTAAACACTCTTTTGCAATATAATCTTTCTGACTTGCAAAGATTTTCTTGACACCAGCACTTTCATCTTTGAAATTATATTCAATTTCGACCTCGTCATCTCGATTGAATTTTGCCTCTTTTCTCATCACTTGAATGTGACGAATGACCTCTCTCGCTAATCCCTCATTTCGCAATTCATCAGTGATATTTAGATCAAAAGCAACTTTCAAACCACTATCCTCCTCAGACACCCAACTATCCTGCTCTTCTACCTTCTCTACAATTTTCACAATTTTCACATTTAGTTCGTCCTTGATCAATTCAATCAATTCACCACCTTCAACTTTCATTTTTTTACTTTCAATTTGAAACTCGGCAATCGGCATTCTCACTTTAATTGAGTTTTTGGCGCGAATTGCCAGTCCCAGTGTCACTGCCTGCCTGACAAAGCTCATTGCAGTACTGACCTGCTCGTTGATCATTTCACTATCCGCAATAGGAAAATTCTCGAGATGAACAGATTCTTTTCCAGTCAAATTGCGATAAATCTCCTCAGATAGAAATGGCATAAATGGAGCAAGCAACTTGGAATATTCAACCAAAATATAATGTAAAGTTTGAAAAGCCAATTTTTTGTCTTTAATGTCATCAGAAGCAAATCTTTTTCGAGAGCGACGAACATACCAATTTGAAAGCTTATCGACAAAGTCACGCAATGGCCTTGAAGCGCGAACGAGATCATAGCTCTCCATCTGTTCGTTCACTTCACCTGTCAAAATGTGAAGCTCTGAAACAATCCACCTGTCAAGCAAATTGTCTGATTTTATAAACAGACTGTCATTCTGGAGCGAAGTGATAGAATCCTGTGATTCATCTCTTTGAACCTTTCTTTTGTCGTCTTTATTTTTTTCAAGGATCTCTCTGATATCCTCATTGAACTCCACATTCATCACAAAGAATGAATAGGTGTTCCACAAAGTCAATACGAATTTCTTCAAGACTTCATCCACGCCTCTTTCTGAAAATCGCAAACTCTCCCCTTTCATGATCGGAGAAGATAGGAGATAATACCGCAGGGCATCTGCCCCATATTTCTCGATCACCAAATTCGGCTCTGGGTAGTTCTTCAATCTTTTGCTCATTTTTTGTCCATCTTCTGCCAAGACCATGCCATTGACGATCACGTTTTGAAATGGCGCTTTGTCAAAAAGTGCCGTAGAAAGAACCATCAGAGTGTAGAACCAACCACGAGTCTGATCAAGTCCTTCAGCAATGAAATCCGCAGGAAAGCTTTTTTCAAATTCAGCTTTATTTTCAAACGGATAGTGCCACTGGGCATAGGGCATTGAACCTGATTCAAACCAGCAATCAAAAACATCACCTACGATCTTTGCCTTGCTTTGACACTTTGAACATTTAATCTCGAGCCTATCAATGTTTGGCTTGTGCAAATTAAATTCCTTGGCTTTACTGTCTACATAGAAAATATTACGTTCAGCATTATCCAAAGCACGCTCTAATCGAAAAACATCTTTGATGGAAACCTCGCTCAAAACTCTGTTAAACATAGCATTGATTCCACTGTGAGAAACCACGAGAATGGTCTTACCTGGATATTTTTCAATGTTCTCCTTAATGAATTCTCTGACACGCTTTTCCACATCTTTCCTTGATTCACCATCACCACCAAAACGAAATTTATATTTGTCTTCATTATTCTCAAGATTCTGATATTTCTTGCACAAATCGTCTTCTTTTAAATCACTATAAGAAAAACCATTCCAAGAACCGAAATCATACTCTTTGATCAGATCACTTTCTTTGATTTCAAGATTTAGATGTTTTTTCACAATTTCTGCGGTCTCTTTGGTTCGCATGATCGGAGATGATATAAGAATATCAATTTTTTCATTTTTCATTTTTTCACTAACATTTTCAACTTGCTCTATTCCTTTTTCAGTCAAATGATATTTATTCAGATGTCCCGCCTTGATTTTTTTGACATTACTCTCGCTTTCTCCGTGTCTGAGAAAAATGAATTTGGTAATTTTTTCTTCCGTCTTTTCTCGCAGATCATCGATTGAATTGACCACCTCGATGTTTTCACAGTCAGTACATCTCCAAATTGGCAATGGAGCTCCCCAAAACCGGTTTCTGGAAATTGCCCAATCACGAGCATCTTCCAACCATTTCCCAAATCTCCCCTCTTTGATATATTCAGGAGTCCAATTCACTTGCTTGTTATTTTCCACCATCTTCTCCTTGATCTCCGTCACCTTCACGAACCAAGAGCTGGTCGCATAATTGAGTAGTGGTGTATCACATCTCCAACAATGTGGATAGCTATGCTCATATTTTTTCTTCGAAAATAGTGAATTATTATGTGCTAAATATTTTATAATTTCAATATCAGTTTGCATGTGAGGATCTTTTTCGCCTTCTTTTCCTTTCGGCTTTACTTCTATGCCAACCCATTTACCTCGACGTTCACTCTCTTTTTTATCTTTTATTGCTTCCACAAATACTTCATAGTTTTTAATAGCTTCATCAGTCATCTCATTGTCCCATGAAGAATATGTAATATCTTCGCTTAATCTACCGTCCATTGAAACATGTTGAACGAAAGGTAAATTATATTTTTGCCCCAGTTTCATATCATCTTCTCCAAATGCCGGAGCGATATGAACAATTCCAGTTCCATCATCAGTTGTCACAAATTGATCTTTATCACTATCACTATAAATTTTATATGCATTATCTTCGAAAGACATCATAGCTCCCATATCCTTAATATCTGGATTAGAAGCATTAACACTTTCATCTGATTCACTTTTTTTCAAATCTCTTGTTTGATGTTTGTTTTCTAAAAGCTTTTTCATATAACCGAATAGAGGATAATACTCAAGACCTACCAAATCCTTGCCATCGATTTCATTTAAAATCTCAAACTCTTCATCTTTTAGAATTTCCTCGGCTTGATCTTTTGCTAAAATAAATTTTCCACTTTTTCCCTTAATACTAAATACTAAATACTTAATACTAAAACCCACCGCAAGCGCCACATTCCCAGGAAGAGTCCATGGAGTCGTCGTCCATGCCAAAACAAATACCTCTTCATCCTGAACTGCACTGTCATCCTGAACTTGATTCAGGATCTTTTGTCTTAGCACCTTAACACTCGCTTTTTTCAACTTGAATTTCACAGTCGCCGACAAGTCTGTGATGTCTTTGTATCCTTGCGTCACTTCAAAATTGGAAAGCGTGGTCTCGCATCTCGGACAAATATGCATTGCTTTATGCCCTTCATAGACAAGTCCTTTTTTGAAAAGCTCAGAAAAAACCCACCAAATGCTTTCCGTATATTTCCAATCCATTGTGCGATAATCATTTTCCATATCCACCCATCTGCCAATTCGAGGAATGAATTTTTTCCAATCTTCGGCATACCTGAGAACGGAATTGTGACAAGCATCATTGAAATTCTCAACACCCCATTTTTCAATGTCTTGCTTGTTCTTGATGCCGTGTTCTTTTTCAACCAAATTCTCAACAGGCAAGCCATGACAATCCCAACCCCACCTGCGATTGACTTTCTTGCCCTTCATTGTTTGAAATCGTGGGACAACATCCTTGATCAAGCTGGCCACAACATGCCCATAATGAGGAAGCCCTGTGGCAAACGGAGGTCCGTCAAAAAAACTATATGTCTTTTCATCTTCCCTGTTTTCCACAGATCTTTCAAATGTTTGATTCTCTTTCCAGTTATTCATAATTTCCTTTTCCATTTCAGGAAAGTTCTGTCGGGGATTCACCTTTTTAAACATTATTTTGATTTTAATTTTTATAAAACAACCAAAAGAAGGACAGTCCTTTGAAATTATACATCAAGAATATCACTCAAACTAAATATTAGGCTTTAATTTAGAAAATTAGCAGAAGGACTGTACTTTAAATTTTATTCTTTACTCACTTATAATAAGCCAAGAATGACGAAAAGTAAAGCTATTGACATATCACTGTTTATATGCTATATTGTAAAGTTGTTAAAGAATGCAACAATAGTAACTAAAATTAGTTCATTGAAAATTGAGGAAGGAAAAAAATCTATGTAAATGGAAAATTGGTTTAAATTAATTTTTTAATTAGCTTTCCATTTATATAGACAAAGAGGCAAAATATGGTCAGTAATACCGACGAAATTAGCAGTTCAGATATTATCCAAAAATATGAAAAAGAATATGAGCAAAAAGAATTAAAAGATTGGGATGAATACAAAAATTGTTTCCAGGATGCCTTTCCAGATATAATTGAAGGTAAATGTCCATTTTGTAAAATGGAACAAACTGGAGAAACAGATGCAGAAGCGAATTTTATTTGCCTTAAATGTGAACGAAAAATAGACAATATGACAAAATAACGATTTCCTTCCTCTTTTTCTTTTTTCCCACTCCGCCTTTTCAAAAGACGAATTGAGAAAAAAACAAAATCCGCTTACTAATGAGCGGATTTTGTTTTGATACTAGACAGTTCTATAGTCCACAATCGTTGGATCCATACTCCTGTGTGGAGCCTTGTGTAAATCGGAAATTCATTGTGAAATCGTATGCGTCATACTCTGCATTCTGGGTTCCACAGCCCGAACGGGACTATGAAACCCTCATAATCATAATTTAATTCAAAATAATAGCGGGATTCTATCGGTCGTTTTACTCTCTCCAGAATTACAGAATTTAGGTATTCTTTATCAGTAAATCAAAAAGTGTCTATAAATCAATGGAGTTCAGGTTTTAACCTGTAAATTTTACACTTTAAAAAGTGAACTCCAAAAATTATATACTTTATCCAACAAAATGAATTACCCCGCAGTAGGCTGATGGGGAATTAATAGATCAAACCACCTCTTCCAAAACTTTCAGGGTCTCTTTGGCTGTCTTTTCCCAACTAAATTTTTTTGCTTGTTCTAATCCTTTCGCTTTCATTTCCTCTCGCAAAATATCATCATCCAAAACTTTCAAAATTGCGCATTTGATCCCGTCAACATCATAAGGATCAACTAATTCTGCCGCGTCTCCTGTAATTTCCGAAAGTGAAGGAACGCTTGAACAGACCACTGGCACAGAACAAGCCATCGCCTCGAGAACCGAAGAACCAAATTCTTCGTATAAAGGAACAGACACAAAAACATCAGCTCCGCTAAAAAGTGCATTTAGATCCCCTTGCTCAATATATCCTGGAAAAATCACTTCATTTTTTAATCCAAAATCCTTGGCAGTCTGGTGAATTTCATCGGCAAGCCAACCATTCTTTCCAGCAATCACCAATTTATAATTTGAATTAGGTTTTTTCCCTTTCAATAATAATCGTAATTTCGAAAAAGCCTCAATTAATTTTGGAAGATTGTTAGATGGCTTAATAGTATTCATAAACAATATATACTCGCCCCCAATTTTATATCTATCCTTCACTCTCTGAATTTCACTTAAGCTCGCAATCTGAAAAAAATCTTCATCAAAAGCATTGTGCACAACTCTAATTTTTTTTCTTTCCACATCAAAATCACTTATCAAATCACCTTTGGCAGCATTTGTGGAAGCAATTACAACATCTGCCCTTTTGAAAGCAGCTGGCTTTATTTTGAATTTAATAACATGCTTTTTTGAGAAAAGTTCAGGAAATTTCTTCAAAGCCAAATTATACCCCGTCACCACAATTTTTTTCTGATATGTGATCGGCACCCTACCACCGGGAACAAAAAGTACATCTAATTTATCTCGTAAAAAAAATGCCGAAGCCAATGTCTCAGAATATACAAGAGGCAAAAACTTTTTATAATATGAGAACGGAAATCGCCTGATTGTTACATTTTGTTTCTCAAACCTCTCAACATCCTCTTCTCTTGCTTTGTAGTTAAAAAATAAAACGAATTCGTTTTTTTTATTATCAGAAAGCAAACTATCAATCAGATGATAGGTATAATGACCAAGTCCTGCTGCATCGCCAATTTCTGGATTCAAAATTGTTTGCGCATCAATCCCAATTCTCATATATTTACAAATTAACCATTTACTGCTTTAATTATAAGCCTATGAGACAAGGTGTCAATGATGACAGATTTAGCATAAAATCATAATAATTCATAATTTTTCATTTCTATGATAAAATAAAATTATATTAGAAATAATCTTAATTTTAATAAATATAATAATTGCCACAGCAAAAACCATGCCAACATATGCCATTAACAAAAGAGCCAACTTTGATTATGAAATTCTTGAAAAAAAAGAGGGTGGTTTAGTGTTGGCAGGATACGAAGTCAAATCAATCAAAACTGGTCACATAAGCCTCAAGGGAGCATTTGTCACAATTCATGAAAACGAGGCGTATCTCACAAATACTAACATCCCCGCCTATCAGGTGGCAAATATGCCAAAAGAATATGACCCAAATCGATCGAGAAAAGTTCTCATTCACAAAAGAGAGATCAAATCCCTGCTTGAAAAAATAAGTCAAAAAGGCTTGACATTAGTACCAATTAGAGTATACTCTACTCGCGGGCTTATAAAGCTTGAGTTTGGTGTCGGCAAGGGAAAAAGAAAGATCGACAAGAGAGAAAATATCAAAAAAAGAGAAGCGAAAGTTAAGATGAGCAGAACCCTAAAAAACAAGTATTAATATTTTTTAATTGAATATTTGACGTCAATATTATTGTTTAAATGTTTGTGTATTAAAATGTTTAAATGATAATGGGGATGTTTAGATTCGATAGGAGTCTTAATTTGAAAATTGCCAATCGAGCATTCTGGTTAATCTCGTAAAACTTATCAGAACTATATAAGTGCAGAATCACTTGTAAGCAGAGTAGCCTCTATTTTTAGAGCTCCTAGCTTTGCGACTGCTACTGTCTAATCGACTGGTAGCCATCGAATTGCCAAATCTTGATAGGCAAAACTTCGGTGTTATAAATCAAGATAGGACTTCGTGATTTCTTACCGCGAAAATCCGAAAATTCAGTCAGAATCGAATTTATAAGGTCTCGGCCATTCATTGCTTATAAATTTTAAAACTAAAAGAATGACCTATGTTGGTAGATTATTTTTGAATGGATTTACTAGACGCGGGTTCAATTCCCGCCATCTCCACCAAAACCCTAAAAAGCGAAACAACTATTATCAGGAAATTACATACGAAATTACACAATGAGAAGGGAGTTGAACTTTTAAAGGGGTTGGGAAACGGAAGTTTCCCGTGGCGGAAGCCTGCCCGCCGTATGGAGGGCATTGAAACCGAGGGGTTTCAAAGTGGAACCTGAAAGGCGAGCAGTGAAATTCCCGCCATCTCCACCAAAAATATCAATGAAACAAATAGGCATTATAGTAAAATATATATAAATTGCAGAAATCGAAATTTTGACTTATAGCTTGTTGTAATATATAATAAACTATATTAATAACTAAATATAAATATATAGCAAAGGAATTAAGGGTAAATAACCAGATTAGATTACCAGAAGTAATGGTAATCGGAAGCGAAGGAGAACAATTTGGACTCATGAAAACTGAGGACGCTTTGAATTTAGCCGCAGAAAAAGAATTAGACCTCGTAGAAGTTTCACCGAACCTAAATCCTCCAGTTTGCAAACTGATGGATTATGGAAAACAAATGTATAAAATTGCCAAGCAGAAAAGACAACAAAATGCTAAGCAAAAACAGACAGAGACGAAAGGTATCAGATTGAGTGTCAGAATTGAAAAACACGATCTGACCTTCAAAGCAAATAATGCGGTAAAATTCTTGAAAAAAGGAAATAAAGTCAAAATTGATATAGTGATGAGAGGAAGAGAAAAAGCGCATCAAGAGCTTGCATTTAAAAAAATGAAGGATTTTCTCAATCTCATAAGCGAGATAACAAAGAATGACAAAGAAGCTTCCGAAAGGGAAATTATCGAAGAACAAAGCGCAAAGAAAACCCCCCAAGGACTAAGCGCAATCATTGAATACAAAAAGCTATAGTTTATAAAATAGCTGGACGATTAGTCTAATATTAAAAAAATAATTCTTATCAAGATGAAGATAAAAACAAGAAAAGCCGTAGCTAAAAGATTTAAAATAACAAAAACGGGAAAAGTAATCGCACGAACTGCAAATCAAGACCATTTTAACGCCAAAGAATCTGGAAACAAGACAAGGGCAAAAAGATCCGACAAGCAAATTACAAGTGGCACAAAAAAATCAATAAAGAGACAATTAGGAAAATAAATATTTTATTGCTGTCACAGCACATATCATAGCGACAGAACAATTTAACAATTTAACAATTTAATTTATATGACAAGAGTAAAACGTGGCGTAATGGCCAACAAACGAAGAAAAAAAGTTCTAAAAAAGGCAAAAGGATTTCTAAATGCCAGAAGCAAGAAATATAAAGCAGCGAAAGAAGCCTTGATGAAAGCTGGAACATATGCCTACAGAGACAGAAAGGCGAAAAAAAGAACAATGAGAGGACTATGGCAAATCAAAATTAATGCAGGTGTAAGAGAATTAGGACTGAACTACAGCAAGTTTATCCATGCTCTGAAAATTGGAAAAATTGACATCGACAGAAAGATTCTTGCTGAGATTGCGGTAGAAAATCCACTGATTTTCAAAAGTGTTGTTGATAAAGCAAAGGAAAATATAAAATAGTTTTCATAAAAAAAGAGGAGAATTAATTCTCCTCTTTTTTATTTTTATTCGATAGATTGCAACGACTCTCTTTTTCCGTTGGGGTTTAATTGAATGACATACTTATCACCAGAAATAAATCTAGCTTCCTCAACATCATCTTCATAAACTTGTTTAAAAGTAATCAATCCCGCATTTTCTAATCTTTCCAAAGCTCTCTTCAATTCAATAAGTGGAGCTCTTTTATTAACTGGAATATCACTTTTTAATTCATTATACAATTCTTTGTTAGTAATTGTGATTTCACCCATATCTTTTCCCATATTTAACTCTTCCATTTTTTCACTTCTCCTTCTAATCAATTCATTAATTTTCGAAAGAACGACAATTGAAAAATCTTTTTCATGACCATCTTCTCTCTCAAATGTTTCTGCAATATTCATATTTCTAATAAAATAATTTATTTATTTGAATCATAATAATCTACCATCGATAATTTTGAAAAATCCATTCTTCTAGTTTCTCCGTTTGAAAAAAACGATCATTAGCATTCAAGACAACTGTGATAATTTTTCGATTTTTTTCAGGATCATTTAAGATTAAAACTAAGCACTCACCCGCCTTTTCTGTAAATCCTGTTTTTCCACCAATAATATTTTCTACCTTTCCAAGCAATAAGTTAGTATTTTTTACACTATGCTGCAGCTTTCCATCGGAAGACCTTACAACCGTATTTTTCATTCTAGAATATTCCCAAATAAAAGGAACTT
>JAGLLA010000015.1 GCA_023140775.1 Candidatus Parcubacteria bacterium
TTGACTGCTGTTCAAATTCTTTGGATTAATTTGGTGACGGACGGACTACCTGATGCAGCCTTGACCTTGGAGCCAAAAGAAGAGAATATCATGAAAGAACCGCCACGAAAAACAAATGAACCTCTGCTGAATTCGGAAATCAAGACATTAATTGCTGCAATAAGTATTTTAAGTGGTGTTCTGTCTTTGGTAGTATTTTGGTATGTCTTCAAAGTAACTGGAGATTTTGCCAGAGCGAATACCATCACATTTTCGATTTTGGCAGTAGATTCCTTGATCTATGTTTTTTCCGTTCGGTCGCTTCGACATTCGATTTTTGCAAAAAGTATGTTTTCAAATATGTATCTAATTGGAGCTGTTATTGTTGCTTTTATATTCCAAATGTTTGCCATATACCATCCCTTCTTCCAAAAGATTTTACAAACAGTTCCGCTCAATTTTGCAGATTGGTCCTTGATGATATTTGTCTTTTCGGTGGAACTTGTTATAATTGAATTTATTAAATATTTATATTTAGCTAAGAAGAATAAATAAATTGTTGAATTGTTGTGTTACTAAGTCGTTTCGCTCTAGGTCGAGATTTGTGATGCTATCGTATGTGGAGATTTAGGGAATATTGAGTCGAGAGTTAGATAAAAAAAATCATACAAACTTTTTTGACGATATTTCAAAACCGAATTTAATTGATAACTAAGAAATATGCTTTACAAAGTTAAACAGAAATTGAGAAAAATTGTGCCTTATAATTTTATTTTATTCACTCATAAGATAAGATCTGTTTTGGCTGTTCTCCTTTATAGTTCTCCAAAAAGAAAAATCAGAATTATCGGTGTAGCAGGAACAAAGGGAAAGACGACAACCACAAATATGATCGCTAAAGTTTTGGAAGAAGGTGGTCACAAAGTAGCGATGCTTTCCACGGCTAATTTTCAAATTGGCGGGAAAAAATGGTTAAATAACATCAAGCTGACAACTCCGTCACCATTTTATCTGCAAAAATTTATAAAAGAAGCTGTCAAAGAAAAATGTAATTATGTAATTGTGGAAATTTCTTCGCATGGTCTTGTGCAGTTCAGGCACTGGGGAGTAAAATATAAAACAGTTGTCTTGACGAATATAATGAGTGATCATCTTGACTATCACAAGACTTATGAGAATTATAAGAATTCTCATGATGCTTTGATGACAAAGGATCTGGAAAATATAATTATAAATTATGACGATGAAGATTTGAGAAGTTTTTTAAACTTCAATGGACCAAAAAAATATGCTTTTAGTCTCAAGGGATATAAGGAAGTTGAAAATGTAAAATTAATCAAAGCAGAAGATGTAGTTTTGAAAAAAGAGGGATTAGATTTTTCGATCAAGACTGAAAAAGGGAAAATGCCAGTACAGCTACCACTAATCGGTGAATTTAATGTTTATAATTCCTTGGCGGCTACAGCCGTGGGGCTTGCGGAGAACATTAAACCGCTTGCCATCAAAAAAGCGTTGGAATCTATCGAAAACATTCCTGGAAGGCTTGAAAAAATCGAAGAGAATCAAGATTTCGAAGTTATCGTTGATTATGCTCATTCTCCAGATTCTCTCAGGAATGTTTATAAGGCTGTGAAACCTACTGTGCAAAAAAGAATGATCGCGGTTTTAGGAGGTACGGGAGATCGAGATAAGACGTACAGAGCCAAAGGGGGAGAGTTAGCAAGTAAATATGCTGATATTGTGATTATCACCAACGAAGACCCGTACAGTGAAGATCCAGAGGAAATTATCGATCAAGTTGTAGCAGGAGTTCAGAACAAAATTCACAAAAAAACATTTTTTCGAATATCAGATCGGAAAGAGGCAATTGAAAAGGCTATTAATTTAGCTCAACCTGGTGACTTGGTTATTGTCACGGGAAAAGGAGCTGAGCAATTTATGATCTGTGGCGCAGAAAAAATTCCTTGGGATGATCGGGAAATTGTCAGAGATGCATTGAAAAATCGAATAAAACAAGAACTGGCCTAAGTAAAAAACTGGGATTGTCTCGTTTTTATTCTTTTAAAATTTTTGATTAAATGACTGAATTTTGATTATTAAACCATGAAATTTAACTGGCAAGCATAAGTATGATCATAAATATAATCTTGACATAACGATTATTGTGTATTAATATGAGTTATGTTATGGATAGGATTAAGGTGTCTTGTTCTTAAGCTAAGAAATAAAATAAAAATATGTCAAATCCAAATCAAACGGCTGGTATGCAGTTTGCAACCAAATGCCCAATGTGTGATTTCAAATATGACAAAGATGACATAAAAATAATGAACAATAAAGAAGGTATGACAACTCTCTATTTGGGTTGTAAAAGATGTAAAAGCTCTGTAATGATGGTTGTTATGACTGGAGCTATGGGAATTACATCTGTCAGTATGATATCAGATGTAGTTGAAGATGATCTGAAAAAAATGGAAGGAAGTTGTATCGAATATGATGATGTTTTAGAAATGCACAAGTTTTTAAAGAATAAATAATATAAATAAATATGGAAACATTAGTAATTTCTGCTCAAACAAGAGAGCTTAAAGGAAGAAAAGTAAATAAATTAAGAATTGAAGGATTTACTCCCGGTATTGTGTATGGTCATAAAAAAGAAAGTCAGTCTATCTCAATTGATGCTAAAGAGTTTAAAAAAGTTCTTCGCAGTGCTGGTGAAAATACGCTAATTGATTTGAAGATTGATGACAAGGAACAGGGGAAAGTTATAATTCATGAATTTCAAACAGATCCTGTGACTGACCTGCTAACGCATGTTGATCTATATCAAGTGAAAATGGATGAGAAGATAACAGCTAATGTTCCAGTTAAATTCATTGGTGAATCTTCTGCTGTCAAAAATGAAGGAGCAATTTTGGTTAAAAGCTATGATGTGCTTGAAATCAAATGTCTGCCAGGGGATTTGATTCATTCTATTGAAGTTGACCTAACTCTCTTGGACAAGATCGATGATAATATAAAGGTGGGAGACTTGAAGCTGGGAGATGATATTGAAATTATAGTAAATCCAGAAGTCACAATTATAAGCGCAGGCGCTCCAAGAACAATTAAGGAAATGGAAGACCTTGAAGAAAAAGTTGAAGAAAAAGTTGATAATGTGGATGATGGCAAAGAAAAGACTGAAGAGGAAAAAGAAGGAGAGGATGAGAAAGTTGAAGCTAAAAAATAAAATAATTAGCTTGTAAATTTGAAATTATAATTTCATTATAAAAAATTGAGGTTTTATGAACATAATTTCCAAGTCTAAAATTGTAGTTTTTTCAAATAACCACAAAGCTATGTTGCTTTGTGGTTTGTTTGTTTTGTTTTTTGTTTCCTCGTTTGCAATTGTGAGATCTGCAGAAGTTGGTGAAAGTGAAGTAAACACCAAAAAGAACGACGAACGTATCGAGCGGATCAAAGAAGAGATCAAACAAACACAGGGAGAAATCGACAAATATGCCGAAGAAGTCAAGGCACAACAGCAAAAATCAAGAACATTACAAAGAGATATTGCTATTTATAATAACAAGGTGAAGAAAAATGAATTAGAGCTAAAAGAAACAAAATTGTCCATTCAAGAAACTGACCTAGAGATGGATGAGATCAAGGAGAGGTTGAGAGAAGGCGAGAAAAAAGTAGATGTAAACAGAGAGTCGTTGAGAGATCTTATTAGACTTTTATATTCATATGAGCAAGATTCTGTGCTGGAAATACTAATGACTCGAGACAATCTTTCTGATTTTTTTAATGAAATTGACGCCATAGAATCAGTTAAAAGTGGAATGTTCCAAACTATAGTTGATCTTAAAGCTCAAAAAGAGGAAATGAATTTTAGAGGAGAGGAGCTTGAGGATCAGCAAGAAGAGAAGGGGAAACTGATACAAATTAAAGCATATCAAAACGATTCTTTGCAAGAACTTATGGTTCAAAAAAATGAATTATTGGATGTTACCAAAGGAAATGAAAAACAGTTTCAGCAGTTGTTGGAAGAAAATAAAAATATCCTTCCTTCTCTTAGAGCCGAGCTTTATGATTTGCAAAGTCTGGGCAATAAAATCAAATTCGATGATGCTTATTCTGCTGCGAAGCATATTGGAGCAAGAATTGGAGTGCGTCCTGCATATTTGCTTGGAATTTTGAAAGTTGAATCTAATCTTGGAAAAAATACGGGTAGTGGAAATTGGGAGGATGATATGTATGGATGTTATATGCGGCTATCAGAAATAGCTCGCACATCTAAAAGAAAAGCATATTATATTAAAAGAGCTAATACGGAGAAAAATGCATTTTTTTCAATAATTGATAAATTAGGTATTGATCCATATTCTGTTAAAGTTTCCAAAGAACCGACATACGGTTGCGGTGGCGCTATGGGTCCTGCTCAGTTTATACCATCGACTTGGGTTGCGTATGAACAGAGAGTAAGCGAAATTACGGGTCATTATCCTCCTAGCCCTTGGGATTTAGCAGATGCGATGGCGGCGATGGCGGTCAAAGTCTCAGATATCCCTGGAGTGGTCGGTGGAAATTATGATGCTGAATATGAGGCAGCTGGAAGATATTTAGGGGGAGGAAATTGGAGGTCAAAGAATTTATTTTTCTATCCAAATAAAGTTATGCTTTACGCTAATTTGTACGAGGAAGAGTTAAATGGTTTATAGAATTTCAGTGTCTGGTTATTTCAAAGTATTTTCGAATTACGAAATTAAAAATCAAACCGTCATTTTCTGTGGGGCTTGAGACTCATTCGACTGTTGTTGTCTACTTAGGATGGCGATTTTAATGTTTTGTAATTGGAGATATATAAAACAGTTGGATTATGGAAGAAAATAAGAATAGTAATAAAAAAGATTTATTTGAAATAGCTTACGCTATCGGTCTGATAACCAAAATCGGCGTGGTTGTTTCTGTGATCTCGGTATCGTTTATTTATTTTGGTTACTATTTAGATAAACAACTTGATAGATATCCAATCTTTGTAATTACGGGTGCTGTTATCTCGTTTGCGCTTTCGATGGTTGCTGTTTATCGTTTAGTATTGCCAATTGCAAATAAGGATGAAAAATAATAAATATTTAAATACGATATTTTGTTCAATTTATGAAAAACGATCAGTGGTTAGTAATTTTACAAGTATTATGAATTCATTGACATAAGATGTAATATAGACTATTATATTGTAGGTGTATGATAATAAACTAATTGTAAACGAATTATGCTAAGAATAAGATTAAGTCGTGTAGGAAGAAAGAATATGGCTCAGTTTAGGATAACTGTGGCTGATGTCAAAAGATCTCCTACTGGAAAATTTATTGAGATAATAGGTAATTATAATTCTCATACAAAAGAAAAAGTATTTAAAAAAGACAGGGCTGAATATTGGATCTCAAAGGGTGCGCAACCTTCTCCTACAGTTTACAATCTTTTTGTTGATACGGGAATCATTAAGGGTGACAAGGTTACTTCTTGGAGGCCAAAAAAGAAAAGCCAAGAGGAGTTGGAAAAGATCGCAAAGGCAGAGGCTGAAGCAAAGGCTAAAAAAGATAAGCTAGTAGCTGAAGCAGAAGTTTCAAAAAATGAAGAAAAATCAGATACAATTGAAGAAAAGAAAGATAAAAAAGTAGAAACTTCAGAGGAAAAAAAAGAAGAAAAATAATCATCATTGACAGTATTTTTTACGGTTGTATAATTAACTCGGTATCATAATTTGATAGATAAGTTTTAATCAGAATCAGGTCGACGGAGAAAATGATTATAAAAAATAATGTAAAATAATAAGTTAACTAATTCAAGCAAATTTGTTTGTTTGAAAATAGAAGGAAAACAGTAATGGAAAATACAACAGATCAAGAATTCGTAGAATTCATCGTTAAATCAATTGTTGACAACCCAGAGGATGTTAAAATCGAAAGAACAGTTGATGAAATGGGAGTTTTAATATCTCTTACAATCAATCCAGCTGATATGGGACAAATTATTGGAAGACAAGGTTCAACTGCAAAATCAATCAGAACTCTTTTAAGAGTTATCGGCGCAAAGAACAATGCCAGAGTTAATTTCAAAATTGTTGAGCCAGAAGGATCAACAAGACCTGAAAGAACTGAACGGTCAGAAGGAAATGACGCATCACAAACTCATGATGTTGAAGATGTAGTTAATGACTTGACTCTATAATTTATTTATAGATTTACAATAATTAAAAACCATGCTACTTTTTTAATAGCATGGTTTTTAAGACGTTGTTAACTATTTATGACTTTTAATTACGAAAAGTTATTAATAATCTTTGGGTGAGAATAAAAATCAATATGATCTAATAACATAAAATAATGCAATTCGATATCATTACAATTTTTCCAAAAATGTTTGACTCATACTTTAGCGAGGGTGTTTTGTCGCGCGCATTAAAAGAGAAGAAAATAAAAATTAATGTGCATGATCTGCGTAAATATTCAAATAATAAGCATAATAAAGTTGATGATTCTCCTTATGGGGGTGGAGTTGGTATGATTATAAAAGTTGAACCAGTTTATAGGGTTTTATTGGATTTAAAGATAATAAAAAAAGATGGAACAAGAACTCAGAGATCTCAAAAAAATACAAGAGTATTTTTGATGTCTGCCAAGGGAATGCAATATAATCAAAGCATGGCGATGAAGTTCGTCGATCTAAAGAGAATTGTTTTGATTTGTGGAAGATATGAAGGTGTTGACGAGAGGGTTGCAAAACATCTCATTGATAGCGAAATTTCTGTGGGAGAATATATATTAACGGGAGGTGAAATCCCAGCAATGACCATTGTTGATTCTGTTTCCAGATTGATAGGAGGGGTATTAGGCAATGAAAGATCTTTAGTCAATGAATCATTTTCGAAAAGTGGATATATAGAACATCCATATTTTACGAGACCTGATGTTTTTTCACCTAGTAAAAAAACAAAATGGAAAGTACCAGAAGTTTTGCAGAGTGGTGATCATCAAAAAATCGAGCAATGGAAGCAGAAATATTCAAAAACAGTTAATGATTTATAGCGAGTCTATTGTAGACTGTCTAATAAGCTTCTTCCTGTCATCTCTTGGGGTTTTGAAAGTTCAAAAATTTCTAATATCGTAGGAGCAATATCGCTTAACATTCCACCAATTCCTTGTTTTGGATTATCTATCTTCGCTTCTTTATATCTAACATTATTATTAATCAATATAAAAGGAACGGGGTTTGAAGAGTGTTCTGTAATTTTTTCTCCCGTTTGTACATTGAATATTTCCTCCGCATTTCCATGATCTCCTGTTATCAGAATGGTGTCGTTGTTGTTCATTGCTTCTTTGTACAATCTTCCGAGACACTTATCAACAAATTCAACCGCGCTCACTGTAGCCTTTAGGTTTCCAGTATGTCCAACCATATCTGCATTAGCATAATTTACTAATATAAAATTAAATTCATCCCTGGCCAGTTCTTTTATGATTTGATCTGTGATCATATCAGCGCTCATTTCTGGAGCTTGATCATATTGAGCTACGGATGGTGATGGCACAAGCATTCTGAATTCGTTCTTGAAGGGCTCTTCTCTTCCTCCATTAAAAAAATATGTGACATGCGCATATTTTTCAGTTTCTGCAATTCTTAACTGTTTGAGACCGCTCTCGCTTAAAATTTTACCAAGTGGATATTCCACATTATTAGGAGAGAACACTACGGTTGTATCAAGATCTTTTTCATATTCGATCATGGTTGTGAAATGTAGGTTGGGTATTTTTTCCCCTCTGTCAAATCCATCAAAATCGACGGCAGTAAATGCTCTGGTGATCTGACGAGCTCTGTCTTCTCTGATATTGAAAAATATAACCGAGTCATTTTTTTTTATTTGTTCAAAATTGCCATTATCGTCTGAAATCAATGTTGGATTTATGAATTCATCTGTTATGTTTTTTTCATAATATTTTTCAAGTGCTATTTTGGGATCGGTTTCTTTGACACCTACTGAGTTGACGAGACAATGATAAGCTAGCCCCGTTCTGTCCCAGCTTTTGTTTCTGTCCATCGCATAATATCTACCCATGATGCTTGTGATCTTACCCGGAAAATTTTCTTCTTTTATATTCCTTTGAAGTTCTGAAATAAATTTCACAGCGGATTTAGGACTAGTATCTCTGCCATCTGTAAATGCATGTATACATACATCATCTTTGTTTATTTTGCTGATTTTCAGAAGTTCTAATATTGCATACAAATGATCTATATGACTGTGCACTCCTCCGTCTCCTAATAATCCAATGATGTGTAGCTTAGAATTATTGTTTTTAGAATGATCGATAGCATCCAGCAATGCCTTTTTATCAAAAAAACTTCTATCTTGAATTGAGAGTGACACTTTTGGCAAGTTTTGATAAATTATCTTTCCGGCTCCCATGATCATGTGTCCGACTTCAGAATTTCCAACTTCTCCCCATGGCAAACCAGCCGCTATGCCAGAAGCCTGTAGTTCAGTACTTGGATAGTAGTTCGTAAATTCATTCATATTTGGAGTTTGAGAGTTTGCAATAGCATTGCCAGTTTCTTCACTATTAATTCCCCAGCCATCCAATACCACCAAAATAATCTTTTTCATGTAGTTTATCTTAAAATAATTATTTATCACAGATTGACACTTCATATTATATCATTTATCCTTATTTTAGACAAAAAAGTTTATTAATCTGATATTTTTGTGATATAATTAAAATTAGGATAATAGAACTATTTAAATTGAATTAATATTATGAAGAAACAAGAGTCAAAACAGAAGATTGCAAAACTTATTGAAAAGTACGAAAAACTTGTTGATGAGAAAAAAGTAAAGTTGTTTAATGAAGCTCAAACACGAAATGAATTTATTGAACCTCTTTTTGAATTTCTTGGTTGGGATATGCGAAACCTTGAAAATCCAGGCGAAGTGACTACAGAAGAAAATGTTTCAAAAGGGCGTGTTGATTTAGCTTTTCGACTTAATCATATACCTGTCATGTTTTTGGAAGCAAAAGCTTTGCGTGTTGATCTGGATGAATGGAAATGGGCGGAACAGGCGATAAATTATAGTTGGAACAAAAGCGTTACTTGGGCGATTTTAACAGATTTTGAGGGAATCAAAATTTTTAACGCTGAAATTCCGCCAAAAAGTCTTTCGCAAAATCTTTTCTTTGAATTAAAATGGCATGAATATTTAGACCGTTTTGACCAACTATGGCTTTTATCAAAAGAAAGTTTTGCAGAAAAACTGCTTGCCGAACAAGCTGAAAAATGGGGCAAGCTTACTAAGCGAAAACAAGTTGGCGAAAAACTGTTTGAAGACTTGACCAATTGGCGCGCAAAACTTACCAAAGATTTTAAGAAAAATAACAATGTTGACGAAGACGCGCTTGATGAAGGCGTGCAAAAAGTTTTAGATAGATTAATTTTCATCCGTACAGCCGAAGATAGAAAAATTGAGCCGAATATTTTGCTTTCAATATTGCGAGAATGGGAAACAGCAGGAAAGAAAAGAACAATTTACAAAAAATTAACCGACACATTTAAGCGTTTTGACGAGGATTACAATTCAAAACTTTTTGCTTCTCACGCGCTTGAAGAGTGGGAAGCAAGCGACAAAATCATTGAGGAGATCATTAAAGGGCTTTATCAAACTGAGGATGGTTATCGCTATGACTTTTCTGCCATTTCTACAGATGTTTTGGGAGGAATTTACGAACAGTATTTGGGTTATGTTCAGGAAAAAGCTCAAAAAGTCGGCACAGACAAAAAAACAAAAAGAAAATCACAAGGTATTTACTACACACCGAAATATATTGTTGAATATTTGATTGAGCAAACGCTTGGCGAGGTTTTGAAGAAAGCCAAAAAGAAAGACTTGCCTAATATCAAAATTCTGGACCCCGCTTGCGGTAGCGGTTCTTTTCTCATTTCTGCTTATGACAAAATGTTGGAAGCAAAAAATAAACTGGAAACACAAACGGGGCTTTTTGATAAATTTGAAATTTTGAAAAACAATATTTATGGTGTGGATTTAGACGAGCAAGCGATAGAAATTGCCAGGCTCAACTTACTTTTGCGAGTGCTTTCGCAAAAAACAAAATTACCGACCCTTTCGCACAATATTCGTATTGGAAATTCGCTTGTTGATGGTGAAGTGGAAAAATTAGAAGAAGATTTTGGAGAAAAATGGCGGGAACAAAAAGCATTTAATTGGAAAAAGGAATTTGAGGAGGTGTTTGAACAAGGTGGATTTGATGTTATTATTGGAAATCCGCCATATATTAAAGAGGACACAAATCGCAATGCATTCAACGGTTTACATAAGAACCCTTATTATCAAGGTAAAATGGACATTTGGACGCTTTTTGCTTGTCGCGCAATTGATTTACTTAAAGACGGTGGACTTTTTAGTTTTATCGCACCTTCAAGCTGGATAGGGAGTGCTGGAGCAAGTGTATTTCGTTCAAAAATATTAACTAGTGGTGAAATTATCAAATTTGTTGATTTTAATGATTTTAAAGTGTTTAAAGACGCGAGCATTCAAACAATGATTTTCGTTTTCAAAAAAAAGAAACCGAGAAAATCATACAAACTAAAATATGCAAAAATCACGAATAAAAACACAAGTAGTGAAGAAGTGGCAGATCTTTTGGCTTCGGGTCTTAATCGCCATATTAAAAATGTAATTGTTCATGATGTGATAATTAAACCTGCTGAAATTGGCAATCAGCCAATTAGTTTTGCAAGCGAAACGGTTTCTGAAATTTTAGACAAAATCGAAACTATCAGCAATTTTAAATTTTCTAAAAAAGATATTGGAAATGGTATTGATGTTTTACAGGATTTTATTACAGAAAAACATTTGTTAAAATTGAAAGATGAAACAATCAAAAAAGGCGACGGTGTATTTGTTTTAAAAAATTCCGTTGCTGCTGAAATGAAACTCAATAGTAATGAACTTGAATATCTAAAACCTTATTATGCTACTTCACAGATCAATAGATATTTAAGCAACCAGAAAAACGAATACAAAATCATTTATGCTGATAAATACTTTAGGGAACACGTTGACGAATTCCCAAATCTAAAAAAACATATTGATTGCTATAAAAAAATTCTTACTTCGGCTTTTGCGCCTTACGGGTTACATCGTCCAAGAGAAGAAAGATTTTTTGAAGGACAAGCTATTTTTCTTTTGCGAAAAACTATGTATCCAGCTTTTACTTATGTTGATTTTCCTTGTTATGTTACTCGTGCTTTTCTTGTATTAAAACCAGAAGCAATCAACTTGAAATATTTGACTGCGTTATTAAATTCTAAGCTTGTTTATTTTTGGCTTAAGCATAAAGGAAAAAAACAAGGCGAACAATTACAAATTGACAAAGAGCCTTTAATGAATATTCCTTTGTTTAAAGCGAACGAAAAAAAACAAGGCGAAATTGCAAAACTTGCCCAGCTTATGCTTGATTTACAAAAAGAATTACAACATGCAACGGCAAACACCGACAAGCACGCTCGTCTAAAAACAGAAATTGAAAAATTGGACGAAAAAATTGATCAGATAATTTACAAACTTTATAATCTTACCAATGAAGAAATCAAAACAATTGAAAAATAAAAACGATCAAGATATAGCAACAGAAATGAAAGCCATTTCTGCTCTTATCAATCAAGACGAATTTAAAGAAGCTCTTGAGAGAATTGAAAGTTATGAAATACAAAGCCCTAATAATAAGACTTTGCAATTTAATAAACTTGGCTTTTTGGTTAATATTGGTTTTGGCTTAAATAATAAAAATATTATTCAGCAAGGGTTGGACGTTGGAGAGCAAAATTTAAAAAACCAAAAAAATGCAAATTATCAATCTAATATTCACTACAATTTAGCAAATGGCTATCTTTCTTTGTATAGGCTTATTGAGAGAAAAAGCGGAATTGAAATTATTCCGCAAAGTAATAATTTGCAAAAGGCAAAATTTTATTTTAGAGAAGCATTAAAACTTTGCGACGAATTTAATTGCGATTTCAAAAAACAAGTTTTTGTG
>JAGLLA010000016.1 GCA_023140775.1 Candidatus Parcubacteria bacterium
TTCAATGGCGATTGGAAATAAAGCCCAAGCTTCATACTTTTTTGCCGACATTTCAAGACAATACAGAGGAGCGATTTACCTTGAAGCATACCAAGCGATAAAATCTATTATTGATAAACCAGATTTAATCGCAATCGGAGGGTTAGGGGCAAAAAAATCATTTGAATATGAATTGGAAAAAATAGAGTCACTTTTTAAAGATAAAAACGATCTGACAAAAAAACTTGAACACCCAAAATATAGCACTGTAAAATTTTCTGAATTTGAAAAATTTTATTTAAATTTTTGTGTTAAAGAAAAATTGTTTTTAAATTTCCATATCCATGACGATCAATGTGAATCAGCAATTACCGATCCTATTTTTATAACTTTGATAACAAAAATAGAAGATAATGACACTTTTTATCAACTCGCAAAATATATAAACCAAATTAAAGAAGATTATGCTGTTGCAAGACTGTTACTGGTTCAATCTCAATTTAAAAGAAAAGATTTTGATAGTATCAGTAAAAGGACGACTTTTGTGAATACTTTAGATTATTCACAATTTAATTTATATTTTGGTCTTTTAAAATCTGCGTTTAAAGATGCTTACAGTATTTTAGACAAAATTTCTGTTTTTATTAACGATTATTATAAATTAGGATTAAAAGAGAAAAAGATTAATTTTATGTCAATTTGGTATTGTGATAATTGTAAAAAAATTAGAGATGAAATATTAAAGTCAGAAAATATTAGCTTGTATGCCCTTTGTGATATTTATCAAGATTTTAAGTCTGATTATTATAAAAATATACGAGATATTAGGAATGCTATAACTCATAGGAGATTAGTAATTTTTAATTCTACATTAGTTGATTCGAACAAAAAAGATGATAAGCATAGTATTGGTTATGAAACAATGCTGAAGGAAACAATCGACCTGTTGAAACTAACTAAGTCAGCAATTATTTACTTGATTAATTTTGTGAATATTGAAGAAAATAAAAAAAGAAAGAATGGGTTAATTGCTCCTATGTTTATAGACACATCACAATTTTTATAGAGTATTCATTGATTTTTTGTTGATTTGAAGAAAGATAAAGATTGAAAGTGGTGCACTAACGATGTTAGTACGCCTAAAATTGTGTCAAAAAAAATGAGAAAGAGTGAAGTAAAATTCCTCTCAGACATCTTGTTAGAAAACTTAAAAATGCACGGAATTTACCTTTGGGTTTTAGAAAATATCGTTTATTTAAGCTAACTTTTGAAATCCTGAAGGATAAATTCCATATCGAAAGCTCTGACTAACTACAAAAAAATAATTAATTTCAATTGAAATGAATAAATATTTTGAAATATTAAAAAAATATTCTACATCAGAAGAGTATTATCATGTGATATTGAATCACAGTTTGATCGTTCTTGCTAAAAGCATAGAAATAATCAACAGAAAAAAACTTTACGACAAGGTTGATTTTGATTTGATCGTGTCAGGCTGTTTGTTTCATGATATTGGTGTTTTTGGTGTAAAAAATGGCAGTTTTGATTCCATTAAAGGAGTTGATTATCTTCAGCATGGAATATTGGGTGGAGAAATATTACGAAAAGAAGGTTTAAATAGAGAAGCTTTAATCGCTGAAAGACATATCGGATCAGGACTGTCAAAGGAATATATTACGCAAAATAATCTCCCACTACCAAAAAGAGATTTTCTGCCGACTACTTTGGAACAGAAACTAATTTGCTATGCAGATAAATTTCACAGTAAAAGTGGAAAAAAAGACACCCTGGTTAGCATTCGAAAAGAAATGAAAGGATTTGGAGACGAGCCTCTTAAGAAGTTTTTGAAATTAGAAAAATTGTTTGAATAGAAAAGTTATTTTTGAATTGTAGAAAAAATGTCATCTCGAAATGATTCGCCAGCTGGCGAAGATTGAGAGATCTGTAAACTAAATAAGTATCGTTTAGATTTATAAATCGTAATGAGTCTTAAGCGATTTGCAGATGAGCCTTTTAAGAGGTTTTCTAGAATTTGAAAAATTGTTGGAATAGAATTTTAAATCAAGGCAGTAAATTAAAAACACTATAATACTGTATCATAGTGTTTTTATATTGGTTTGTTTGATTCGATTTTGGTTAGTATTGAGATTAATGACAAGGAAATGTTGTTTATTTTAAGACAGAATAATCATTTTTCACAATTTTTTTCATCAAATTTATAACTAAATCACCTCATCTTCTTTCATAAATTTCAAGGCTTCAATAACTGAATAGGAGGCCCTGGTAATTCCCATGCTGCGCATATCTGTGTCTGTTCCAACTAGGTATAAATTTTTTATGGGAGATTTTGGAGATGGAAATTTTACTCCTGTCGAAACTGCAGCTTTTTCTGGAATTGTAATTTGAATATGCTCAAGCTCAATGTTCTTTTTTATATTCGGTATCGCTGTAAAAATAGTTTGACGCAGTTCATTTATTTTATCTTCTTGATCATCTTCTTTCATAATCGTTGAAAAACCAACAAGTTGTTTATTCTTTGGGGCAAGATGAGCATCAAGGTTCGAGACAGGGATTGCCCAATAGGGAGTGTTTCCGCTAAAGTATATTTCTGATCCGATATATGACAGTTCTTGTAATTTTTTCTTTAGTCCAAGCCAAATTGTTAGACTTTTTGTTTGATGTAATTTTGCCAATTCTTTTGTGTAGTCTTCGGTTAATTCTTTTGTGAGATTTGGTAAATTTTTCATAAATCCGGAATAAATTACAAAATCAGAATAGTAGACATCTTTGTCGGTTCGTACCCCTTTGATGACATTATTTTCCACAATAAGGCTGATTGTTTCTTCATTAAGATTGAAAGTCGTATTATTTTTTGGAATTGAATTTACAGCGCAGTCAGTAATACTTTGAATTCCTCCTAGTGGATATCCCTGCGATGAATAGTCATTTTTTGTGAATTTGATTAGTGTTTTCAAATGATTTTTTTTGCCTTTGATATTTTCATTAATGTAGCCAGACCCTCCTAATATTCTCCAAGTAGGGGTTTCTTTCATTGACCTGCCAGATAGGAAATAGGAAATAGTGTCAATGATCTGAAGAGTTTTTTTGGCTGGTTTGTATTTTTTCATGAATTCATAAATACTCTTATCAAGCGCTCCTTTGTTTAGGGAAAAGCTTGCTACAGCATCTATCATTGCGCTAGACATAATCAGTCTTTCTCTTTTGGGGAGTATGTCAAATTTTGCAAGTTGAATAAGTGTTAATGGAAATTCCTGCAGTTTGTTTTTATCTCGAACAAAATAGTTTCCAATTGGAAAAAATCTTGGGACTACTGTAAAATAATCATTGATTAATTGTTTCAAAGGTCCTTGCGTGAGTTCGGTGATGGCATGAGGTCCTGTGTCTACATGATATCCACTATTTTCATATGTTCGACAATTTCCTCCTATAATATTATTTTTTTCAATGATAAGAACCTTTTTTCCTTCCTTGGAAAGCGCAAGAGTGCTTAGAATTCCACTGATTCCCGCTCCCACGACAATTGCATCATATTTGTTTTTTCTTTGTTTTGTCATAAAGTATTTTTGTTAAATTAATTTGACCATAGAAGATTATAACACGAAAAAGAACAATAGAAAATAAAAAATAATTGACTTAACTCCGATTATAAATGTATAATAATATTATAATCTTATAAGATAAATAATAGTTATGCAAGATATATCAATCAAAAAATTGTATTTCATTGTTTTTTCAACAGGAGCTTTTGTAATGATCCTAGAATTAATTGGTTCTAGAATCTTAGCCCCAGTTCTCGGAACTTCAATTTTTATATGGACGAGTCTTATCGGGATTATACTTGGCGCTCTTAGTCTTGGGTATTATTTTGGTGGGAAATTAGCTGATAAAAATCCAAATACAAAAACATTTTCCTCTTTGATATTTTTTTCTGGAATATTTGTTTTTTTTATTATTGTCGCAAAGGAATTTATTCTAGAAATTAGTTTTTTTCTTGGAATGAAAAATGGAGCAGTATTTTCATCAATATTTCTTTTTGCAATTCCTTCGTTCTTTCTTGGGACAGTATCTCCCTATGCCGCAAGATTGGCTATGAAAAAAGTAGAAGATTCTGGAAAAACTATTGGAAATTTATATGCAGTTTCGACATTTGGAAGTATAGTAGGAACCTTTTTAGCTGGTTTCTATCTAATTCCAAACTTTGGAAGTACAAACATTTTATATGCAATTACTATAGGACTGCTCGTTATATCGTTATTTGCTTATCAAAAAAGAGAAAAAATAGGCATACTATTTTTAGTTTTCATAGTCGTTTTTGGATTCTCTGTTGTTTCCAGTGCGTTCAATCAGGAAAAATATCTAGTTGATGAAGATACTCTTTATGGACATATAAGAATATATGATAAAGAAGGAGAAGATGATCGAACAATAAGAGTTATGTCAGTTGAGAATTTTTTTGATTCAGGTATGATCCTAGGTTCTGATGAACTTGCTTTTGAATATACAAAATATTATAGACTTGATGGTGTTTTTAAAGATGATATAAAAAGAGTAGTTTTGTTTGGTGGCGCGGCTTATTCTGTCGCTAAAGATTTTTTACTTCGAAATAGGGAGGGAAAAATAGATGTCGTGGAAATTGATCCAAAGACAACTGAATTTGCAGAAAAATATTTCAACTTAGATGTTGGAAATGAGAGATTGATTATCTATCATCAAGATGCGAGAATTTTTCTAAATAATGTCAGTAGGAATAATAACGATAAATATGACATTGTTTATAACGACGCCTTTAGTTCTAACTGTTCAGCACCATTTCATTTGACAACGAGAGAGGCAATCGAAAAAATGTACAATATATTAAATAATGATGGTGTATATATAACTAATATTATTTCAGCAATTTCTGGAAAAAAATCAGAATTTTTTAGAGTTGAATATAAAACAATTGCTGAAAAATTTGAGAATGTATTTGTTTTTGCTACTAGAGATGCTTCCATGGATCAATCAGAGACAGTGCAAAATATTATGATTATTGCGACAAAGGAAAATGTAGATATTGACGAGATGATTGATAATAACAGAGACGAAGATATTGCAAAGCTTTTGGATAAATATTGGAAGTATGAAATTCAAGTTAATGATGTCAAAATATTAACAGATGATTATGCGCCAGTTGAGCATTATACCTCAAAGCTTTGTATTTTTTAGAGAAAGGCTGTTTTCGACTTTGTTATATGTAAGAAATCTAACATGAAATACAAGAACTTGGAGGTGACGCGAGTCTAAAATATAATTTATATAAAGTTTTAATAATCAATGAAAGAAAATAAATTTGAACTTCTGGCGCCGGCAGGAAGTTTTGAAAAATTGGTTTGTGCTGTTGAATTTGGGGCAGATGCAGTTTATGCAGGCTTGCCTGATTTTTCGCTACGAGCGAGAATCAACAAATTCGATCAAGAACAGATGATTGAAGCTATAAATTATGTTCACACAAGGAATAGAAAAATATATATTACCACTAATATTTTTGCTCATAACTATCATTTTGATATTTTGCAGAAACATTTGAAAGTCCTCAAAAAAAATCCACCTGATGCGTTTATTGCATCTGACATTGGAGTAATTCAAATAATCAAAAAGATCATGCCAGGTGTTGATATTCATCTTTCAACACAAGCCAATACCACAAATTGGCAAACGGCAAAATTTTGGTATGAGCAGGGGGTAAAAAGAATAGTATTGGCAAGAGAACTAACACTAGAGGAGATCAAGGAGATCCATCTGAAAGTTCCCAAATTGGAATTGGAATATTTTGTGCACGGGGCGATGTGTATGGCTTATTCGGGTAGATGTCTTTTGAGTTCTTGGGTTGTTGGCAGAAGCTCGAATTTGGGAGATTGCGCGCAAAATTGCAGATGGGAATATTCACTTGTTGAAAAAAATAGAAGCAATGATTATATTCCAGTTGAGCAGGATGGCAATGGTACATATTTATTGAACTCCAAAGATTTATGTTTAATTGAATATCTTGATGAGTTGAAGGATGCTGGCATAACTTCATTTAAAATTGAAGGAAGAGCAAAAAGTGTTTATTATCTTTCTCAAATCGTAAAATCATACAGACAAGCTCTTGATATAAAAACTGGTGATAGTGAGAAAAAAAAGAAAATTCAAAAGATTAAAAAGGAGATAGGAAAACTTGTGAGTCGAACATACACCACAGGATTTCTTTTCGGAGAGTGTAAATTCAAGGGTCAGGAAACAAAATTTTCCCATACGGAAGAAGAATATATGTTTGTGGGAGAAGTATCTAAAGTAAAAAGTAAAAATCATGCCCTCGAGAGGCATCGGATGTTAAAAGATGAAAGTAAAAAAAATCCCACCCTTAACAAAGGAGGGGTTGGTGTGGTTAAGAAATTAGGAATTTCTTTGGTAAAAATCAGAGTTCATAATTCTCTTTTAGCGGGGGATCGAGTTGAATTTATCCAACCAAATAATGACAATATTTTTTGCAAGATAAAAAATATCTATGACGATAAAACTCTGGAAAAGCTAAAATCCGCACATGGCGGACAGGACAGAATGGTTTATATTGAAGTTAGCAAGATGCCTGAAGTTTTTAGTGTGATGAGAAAAAAGATAAAAAAATAATGGTGATAATTATTTAATATATTAATCACCATTCTGGTCTTACAAAATTTCTATCTTGAAGCTTTTCTTGATAATTAATGATTATTTTGCTAGAATAGGAAAGTGAAATTAATTAATAAATAAGAAAAAATATGGAAAAGAAAATTTTAGTTGCAATAGCTGTTTTAATTGTTATAGTATTAGGCTTTGTGTTATTGAGAGGAGGCAGTGAAGGAGAGTTGCAAAAAAATAGCTCTATTCAATCTGATCTAGTTACAAAAGAGGATAATCAATCTAATGAGAAAAAAGAAAATAAAATCATTCAAGAAAGTAGTGAAGAAAAGAAAGTTGAAGAGACTATTGTTCAAGAGGATAATAGTACAATTCAGGAAGAAGAAATAGAAAAAGAAGATAATCAAATAAATAAAGAAAAAATGGAATTAAAAATCGAAGTTTTACAAGAGGGAGCTGGCGAAGTTGTGACAAAAAAAGGTGATACGATCTCTGTGCACTATACCGGAACATTATCCGATGGTACAAAATTTGATTCAAGCGTGGATAGAGGTACACCGTTTTCATTCACAATTGGAGAAGGACAAGTTATTAAAGGTTGGGAACAGGGAACACTAGACATGAAAGTGGGAGAAAAGAGAAAATTGACGATTCCAGCTGAATTGGGATATGGAGCAACTGGAGCTGGCGATGTGATTCCACCAAATGCGACCATAATTTTTGATATTGAATTGATGGGTATTCAATAAAAATTACAAATATTTCCCCCCGATAAGAGGGGGGTTGGGGGGTTTGAATTCTGGTAAATGAAATTAGCAAAATAAAAAGTTCAGAATGAATTCTGGACTTTTTGTAATAGATAATTTTGTGATATTTCAAACCCCTCCCAACCTCCCCTTGTCAGGGGAGGAGTTGATTGATGAAAAAAATAGTTGTCTGTATCTTTTGACTTTTCGCTTATTATTTGCTAGTATGTTTGGGTAATTGATAAAAATAAGAATTATGGCTAAAGGAGAAGTTGTTTTGAGATTTGATGAAGTCTCGTTTGAATATTTACACAAAAAGCCGATTTACAAAGAGGCTAGTTTTTCTGTGAGAAATGGTTCAAAGCTAACACTGATGGGACAAAATGGCGCTGGAAAGAGCACTATGTTTGATTTGATCATTGGAAAGCTGAAGCCAATAAAAGGTCAGATTTCGATTATTGATAGTGCAACAATCGGGATTGCCAAACAGGTAATTGAAAAAGATGATTTAAGTCTCTCTATTCAAGGATATTTTGAAAAAGCATATGACAAAGTTCCTCATAATGCACCAGGTGAAATGAAAAAAGTTCTAGAAGCCGTGAATTTGAATGTGCCAATCGAAAAGGTTGTAGATGATCTTTCTGGCGGACAACAGGCTCGATTACTTTTGGCTTTTGCTTTGATTCAAAAACCAGACATCCTTTTACTGGATGAGCCGACAAATAATTTAGATGAAGATGGAATTGCGCATCTCATTAATTTTTTGATGATGTATGAAAAAACTGTTATCGTTATTTCTCATGATGCTGATTTTCTGAATTGTTTCACAGACGGAGTGATCTATCTTGATATATTTACTCATAAGACCGAACAATATATTGGTGATTATTATTCTGTAACAGCCGAGATCGAAAATCGAATTGAAAAAGAGAAAAAGAAAAATGCTCAATTGGAAAAAAACATCAAAGATAGAAAAGAAAAGGTGAACTTCTTTGCGCACAAAGGCGGGAAAATGAGAAAACTTGCCAAGAAGATGAAGGAAGAAA
>JAGLLA010000017.1 GCA_023140775.1 Candidatus Parcubacteria bacterium
GTTTTTGATCACGCTTTCCGCGCAAATTGCCACCTTGCCGATCGTGCTGAGCAGTTTTGAACAATATTCTGTTTTTTCAGTTTTGGCGAATGTTTTGGTTCTGCCTGCTGTGCCTGTGGTGATGGTTGGTGGAATCATCTCGATCATAGCAGGATTTGTGAATTTGTTTCTTGGTCAAATTGTGGCAATTCCAATTTGGTTTATTCTCTCATTTCAACTCTACATTATCAAAACTTTTGCTGGTTTTGAAATTGGTTATTTTAGTTTTGAAAATGTTAGTGTGTTATTTGGAATTGTTTATTATGGAATTTTGATTTCTTTGTTGAATTACAGAAAGTTAAAAAAATACCTTAACCCAAATTTAGGAAAAGGTAGTACTTGATATTACCCAAACATTTGATTTGTGGTATCGAAGGGATGATCACTTGGGTTGTACATAGAACCTGATTCATTTTTTTCTTTTTGAAAAATATTCATTTGCTCATCGATATTTCCCTGATAGCTTTCTTCTCTTTGTTTTCTTTCTTTATCTCTTTTTTTAATCTCAGCTTCTTGTTTTTCGATAATTTTGCAAATTTTTTCCACACGTTCGTCTCCTCTATAGAACGTAGTTACCATTTTAAGTGTTGGGTTAAGTAAGATTAGGTTATCGTCTTCATCAAGATATACGCGTATTTGGTCTGTGTTGAAATATAAAATACCAACCCATTTTTTAAACTCAAATTCAATATCCCCACCTCGCCAAATTCTAACTCCATTCGCTTGTATAGACATCTTTATTTGCCTCCAAAATTTGTCATTTATTTTATTTAGATTTTATTATATATTTCAAAAAATGTCAATTATCTTTAGAAACATATTATTCGTAACTTTTGCCATAACTTTTGCGGTGGATGTTTTTTTGGTAGATTCTTTTTCTACTCAAGATATAAAGAATGAATCGAAAATCATATTTTTTGATATTGGGCAGGGAGATGCGACTATGATTGATGCGGGAGGTGGCAATCAAATTTTGATCGATGGGGGAGATGGAAAAATGATTTTGGAAAAACTGGGAAAATATATGCCACTTCTTGATCGTGAGATTGAACTTGTGATCATGACCCATCCAGACAAAGATCATCTGGGTGGACTAGTGGAGGTTTTGAAATATTATCAAGTTGCGCAGATCATTGAGACGGGAATTGTGTGCGAAACGGCGATTTGTCAGGAGTGGGATAGGTTGGTTGATGAGAAGGATATTCCAATCAAATATGCAGAGTTTGGACAAAGAATAGATTTGCAGAGTGTGGATATTAAGGTTTTATATCCCTTTGAAAATCTGCATGATCAAAAAGTGAAAGACGACAATGAAACTTCAATCGTTCTTCGCGTTGATGTTGAAAATAATTCATATCTATTGATGGGAGATGCTGGATTTAAAGTTGAGAATGAATTAATTGAGAGAAATATTAGTATTGGAGCAAAGACGCTTAAAGTCGCTCACCATGGAAGTAAAAACGCAACTTCCAATGATTTTTTGAGAATTGTAAATCCCGAAGTGGCTGTGATTCCTGTGGGAGAAAATCGATACGGTCACCCCACACAAGAGCTTCTCAATCGCCTTAAGAACATGAGCATTCAATTCTTGCAAACAGACCTGTCTGGAGATTTGGTTTTTGAATAGATTTTACATCAGATCTAGTTAAATGTGCCACAATTAATTGCAAACGGTGGAAAAATATGATATAAATAGATTATAAATAATCAAATAATAATAAAAAAATGGAAAGAACATGTATTTTAATTAAACCAGACGCTTTACAAAGAAATCTTTTGGGAGAGATTATCGGTCGGTTTGAAAGAAAAGGATTAAAAATTATTGGTTTGAAAATGATGCAACTTGAAGACATCGTCTTGGAAGATCATTATGAACATCATAAAGATAAACCTTTTTTCGGCAAGCTTCGAAGCTATATGAAAAGCGCGCCAGTTATTGCCATGGCTTTGGAAGGACTTGATACAGTGGAGGCAGTGAGAATTATTGTTGGTCCAACCAAAGGAAGAGAAGCGGATGCAGGCAGTATTCGAGGGGATTTGTCAATGAGCATTCAGACGAATTTGGTCCATGCTTCGGATTCAGTTGAAAATGGTGAAATTGAGATCAAGAGATTTTTCAAAGAAGAAGAGATTTTCAATTATAAGAAAATAGACTTGAATTTTGTCTATTCGGAGGATGAGTTGGAAGATTAGTGAGAGGAGTTTCATTTTATCGAAGAAGGGGCGCGGCATTGCTGCGTCTCTGTGATGAAGTTCATTTTAAAAAATGAATTTATAAATAATGAATTGAGCGATATATTTTTGAAAATATAGTATTTCAAAGTTTCTAAAATATAATAATTTAGCAATATAACAATTGAACTTAATGTATCTAAAGAAACTTGAGACAACTGGATTTAAGTCGTTTGCCAATAAGGTCGTTTTGGATTTTCCAAGGGGTGTGACGGCGATTGTTGGTCCAAACGGATCAGGCAAGTCAAATGTGGCTGATGCTGTGAAATGGGTTTTGGGTGAGCAGAGTATGAAAAGTTTGAGAGGGAAAAAAGGGGAAGATGTGATTTTCACGGGAAGCGACAAAAAGGCGAAAATGAGCGCAGCGAGCGTCTCATTGTTTTTGGACAATAGCGACAAAAAAATCCCAATTGATTTTGATGAAGTTGTTCTGACGAGAAAACTTTTTCGAAATGGTGATAGCGAGTATTTAATCAATAAGACAAAAGTCAGACTGAGTGACGTCATTGATCTGCTTGCCAAATCGGGAGTTTCTCAGAGGGGGTATTGCGTTATTAATCAAGGCATGGCTGATTCAATTTTGGCAGCCACTCCCGCAGAAAGAATGGTGATTTTTGAAGAGGCAACAGGCGTTCGTCAATTTCAAATCAAAAAACAGCAAGCGATCAATAAGCTGGAAGCGACAAAAAGAAATCTGGAAAGAGTGACAGATCTTTTGGGTGAAATTGAGCCAAGACTTACCTCGCTTCGAAGACAAGCATCGCGCGCGCAAAAGAGAGGTGAGGTTGAAGAGGGTTTGAAAAATGAACAGGAAAATTTATATTTTAATATTTGGAAGAATCTAAATCAGAACAATAAGAGGAATCAAACCGACAAAGAAAATCTTGATAAATTAATTACTGATGCGTCAAAGGGGCTTGAAGAAATTCAGGTTAAGCTTTCTCAGAATGATACTAAAAATGAAAATTATCAGCCTCAGTTGAATAAATTTCAAGAGGAACTTGGTGTTTTTCAGGCAAGATTAAACGAGCTGGCAAGAAACATTTCAATCGTAGACGGCAGAATTCAAATTGAAAACGAAAGGAGGGAAAAAGTTGAACATCCAGAATATGTGCCGATCAATCTTGGGTATGTCAAAGAAAAACTTTCTACCATTATTTCTGTTTATGATAGATTTCTTAGTCTTTTTGACAAGAAAGATATGACAGATATTGAAAAGATTAAGAAAGATAGTGTGGAGGTTCGGCAAAAAATTGAATTTTTGTTTGCGGAAGTTCAATCTGGAAAAATAAATTATAATGATCAAAAGATTATTTTTGATGATACGAATCTGCGAAAACTGGAAAAAGAAAAAGAAGAATTTCAAATTAAGACTCAAGAATTTAATGAAAAGCACAAAGAGGTCAAAGAGAAGATCAATAGACTAAATCTAGATGAACAAGAAAGAAGAAAAGTCTTTCTTGATTTAGAAAGGAACTCAAGAACAAAACAAAGTGAACTAAATCGATTCAAGGATAATTTGAATCAAGTTAATATCGAACTTGCAAAATTTGAAGTTCGCAAGGAAGATTTAATCAATGAGATCAAAGAAGAATTTAAAGGAATGGAATTTGTGGAAAATTTAGAGAATAATGTTTTTGAGAAAAAAGATAATGGTAATTATTTTGACCCAGAAGAGTGTCGAGCAAAAGTTCGAAAATTGAAATTTCAACTTGAGCAAATTGGCGGAATTGATCCTTTGATTGTGGAAGAGTATGAAGAGACTCAGAATCGATTTGAATTTCTTTCGGCGCAGGCAAATGATTTGTTGAAGGCCTCAGATTCGTTGCGAGAAGTTATCAAAGAACTCGATCGAAAAATTGAAGACATTTTCAAAGGTTCATTTCGAAAGATCAATGAAGAATTTGATAAATATTTCAAAATTATATTCAAAGGGGGAAAGGCGAATTTGTCGATCAAGTATTCTGAGAACAAAGAAGATAAAAAAGATGAGAATGGTAATAGCGAAGAAGATATTGAAGGTGAAGATTCTGATATCGAAAAACCCGAAAAGCAAAAAAGGATTGCGGGTATTGAGATTAATGTTTCACCTCCTGGAAAGAAAATTTCCAGTTTGAATATGCTTTCGGGTGGAGAGAGGGCGCTTGCTTCGATTGCGGTTTTATTTGCGATTATTGCTAATAATCCGCCACCATTTTCTGTACTTGATGAAATTGATGCAGCACTTGATGAAGCCAACTCAGCCAAGCTCTCAGAGATCATCGGCGATGTTTCCAAGAGCACGCAATTCATCGTAATCACTCACAATCGAGAGATGATGAAACAGGCAGGAGTCTTGTATGGCGTCACCATGATGGACGATGGTGTATCTAAAATCATTTCCTTGAATTTGGAGGATGTGGGGAAGTAGTAGCAAGGTGTTAGTATTAAGCATTAAGGGATTGTTTTTATAAAGATACAAGGATACAAGATACAAATTACAAACAAATCGTAAATTACAATATTCAAACTTGTCGAATTTGTCATTCTGAAGCGAAGTGAAGAATCTCGTGAGAAGCTTCTTAATATTATTTTTCACAAATAATATTAATTGTTGCGTTGAATAATGTTGAAGAGATATCTCAATCTTCGCCAAAATGGCGAATCATTTCGAGATGACAAAATTTAGAATAAAAAAGTAAAAGTAAAACAACAAAGATTCCTAAACTGAATTTAGGACAGGCTCTGAAACAAGCTCAGGATGACAAAGTTTTTTGAAATAATCATAGAGCAGATGACAATCTCTGTCATTCTGAATTCATTTCAGAATCTTCGTTGAAGATTGAAAATTATGAATAGAACAAACAAAACATATTATATTTATATTATGACAAATATTAATGATACTGTTTTGTATATTGGAGTTACTAATAACTTACAAAGAAGAGTTTATGAACATAAGAATAAATTAGTCAAAGGATTTTATGAAAAGTATAATCTTTGTAAATTGGTTTATTATGAAATAACAAATAATATCGAATCGGCAATTGCCAGAGAAAAACAATTAAAAAACTGGCATCGGAAATGGAAAATAAATTTAATCATGGCTGAAAATCCAGGGTTCGTTGATTTGAATATAGATTAGAAGTAAAACAATAAAGATCCTGAATCCCTCCAAGGGCGGACAGGCAAGTTCAGGATGACAAAGATTTAAATAATAAGATTAAATTACTAATTTATTCAAAAATGAAAGTGAAATTAAATAAATATTTTATCGGTTATATTTTATTTTTAATTATTTTTATTTTACCTTATTTTTTGCTTGAAAGTGTTGACGCACCTTTATATGAGTATTCGGTCGATTATGATAATTCAGTTGAAATTAAAGCATTTTACTTAATTATCTTGTTCAACTATTTCGTTCTTTTGACTTCACTTTTGATTAATATTAAAAATAAATATTTAGAAAAAAATTGTCTTTTAGTGTCTGTGTTAAGTCTGCCAACCTTGCTTGCGGTATTGTATTTGATGTTTATTTTGACGGACACTGTATTTCTAGGTGGATATGAAAGAATGCTCGATTTATTCATAGGGTATCCTTTTGATTTGATTCTCGTAGCATTTAATATTTTAAATTGGGTTATTAAAATATTGATATTTTGTTATCTAGTGTTAGGTATATTTGGAATATATTATAAAACTGCCGACAAATACGAAGGTAAAATAGTGGAGAAAATTTCATTAAGATATATTTTAATGTTTGTTGCATTGTATATATTTTTAAATGTAATAATAAAAGCTTTGACTATGATAATGATAGCTTAATACTTAATACTAACTCCTTGATACTACCCTAATAGATTGGAATAAAAATTTGTTAAAATGTTAGTATGTTAACGTGTTTATATGTTAAAATGAATCTTCCGTTTGACATAAATCATTCCTTGATATAAGATAGAAATACGGTTAATAATATAACTTACAAAAAAATAAATTCAAAAAAGAGAAGAATTTTGTTAAGTTTTCAAAATGCTTGACAGGTATTTTGTTTGTGCTATTATGACTCAGTAAGAAACGAGTTCATTGACAAATGAATAAAATAAATCACAATCACACAACTTATTATTATAAATTTTGTGCAGTTGTCCTAAAAATTATTTCATAAATTTATTTATGAAAAGAATCAGAATGAAACTTTGATATAATTTCAGCAAATTTATTTTGTTAAATTATATGTTAAATATACTTTAAGAATGATCTATTTCAATTTATTGAAATAGAACTCTTAACTTTATTGAGAGTTTGATCCTGGCTCAGGATGAACGCTAGCGGCGTGGATAAGGCATGCAAGTCGAGCGCCCCAGTTTACTGGGGAGCGGCAAACGGGTGAGTATAACGTGGGAATCTACCTCAAAGTCAGGAATAACTTCGAGAAATTGAAGCTAATACCTGATGGTCCCGAAAGGGTAAAGATTTATCGCTTTGAGAAGAGCCCACGCACTATCAGCTTGTTGGTAAGGTAAA
>JAGLLA010000018.1 GCA_023140775.1 Candidatus Parcubacteria bacterium
CCAATATGAGGTGGACTAGCACATAAACTTGACTTTTTTATTTTTATACCTTATATTTGCTTTAAGGTGTTTATTTTTTGCATATTTACAAAGAATTGTTTTGTGAAAAATAAAAGAAGAGGAGGGATATTTATAATGAAGAATAAAGCTAAAGCTGAAGCTAAAGCTGAAGACATAAAGTCTTTAGAAATTCACATTGAAAAGTTGCCTAGTGGAGATGTAGTTCTTAATATGTCTGCTGGACAATATGGTGGCTTGGTTCAATTGAACCAAATAGAAGATTTTCCAAATCGTGGTATTGGAGAAAGGGGAATGAAACCAGGCGATATTATCAGTATAACAGCAAGAGGTGAATCCTCAGAGGCATTCGTAGTAGGCTTTTCTGATCCTTACATTACTGATGACAAGACAGAATCTTGTTTTACTAAGGTCTGGATAATACCAAGAGTAAAGATATCTCCCAATGGTGTTTTAAAATATGCTTTAATTTCTTATCCTGGAGATTATTTCGCGCTAACAAATTTCATCAAAGTTATTAGGAAAACAAATTCGCCCTTAAAGCCATGGACAACAAAAAGAAGAATACTTTACTTTTTGAATCACTGACTGAAGCCTTGCAAGCTTCTTTTTTTATTTTTGTCTTTACAAATGTGGTTTTTTGGGATAATATTGGCTTATAAATGAATTTAAAGGTCTTTATTTCTCAATTTTATTTATATAAAAAAACAGATTTAGTTTTTTAAACGATTACCAAAATTGAAGTTGGTATTTCTTTAAATTTTACGAATAATATATATGAAAAAATCTAATTCAATAATTTTATTTCATCAAAAAGAGGTTCGTCGTTATTGGGACGAAAAAAAAGAACTTTGGTATTTTTCGATTATTGATGTTATAGAAATTTTGACTAATTCTAGTATCCCAAGGCGGTATTGGAGCGATTTGAAAAGTAAGCTGAAAAACGAAGGTAGTGAAGTGTACGAAAAAATCGTACAGTTGAAAATGGCCGCTCCTGATGGAAAACAAAGGGAAACAGATTCTTTTTCTACAGAAGATTTGCTTCGCGTAATTCAATCAATTCCATCACCAAAAGCTGAACCTTTTAAATTGTGGCTGGCAAAAGTTGGATATGAGCGAATTGAAGAGATGGAAGACCCTGAAATTGCTTTTGACAGAGCGATTAAAACATATTTACAAAAAGGCTATTCAAAAGAATGGATTAACCAAAGACTGAAAAGCATTGAGATTAGAAAGGAATTGACAGACGAATGGCAAAGGAGGGATATGAAGGAAGGACTGGAATATGCTATATTGACAGATGAGATTACGAAGGCATGGGCAGATAAATCGGTAAAACAATATAAAAATTTCAAAGGTTTAAAAAAACAAAATTTGAGAGATAATATGACAAACCTTGAATTGGTTTTAAATATGTTAGCTGAAGCTTCAACAGCTGAAATTTCAAAAGAACAAAAACCAAAGGGATTTAATGAAAACAAAAAAGTAGCCAAAAAAGGTGGCAATGTTGCAAAACAGGCAAGAATTACGCTAGAAAGGCAAACAAGGAAAAGAGTAGTTTCTCCAAAAAATGTAAAAGAATTACAAAATCCTAAAAATCTTTTAGATCAAAATAATCAAGAATAATATGGTAAATAAATCTTCAAATAATAATTTAAAAAAAGCAAAAGCTTCAAAAAAAGATGAGTTTTACACTCAGTTAGCTGATATTGAAAGAGAGCAAGGGCATTATAAAAAACACTTCAAAAATAAAGTGGTATTTTGTAATTGTGATGATCCAAGAGTGATAAACATCCCCGCCAAAGGCAGGTCTATGAACAGTGCTGTATGGAAATAATAAAAGCTATGAAGATGGTTTTTATTTTGTAATTAAAAAAAATTGTTGAGGTATATTTTGGAATAAGATTAGAAGTTTAATAAAATTAAGATATATATCAGTTATTAATAAAATGAAATTTATGAAAAAATTATCAATACAACTCAGTCAAGATTATAAATCATTCAAGAGTGGATTTGAGGTTTGTCTTGATGGTAATTTAATCATTCTTTCAGGTGTTAATGGAAGCGGTAAATCTCAATTAATTGACATAATTCGTAATCCATGGTCGAATGATCCTAAAAAAATTATTAAGGCAGTTATTAAGATAGATGAAGAGGAAGTTGAGGTTCGTGATATTATATACAGGTCTTTTAAGGAGAGTACTAATCTTACAGAAATTCCAAAAGTTGGTGCTCAAAATATAAAAGGATATAAAGATCAGATATGGAGCGCATTTCAAAACTACAAATTAGACTTGAATAGAAAGGAATTGGAACAATTTCAGGAATCGAGTATTAGGGCAAAAGAAATTTTAATTAAAAACTTTGGTGAAGAAAAGTTTAATAATAATCAAATAACACGGGAAGACATAGATGATATTGATTTTGCTGATTTTATGTGGAAGTCTGATGACCCCTTTACGTCTATTATAGGCGACCTATTTCTTGCTTATGCAATAAAATCTCAGAATAAAAGACTTGAATATAGTAGTATTGATAAAAGTTTTGATAGTTCTTTGCTTGATACACCGCCATGGATTCAATTAAATAATTTATTTAGCAAGTTAGGGCTTGAATACAGATTTAAAGAAGGTTAAGAGGATTATTTTATTAGGGATGATCTTCAACTTAATGAGTCACCAAAATTATATCAACTGAAAGAAAATGATGATATTGAAAAAAATGATTCGAGAAATCTTAATGATCTTTCTGATGGAGAAAAAGCGATAATTTTGCTTATTTTTGCATCATTTAGTAATACAAATTTTAAACAGAAAAAAATACTCTTGCTTGATGAATTTGATGCTACTTTTAATCCATCTTTAGTAAGGGCTTTTTATAAACTTATTGATGAATACTTTGTTTCAAAAAATATTTTAGTAGTAATAGCAACTCATTCACCTGTTACTATTTCGTTAGCTCCATATGATGCAAGTTTTTATGAGATGTTTAGTGCAATGAAAAGTAGTCAAAGAATATTGCCAGTACAAAGAAATGACTATAACGAATTGAGAATGGTAAATGAACAATTATATAAACAAGTTGCCGATTATCAATCTCGCGTTTTAAAATTAGAGGATGAAAAAAAACAAAAAAAAGAAGAAATGGATCAACTTTCTAGACATCACAATCCTAATAAAATATTTATTTGTGAAGATGAAAATGGAGTAGGGGTTTGGAAAAAACTTTTTGAGAAATTTAAAATTATTGACATAGGGGTTATTTCTTCAAAAGGTTGTACAAAGGATGGGGTTGAAGAATGGATTGAAAAGAATATTCAGAGAAATACAGCATATATGCCAAATGTTTTTAGAAGTCTTGATAGAGATGGTTATACAGATCAGCAAGTTGGATTTTTAGAACCACTTTTAACAAGAAAGAAAAAAGATAAATCTAGAGTCAA
>JAGLLA010000019.1 GCA_023140775.1 Candidatus Parcubacteria bacterium
GTTTCAGAAAGATATAAATTTTCACAGATTTTTCCGATAATATGCGAATTTAGATATCTATATATTGTATGATATACTACTGATATTAAGGAAACAAATTGAACATTAACAAAGGAGGATAAAATGAAAAAAATACTAGTTATTGGAAGCGGGGGAAGAGAACATGCGTTAGTATGGAAGCTTTCTCAATCACCAAAAGTTGGAGAAATATTCGTTGTCAATGGAAATGGAGGATCATGCACATTGGCGACAAACGTTTCGATCAACATTGATAAGATAAACGACTTGGTTGATTTTGCAAAAGAAAATGAAATTGCGATTACCATCGTAGGACCTGATAATTCTCTTGCAGATGGAATCGTAGATGAATTTCAAAAAAATGGATTAAAAATATTTGGTCCAAGTAAATATGTAACTCAGATTGAATCTTCAAAGTCATTTGCAAAAAAGATGATGATCGATGAAAATATTCCAACTGCAAGATTTAAAATTTTCAGTGATTATCAAAAAGCATTGAATTATGTTCTTGAACAAGGAGCGCCAATCGTAATCAAAGTAAGTGGTTTGGCTTTCGGAAAGGGCGTATATATATGCAAAACAATCCAAGAAGCGGAAATAGCGCTCAAAGAAACCATGCTTGATCGAAAACATGGTGATGCGGGAAATGAAGTTATTGTTGAGGAATTTCTTGAAGGGCAAGAAGTGTCAGTACATGCTTTCTCTGATGGAATTACTACAATGCTATTTCCTCCTGTACAAGATCACAAAACAATTTTTGCTGGCAATCAAGGTCCAAACACTGGAGGAATGGGTACGGTTTCTATGTCACTTAGCCCTGAAATGATGATTGAAATCAAAAAACAGGTTATCGACCCGATTATAAATGCTTTTCAAAAGAATGGAAAACCATTTATTGGAGTTTTGTATCCTGGTTTGATAATCACTGCTGAAGGAATTAAAGCATTAGAATTTAACGCTAGACTTGGAGATCCAGAAACGCAAAGTTATATGCGCTTGTTGAAAACTGACTTGATTGATATAGTTGAAGCTTGTATTGAAGGAAGGCTTTCAAAAATTGAAATTGAATGGAATACAACGCCCTGCGTTTGCGTTGTCGTTTCGTCTGGAGGCTATCCTGGTGAATATAAAACAGGTTTTCCCATATATGGGATTGATCAAGCAGAAAAAATTCCTGAGGTCGTGATATTCCATGCAGGAACATCTTTTGAAAATGGGAAGTTGATGACATCTGGAGGGAGAGTTTTAGGAGTGACAGCAAAAGGCGAAACAATTGAAATAGCATTAAAAAGAGCATACAAGGCAATAAGCCTTATAAAATTTGAAGGAATGTATTTTCGCGAAGATATAGGAAGAGCATTACAACAATAAAAAGAGAGCCTGAATAAAATTAAGTCAGCTCTCATTTTTTTTATTTTATTTATGCCAAATCTTAGGTGATATTCTTGCTTGTTTGAGAGAAAAAGAGTAAAATGTAGGTAAATTAATGATATAAATTATGAAAATAAAAGGTGAAAAACATGAAATAGGAACGATAGTTGTAGCCACTGATCACAGACTTGCTAGGGATCGGTGGTTGAATATAAAAAGAGCTCTTGATGTAATATATGAAGAACTATTTCCGCTGAAAGATGATCAGCAAACAATATCTATATCGAACACTTGAGTATACTGGAAGAGGACTGGTTCCGTTAGAAAATTTTCATTAAACGAATTATCAAATATTACACGTAAAAGTAAAATTGAAACTTTTTCAATAACAAAATATTATAATATAAAATTTTATGACAAAAAAGGATAAATTATATGGACGTGAAATTATATTTTCTGGTATACCAATAGAAGGTTTTTATAGATATAAAGATATTTTTCAGTTACTTCCACCAGAAGATGAATTTCCAAAAATGTACATGGCGAATCATCATTCAATGATTATTGAATTATGTTTTGACAAGCCAAAAACTGAATATGAAGCAATTAGTGAAAATTGCATAAAGCAACCAATTGATGACGATCTTATGGAAATGCATTATAGGAATGTAAATTCTCGTAATATTCAAAAACTGTTATCTTTGTTTACTAATTATTATTTTTTTGATTATAGCAACTTTTATCAAGCCTGGTTTTCTGAATTTAATGGAGATAGATTTTCACAGAAATCTATTTGGGGACAACAATCTTATACGGTGCCTAGTTTTAATAAAAAAATTAAGAAATTATCAGAATTTAAATTTGAAGCCAAGTCCAACGAAATAAAAAAACAAAAAGATTTAAATAAATATTATAATCAGCTTTCTGCGGGAAGTAGGGGAATGCCTTTTGAATTTCCTTTTAATATAGACGTTTTGTTTGATGAATATTCTTTATTAAATGGTAAGAAAAAAGAAGCGTTTGATTCTGCCTGCATATTATTTTATTATGGATTTGATCTTTTAACAGTAAAGAAAAGTTTATCTCTTGCATCATTTATATCGAGTATTGAAACTTTAATTGAGTATGAATATAGTGATGATCCAGTTACTTATAAATGTGATACATGTAAGAGTATTGAAGCATCTCCTAAGAAATGTCCAAATTGTAATGAACCATTTTGGGGAGTTAGAGCAAAATTTCGAGAGTTCCTATCTCGATATGGAAATAGTAGCAAGGAATTTGAAAAATATGCTAGCAATTTTTATACTATAAGATCAAAAATACTTCACAGAGGACAACTACTTCTTGCTGATAAAGATATAAATCATTGGGCATATGATGCGCGTCACGAAAGTATGACGGAAAGTCTAAAAGTTACATATTTTATGAAAGCAACAAGGATTTGTCTGATAAATTGGTTAATAAAAAACAATGAAAAGGAAAAACTATAAAAAAATATATGATTTTTAATCAGAAGCTTGGCAGTTCTGTATAGTCTATAATCTTTTTGTTAATCTTATTTGTATTATTTAAAATTTGGGGAATGAATATTTTTGATGATATATATTTTTTTTTGATTTATATATTTTCTTTTATGTCAGTTAAAATAATATTAAGAACATTGGGAGTTTGGAAATATTGATTACAGAATGCAATTTTTAATTAATATTTGATTATTTAAAATTTAAATCATATAGAAAAAAGAGACATAATCAGGTTAAGCTAGCCGTGAAAATATCCTTGAGAGGTTATTGATTTTGAGTGATTTGTGGTAAAATAAAGATATAAGAAATATATTAAGGTATTTCCAATTAATAATAAATAAAATATGCGAGTTTATATATCAATCCCATCGTGGAAAAGTGAAAAGTTATTAAAAGTTCTTAGACAAAAAGCTGAAGTTGTTGTTGCTGATAAAAGACCAACTCAATCGGAATTTAGAAACATAATCCACGAGTATGATGGTGTAATTATAGGAAGACTTCATTCTATCAATAAAGAAATAATTGAAAATTCGAAGTTGAAATTTGTTGGATTGGTAGCTAAAGGAGTGGATAATATTGACATTGATGAATGTAAGAAGAAAAATATTGCTGTATTTTATACCCCTAATGCGAATCAAACTTCTGTCGCTGAACATGTTATGACCTTGATTTTATCATTGTCAAAAAATTTAGTTAAATTAGATAAAAGTGTCAGAGAAGAACAATTCGATGAATACAGATATTCTACTATTGATATCAAAGATAAAATTTTAGGCGTTATCGGTGCAGGATCTATCGCAAGAGAAGTTATTAAAAGAGCGAATAGTTTTGATATGAATATATTATGTTACACGCCACATCCAGAAAAACATAATGATTTAAAAGTTAAATTTGTTCACTTGGCGGATTTATTAAAAAATTCAGATTTTATCTCAATTAATATTCCGTTGACTGAAAATACAGATAATTTCATTGACACTAAAGAGCTGTCTGTAATGAAAGAGTGTTCTTTTTTGATCAATACATCAAGAGGTAAAGTAGTTAATGAAAAAGCGTTGGTAGAAGCGTTGAAAAATCAAAAAATAGCTGGAGCAGGGATTGATGTTTTCGAAGAAGAACCTACACACAATAAAGAATTGTTTTTATTAGATAATGTGATTCTAAGTCCTCATGTCGCAGGAGTTTCACAAGAGGCATTAAATAGAATGGAAGAACATGTGATTAGTGATATAATCTCTTTCTTGGATAATAAAAAGTCGAAATATAGACTCGTATAATAATAGAAGTCGTTGGTTTTTGTCATTCTGTATCTTCGCGATTATTTCTCATATAAAAAGTTTCAATATTATCCCGCAAGTTTATCATTTTCGAATGATTTGTGACAAAAATATAGATATAATTATTACATAATATTATGGCAAAAAAAATTTATAACAAACTTATAAGAGATAAAATTCCAGAAATAATCGAAAGAAATGGGGGAGTGTCCAAAGTTTCAGTGCTGAATGAAGATGAGTTTGGAGCTGCGCTTAAAAACAAATTAGTAGAAGAAACACAAGAAGTTTTGGAAGCAAATTCAAAGGAGGATGTTCTAAATGAACTGTCTGATGTTTTGGAATTAGTCGAGACAATTGCGAGGGATAACAATTTCACAATGTCGGAAGTTGAAAATAAAAAACAAAATAAAAAGGAAGAAAGAGGAGGCTTTGAAAAGAGATTATTCTTAGAATATATAGAGGAATAAAACATTGGCATAATTAATAATGCGCGATTCAATTTGTGATAAGATAAAATAATCGAAAATAATAGAAGCTCGGTTTAATAAAACATTTTTTCGTCCGTCGCTAGACAAACACTTCGGTATTATGTGGGATCGATTTGGTATAAGAAAAGTTTTGAGATGCTTATAACTTTTAGTTTATTTATTATCTATGAATATATTTATCTATGGCGTACCAGGTTCAGGAAAAACAACATTAGCAAAATTGCTTAGTGAGTCTCTTAATCAAGATTATTTTGAAGCCGATTTAATAAGAAATATCATTCAAAAAGGTAAGACAATTAAAAAAGAACCTTTTTATTTTTTGCCAACAACCGAAAGTTATAAGGCACTTGGAGAACGTACACAAGAAAATGTTATTAGTGGTATGTTAAATGTTCGAATTGCTTTGCAGGATTCTGTAGATAAAAAAATATTTTCATACAAACAAGATATAATATTTGAAAGTTCATTTTTAGATCCAAAAAGTTTAAAAAACAAAGGTCTCGTTATACTATTAACTATTCCATCTGATATACATCATAGGAAACAGTTTTTAGTTCATCGACCAAAGGAATCTTTGACAAACGGTCAATTCGAAAATGCCAGAATAATTCAGGACTTTTTTATTTCGGAAGCAAAAAAACTTGGTATAATCATATTGGAAAATAGCGGTGATATAGATAGCTTAGTTAAACGTCTAAAAATTATTATAAAGAAACAATGACTTATATAGTTACGATGTTATACCAAACGAATCTCCACAAATCCAGCAAAAAACATAAGCATATTTGAATATTGACATAATCAGAAACAAAAGTTAAGATTAAATTACTTTAACAAATTAATTCAAGGGTAGTTCCTCTTAATTTATATTTTTCAAAAAATATAACGTGAAGGAGGTCGGTTAGGAAAATCCGGTGAATTTCAAAAAGTGTTTGGAAAAAATCCGGTGCTGTGCCGCAACTGTGATCTTTGTTCTTGCAAAAGGCAAAGTAAGTCAGAACGCTAACTAACTATCAATTCTATAAATAAGATCCATTCTTCGAGCAAAAGAGGGGCTTCGTTTTTTTGTTGTGATAAAAATGAACATCCTTTGAGAACGAAGATGTTCTTTTTGTTTATAGATCCTTAGAAAGGAAATCAAATGAAAAAAATATTATCCGCAATGCTTATTGTTTTGCTATCATTTCCCATGTTTTCTCCTCTGGAAACAAACGCGACATATAATGCGAGCAATGCTCAAACATATTTGATGGCACATGGTAACAATCCCTGGAGTACAATGGCTCTGGTGGCGCTGGAAAGTCCTGACGTTGTCACAGACCATCTTCTCTCTGTGAGCGGAACAAATGCAATTGACTATGCGGCTCCTATTTTGGCGATAACTTCCCTTGGTCAGAATCCACGTACTTTTGCATCAACTGATTATGTGGCTTCTCTTCAGAATTATTATTCAGAAAATCAGATTGGAGACTCGTTGATTCTTAATGATGACATTTTTGGAATTTTAGCCTTAATATCTGCTGGTCAATCTAGCGCTGACTCAATTATCACTGATTCAAAAAACTTTATTGCTTCGCATCAAAATAGTGATGGCGGTTGGGGCTACACAACTACGTCTAGTTCGGACACAAACATGACTGCAGCTGGCATCTTGGCGCTCCTGGCTGCGGGAACTGAAAATTCTGATTCTCAAATTCAAAGCGCTCTTTTATTTTTGCAGGCACTACAAAACGATGATGGTGGCTTTCCCTATTATCCAAATGCCACTTCTGATTCATCTTCCACGGCTTGGGTGATCTGGGCGCACAATGCGTTGGACATTGATCTAGAAAGCTTGGTTCGATCTGGCAATACTCCTCGCTCATATCTTCAGTCAAATCAAAGTTCTCAAGGTTTTTTCAAGTATCAAAGTGATTCTGTGGAAGATTCTTTTTCAGCAGTGACTACCGCTTATGCAGTCCTGGCCTTGCAGGGCAAAAAGCTACCTTTTCAGATAGTGGCAAATAATAGCTCCACGCAAAAGACATCTTTTCGCATTGAAGGATCAAGCGAGACTATTTGCGCGGGAGAAGTTGCTGGAATAACTGCTTTGGATATTATCAAGAATGCAAAAAATGCTTGTGGTTTTGAATATGAAATTAAAGAATCTAGTTGGGGTTCTTATCTCGAAAGCATCAATGACGATGTGGCGTCAGGAATGACAGGTTGGTTATATATGGTAAATAGCGCTTCGCCATCTGTGGGAACTGCGGATTACGAATTGAAAGCGGGGGACTCCACGACATGGTATTATGGCGAATTTGGTTGGCAAGCGACTAGACTATCTTTGTCATCGGAACAAATTAATTCTGATCAAATTGTGACAGCTGAGGTGGAATTTTTTGATGGTGCTTCATGGCTACCTCTCTCTGATGCTGTTGTCTATTTGGGACTGAATGAAAAAACCACTAATGGTAATGGTCAAATAGTGACCACTTTAAGTGACGGGTTCTATAAAATTTATGCGCAAAAGCAAGATTATATAAGAAGCAATTTTGTTTTGCTCAAAGTTGGTCAGCCAGCTACATCTTCTGCGGAGATGAGCGTGATCATCGAGCAAGGAGATGTGAAGGGGGATGACACTGAAGCTGATGATATGATTACTTTTATTGTCAATCCAAATGACTTAGATTTTGGAAAATTAGATCCAGGATCCTCAGCTACGAAAAATATTTTCATTAGCAATAAGGGAACCGCAAACATACATATGGAAGCTTTAGTCAGTGGAGATGCTCTTTTTACGGAAAACATAGATTTGAATAGTGTAAGCTGGAAAAATTTTAAGGTTGAGATAGGTCAGAATGATGATCAAAATATAAATGTCAAACTTTCTGTTCCAGCTAACTATTCATCCGGAAGCGGTACAAAGTCAGCTCAGCTCACTTTTTGGGCAATAGCGCAGTAAATAATTTTGGAGAGAATAAAAAAATATGATCAATTCTATGAAAAAAATATTAATCTTAGCTTTCCTTCTTTTGCCAACTATAATTCAAGCAGCTGGAATTCAAGTTAGTCTATCTAAAATGGATTTCGCGGTAGAGATTGGAGGCGGGGTTGCGATCAAGGAACTAGTTGTCGTCAACCCGACAGCAGATGTACAAGTTTTTGAGGTATATCCAGATGAATTTTCAGAAATTATAAAAGCAAATCCTACCAGTTTTACTTTGGAGGCAGGAGCGAGAAAAACTGTTATGGTCAAAGTCGATCCTACCGATATCAAAGGATCTTCCAAAATTTTACGAACCAATTTTTCTGTACTGGGAAGGCCTCTCGTAGAATCGCGTTTACAGACAAATACTGGCGTCAAAATTCCAATTTTAATTATTATAGATCAAGAGACAATAAAAACCGAGTCGGACAATGAAATTTCTGCCGAACTGTTTTATCTGATTTTGATTATCGTTGCTTTTGGATCAGGACTTGTGACATATCTGATCAAGCATCGAAAAAAGTTCAGTCGGGATGAGTAGATCGATATCTGAAGGAACTTTTTTTGCAGAAATTTAAATTTTGATATTGATCGATTATCACAGTAATATGTCCAGATGGCTTTCGGTTATTCTTGTTGATAACTTAATTGACATTATGGACAATAGGATTATTCTGAGATTAGATGTGAAATACAAATTTCAGATAGCGATTTATTTAGATATGATTGTTAATTTGCGAACACCTTTTTCATTTATTTATTTTTTAAAAAAGGTCGACTATTTTATCAATTAAATCAAAATTATGAAAAATAAAACAAAACCAATGATGATGCTCATGGTAGTGCTTGTTCTTATCGCTATGGCTTATGTTTTTCAAGGGATCAGTATGCACAATCAAGTTGCAATTGAGGAAGAGAATTTCAATCAACTTCAAACAACATATTGGGTTCAAGACAAAGAGACAAGAGATGCTGCAGAGACGGATTCAGTTCTGGCGAGAGACCTGGTGCGTCTGCAGCAATATCCTTCGCAGCTTTTATTTCTCAAACTCGTTGGAGTCGGCAAGATCTTGACAGGAATATTCATAGTTCTCTTTGGAAT
>JAGLLA010000002.1 GCA_023140775.1 Candidatus Parcubacteria bacterium
CTTGCGGCGGGGAGCTTCATTCTTTTAAGAAATTCACCGACGAAGTCGGTCGTTTCTAGTTTCCTCTTGCGGACGAAGTAAGTTTATTATTTTAAAATATGTAAAAAAATATAATTTGTCATTCTGAATTCATTTCAGAATCTATCATCTGCTACCACTAATTTTGTGATTTATAGGTAAATGAAACCTATACTCTGAAAGATTCTGAATCCCTCCCAAGGCGGACAAACAAGTTCAGAATGACAATTTCTATACATTTCTATTATCTACATGGTTAGGATAGAATGACGTCGTCCGGTTGACAATATTACCAACGGGGTCGGCGGTCGTTTATTTAAAATAGTAGAAGGAGTGTCCCTTAATTTGGTGAAAAACTTAATTTACTTTTCCTCTTCAATCAATTCCAATTCAAGCGGATCAATTGAGATGATTTCGTGTTCAGCGCCACAAGCAGAGCATACCACTACATCTCCGATCTTTATTGTTTTTTCGTCAATTGAGATTTCACAGTTACATTCTTGGCAAGTTGTCATATACTTGATTTAATTGTTATATACTATATTATAATAAGATTAGAGTAAAAGTCAAAAAAAATGATCTAATTATGTATCTTTGAATCTTTTGAACTTATGTTTCAAAAAGTCATATAAATACACACAGATCATCATAAATATGATTATTGGTCCAATCGATTGATTGATATCATCTCTGAACTTTTGATTTTCAGATAATAGCCATAGCACTCCAATTAACGTACTAATGATTACTGGGAATAAGAATTTTTCTTTTGCGATTGAAAATTTCTCATTTTTTATTTTTAACGCAGTATCTATTATCACTATGGTAATTATGATTAACATCACAATTGCCCCTCCAATTTCTACTATTCTTAGTGTTTCTGCTCTTGTTAATATATCCATTATTAGTGAAATTGACATGTTGTCAAAACCTCCTATATTATTAAAATCCTAATACATAAAAAAATAAATGTCAAACTTTCAAGATAAAATTAATAATAAAGAAAAGGGCATTTGGAAATATGCTGAGTTTTATGATGAGTTAGTTGAAAAGAAAAATAGACTATACTTGGAAGATGGAAATTCAGAAGAAATTGAAAGTGAGAATATAAACAAAATTTCCAAGATAAATCATTTATATTTTAAAAGAGAAGATGAAAATGAAACAGAATCACTAAAAGGGCGAAGTCTGGCTTATCAAGTTTCATTAGCGAAGCAAAATGGAAAAAAAGAGTTAGTAATTTCAACTTCAGGAAATGCGGGAATTGCAGCCGCTACCTATTGTCAGCAAGCGAGAATAAAATTATATATTTTTATATCGCCTGACACAGAAAGTGCAAAAATTGTTCAGATGCAAAAATATGATCCCATAATTATAAAATCAGCTAGAGCGATTCGCATGGCAAACTATCTTTCAGCAAGATATAAAATTGAAAATCTGAGGCCATCTGTTAACGATTCTTCCATCGAAGGGTTCAAGTCGATTGCTTTTGAAATTTTTGAAGGATTAGGAGAAATTGATGCTTTGTTTTCTTTTGTGACCAGTGGAAGCTCATTTGTCGGAATTGGCAGGGCCTATCGTCATTTACATGAAGTCGGTGAGATCGAAAAAATGCCAAAGTTATTTGCTGTGCAAAGTGGGAAGATCAAATCAATTGCAAAAGAGTTCGAAAAAATAAACGAATTTGACCATTCTAATGCTGGAAAATTAGGAACAAAGAAGACTAGAAGAAAAAATGAAATTTTGGAGATTATCAAGTTAAGCAAAGGTAGCGGAATTTATATAAAGGATTCAGAATTGCAAGAGGCAAAGAAGGTGCTTGCGGAAAACAAGATATATACATCAGGGGAGGGCTGCGCAAGTTTTGCAGCTTCAGTTAAAGAGGGAAGGAAAAATCATTTCAATAAAGTAGTTTGTTTGCTCTCTGGAAAACAAAGAGAAACCTCTGATCAAGTCAATGAAGAGAAAATTAAAATGGTGGAAAGTTTTGATGATATTGATAGTGTTATGAGTGGAAAATTCGATTGTTGTTAATTCCATTTTGTCATCCTGACTCAAGTTCTGAATGACATAGTATTTTAAGAAAATTTTATGATCACTGAAATAAAAAAAATTAAGCAGCTATTTAACCAAGAAGATATTGGTCCTGTTTTTTTTGTTTCTCCAAATCCAAATCGGGCGATTGGAATTGAAAAAGAGATCGAAAATTATCATATAATTTGTTCACAAAATATGGATATTATTGATTCATTGAGAAAAGAAAAAATATCTGTTTTTTGTGTTGATAAAAAAAAAATAAAGAATTCAGGAAAACTTCTAGAGAATAAAAAAGTATTGCGATATATTCAAAAAGAGGCAAACGGGAAAACTGCTAATATAATAACTTTCAAACCAAGTCCCAAGATCTCAAAAATATGTGCTGATAATAATTTTCGATATTTGGGAAATGATTGGAAGCTAAACAAACAATTCGAAGATAAGATTGAATTTGTTTATATAGCAAACGAATTAAAAATCTCAAATGCAAAAAGCAAAGTTGTGGAGATCAATAAGGGAAAGATGGCTGAGAATATTTTCGGTAGATTAGCAGAGAAGAGTTTTGTTTTTCAGCTTGCAAGAGGGTTTTCAGGCAATTCAACATTTTTAATAAAAAATAAAGAAGATTTTCAAAAAGTAATTGAAAAATATAAGGAAAGACAGTTTAAAGTATCTGAATATTTGCGAGGTGATACTTATACTATTAATGCTTGCACAACAAAGTTTGGAATTGCAGTAAGCCAGCCGATATTTCAAATTACGGGACTAACTGATTATAATAAAAATGAACTTGGAACTTCTGGAAATGATTATTCATACAGCGAAAAACTAGGTGATGATGAAAAGAAAAAGATTTTTGACTATACAAAAAAAATAGGTGAATATATGGCACAATCTGGATATCAGGGGATCTTTGGTCTTGATTTCGTCGTAAGTAAAAATGATGTTAATTTGATTGAGATTAATCCAAGATTCGTTGGTTCGATTCCAGTATTTACAAAACTTCAACTTCAAAGAGAAGAGGTTCCGTTTATTCTTTTGCATCTTCTGGAATTTTTGAAAATTGACTATCAGTCAGAACTATCGAGAGATTATTTTTCTTTTGATTCGTGGAATAAGCAAGATAATTTTCATTTTTCGCAATTAATTCTAAGGAATACTAATGATATTGCAATTAAAATTAAAAGATCAATGACTTCCGGAATCTATAAAATTAAAAATAACAAATTGGTTCTAAAGAACAAGAACTGTTCTGCTAAGGGTCTGGAAGAGGATGAAATTTTGATTCAAGCTACTCCAAAAGGAAGTTTAATAAATCCTGATGTAGAATATGCTAATATTCAATTTCCCTGTGGTATAATAAAAGAAAACAAATTGAACAAAATATATAAAAAGAAAATTGATCTAATTCTTGGTAGTTTTGATTTATAACATTATAAATATTTTTTATTATGAATTCAAATGAAATTGATAAGGTTTTATTAGGAACTGTATGTTTACTCTCGGTTATAGGCTTGATTGCGATATCTAGCGCTGGCGTAGTGATGAGTTATAATAAATTTGGTTATAATCATTATTTTTTGTCGCATCAGTTTTTTTATGGCTTTTTACCAGGAATTGTGGCGCTGTTTGTATTACAGAAAATTGATTATCGGATTTTCAAGAAAAATATGTTCTTCTTTTTGATAGTAACCGTTATTCTTCTTTTTGTAGTTTTTGTTCCAGGATTGGGATTGGGGTTGAAAGGAGCTAATAGGTGGATAAGCATTGCTGGAATCAGTTTTCAACCTTCGGAGTTTATCAAACTTACTTTTATCCTATATATTGCAGTTTGGTTTGAAAAAAATAAAAAAGATTTTTCGAATTTATTTATGCCATTCGTTGTGCTTATCGCGATTATCAGTATTCCTCTTATTATGCAACCTGATGTTGGAACACTCAGTGTTATAATTCTGACCGTTGTTATTATGTATTTTGCATATGGAGCAAAAATTGAGAATATTTTTTTACTCGGTTTAGGTGGCTTAGCGGGATTGTATTTCTTGATAAAAATTGCTCCCTACCGCATGGATAGGTTTATGGTTTTTTTGCATCCCGAAATTGATCCGCAGGGTATTGGATATCAAATTAATCAAGCACTACTTGCTTTTGGGTCTGGGGGATTTTTTGGTCTTGGTTTCGGACAAAGTAGACAGAAATTCAATTATCTCCCAGAGCCGATTGGAGATTCGATCTTTGCAATTATCGGAGAAGAATTTGGTCTTCTTGGTATTAGTATTATTGTCATTTTGTTTTTGATATTTGCTTTACGAGGATTTAAAATTGCTAGTTCTGCCTCTGACGATTTTGGTAAATTAGTCGCCATCGGAATTACATCGCTAATTACTTTTCAGGCTATAATGAATATGGCCGCAATTACTTCGCTGCTTCCCCTGACAGGTATTCCACTTCCTTTTATAAGCTATGGAGGGTCTAATTTGATAGTCTCTCTGGCAGCTGTTGGCTTATTACTAAGCATTTCGAGATATTCAAAAGCGAGATGATAGCTAGTAGCAAGTATCAAGTAGCTAGTAGCCATGCAGAGATACATAGAGGGTCTTATTCCTGGGTTTAGGTTTTTGTTTGCAAGTTCTCGGATCATGAAAAATTAGAGAAAAAGATACTGTATTTTTGCTGTAAAAATTGACCTCTTCTTTTTTTGTCAAAAAAATGCTAAGATTAAAGTATAATTTTTATAATTCAATTATATGAGAATTCTCTTAGTAGGTGAATCTGCTGCTGGGCATTTATCGCCAATTATTGCAGTTTATGAGGAAATATTCAAAAAAAAGAAAGAGTTGGGTCTTGATTCCTTGGAATTTATGCTAATCAGTTATAAGAGTCATTTTTTAAAGGAAATGCTTGAGGGAGTGGATCTTCCATACAAAACAATGAGAGCGGCAAAGGCCAAAGGCAATTCTCCGTTGCAACCAATACGTGATTTTTTCAATATGATCATTGGATTTTTTCAATCCATCGTTTTTGTGTTTGATTATATGCCCGATGTTGTTTTTTCTAAGGGAGGAAAAGTATCTTTGCCTATTGTCGTGGTTAGTTGGATCTTTCGTATTCCGATCATAATTCATGAATCTGATTCTGTTGCTAGGCCGATCGATAAATTTATGTTTCGGTTTGCAAAAAAAGTAGCAGTTTCATTTAAGGATAGTAAGGATATATATACATCTTCGAAAGTATTTTTTTCTGGAAATCCTGTTCGGAGTTTTATCATGGAAGCAAATCGGGAAAAAGCATTAGCGGAATTTGTTCTTGATCGAGAAAAGCCTACAATTTTGATTCTAGGAGGAAGCGAGGGGGCTCGAGAAATAAACGATCTTGTACTTGAAATTCTTCCAGAATTGTTAGAAAAATATCAAATTATTCATCAGTGTGGAGTTGGAAATTATAACGATGTGAAATCCGTTATTGAAGATATGAATATTCCAAATTTAAATAATTATCACTTATTTCCATTTTTTAAAAAAAGAATCGCAGATGCTTATATTGCGTGCGATATTGTGGTGAGCAGGGCTGGAGCAAATACGGTTTCAGAGATACTTTCTGTTGATAAACCAAGTATTCTCATCCCTCTCGCCTCGGCAGTTAGCGATAAGCAACAAAAAAACGCATTTCATTATTCTCAGTCAGGAGCAGCAGTTTTGTTAAGTGAGAAAAATCTGAAACCCCACCTTCTTTTGAATGTAATTAATGAGATTTTTCAAAGTCATTTGAAGATTATGGAAATGCAAAGAGCTGCCAGACAATTAGCTCAACCAGAGGCTGCCAAAAAAATAGCAGAAAAGATAATTGATATTGCTAAATAAATTATTTATGGAAATTGATTTTGAAAAAGTAAATAAAATATATTTCATCGGGATTGGTGGAATCGGTTTAAGCGCTCTTGCTCAGTTTATGAAAGAAAAAAACAAGTGGGTTAGTGGTTCAGATTTGAACTCTTCTCCGATTACGGATAATTTGGAAAAAAAAGGGATTGAGGTTTGTATTGGACAATCAGGTGAAAATATAGAAAGTGATATTGATTTGGTGATTCACACGATGGCAATACCAGAGAATAATCTAGAATTGCAAAAAGCAAAGGAATTAAGAATTAGAACGATTACATATCCAGAGGCATTGGGAGTTTTGTTCAATGACAAACTTGGAATTGCAGTTTGCGGAACTCATGGAAAATCATCAACTTCAGCCATGGCAGGACTTTTGCTTGATGACGCAGAACTTGATCCCTTAATTTTTGTAGGTAGTATCGTGCCAAGATATGAAAGTAATTTGAAAATTGGAGAGGGTAAATATTTTTTGATTGAAGCATGTGAATATCAGCGGGCATTTCTCAATTATTATCCGAAAATAATCATACTAAACAATATTGAACTTGATCACACAGATTATTACAAAGATTTGGAAGATTTCAAGAGTGCATTTGCTGAATTTCTAATTCATTTACCAAATGATGGAATTTTGATCTGTAACGGAGATGATGAAAATATCTCAAAAATCAAGCATCAAATATCAAGTGTTGTTAGATTCGGTTTAGGTGAAACTAATGATGTTCGAGCTGATAATATTAAATTCGAGGAAGGAGAAGTGAAATTTGATGTTTTTTATGATAGAAAAAATTTAGGTGAGTTTGTTTTGCAAGTCCCAGGACTTTTCAATGTCTATAATGCCTTGGGAACGATTGCCTTGGGTTTAACATTGAAAATTCCAGCTGAGAAAATCAAAAAATCTCTCAAAAATTATTCAGGAATTTGGAGAAGATTCGAAATTAAAGGAGAATATAAAGGGACTACAGTTATTTCTGATTATGCTCATCATCCAACAGCAGTTAGGTCTATAATCAAAGCGACAAAGAATTTTTATCCTGGAAGAAGAGTTTTGACAGTTTTTCAGCCACACCAGCACAACAGAACAAAAGAGTTGTATCAAGATTTTTTGAAAAGTTTTGACAAGGCGGATGTTTTGATCCTTGCGGAGATCTTTGATGTTGCAGGCAGAGAAGAAAATAAGGGTCAAGCTGTCAGTTCTTTGGACCTAGTAAATGATATAAAAAAGCAAGACAAGGAAGTGTCAAAAAATATTTTTTATGCAAAAGATTTACAAGAAACACGAAAATTGATTGATGAGAAAATTAGACCAGACGACATCTTGTTAATTGTAGGAGCAGGGGATATTTATAAAATCGCTGACGAGATAGTTGAATAAAAAAAAGAACATCACCTTTATTTGACAATGTTCATTTTAGCTATCAGAAGCTTTAATGTTCTTTTCATTATGATTAAAATCTCCTCTGTGCTAATTGCTGTCATTTTTTTCTCCAATGTCGTAGACTCTTTTGCGCATTATATAATTCTCTTGTTAGTAATTTTATAAAATCAATAAGATCTAAAACTGATCCAATAATCGAAAATATTATAAAAAGTATAACCGAGGAGATTATTATTATCAATAACATTTTATTATCTATTCTAAGCAAGCTATTAACACCTCCTTTGTGTTAGTATAAATTAACTTTAAATTATGTCAATTGAAATTCAACATAATATTTCACTTTCAAAATACACCTCATTTAAAATTGGAGGTCAAGCTAAATTTTTTTGTCTTGTGGAAAGCGTTGAGGAAGCTCAGGAAGTTTTGGAATATGCGAAAGAAAATAAATTAGCAGTTTTTATTTTAGGAGGGGGGAGTAATGTTCTTGTTTCAGATTCTGGTTTTGATGGATTGGTAATGAAGATACAAAATACAAAATATAAGATACAAACAAACGGTCAAATATCTGTCGGATCAGGAGTTTCGCTTTCAAGATTAGTCAGCGAATCTGTGGGAAATAATTTGACTGGACTAGAATGGGTAGCGGGAATTCCAGGAACAGTGGGCGGAGCAATTTGTAATAATACTGGTGCTCATGGAAAATCTATGGAAGATATCGTGAAAGAAGTGGAAATTATCGAGATTGTACCCCCTAATAAAGGGGGGTGGGGGGTTAGAAAAATCACCAATAAAGATTGTCAATTTTCTTATCGAAATAGTATTTTCAAAACAGAAAAAAAATATATTATTTTGAGCGCGATTTTGAAATGTGGAATTTATCCTTTAGGATTTCAAGAAGATGAAAGCGTAAAAATTATTGCGAAATATCTTTCCTCTCGAAAAGAAAAACAGCCACTTGAATATCCAAGTGCTGGTAGTATTTTCAAGAATCCCAAAGTCGAAAACGGAGTTTTGAATAAAATATTCATTAAATATCCTGAGCTTAAGGAACTAGTTCATGAGAATACTGTTTCAGCTGGATGGTTTATTGAAGAGCTTGGATTGAAAAGAAAGAAAATTGGCGGGGCAATGATTTCCGAAAAACATGGAAATTTCATCGTCAAT
>JAGLLA010000020.1 GCA_023140775.1 Candidatus Parcubacteria bacterium
GGTTTTGACATAAAATTCGTTTTATATATTCTAAAATATTTTACATACTAAAATAACTAGACACTATATGTCTAATTGCATTATAACTTAAATATAATAATTAAGAAACAAGATCATTAAATATATTTTTTCTTAATAAGTATTTCCCTATTGTAAATTCCTATTATCGTCTTTATTTTCTTTTTGATATTCATAATATGAATAAACAAACAAATAGACTGATGACAAAAGAATAGGGACAATTACAAAAAATAAAGCATATCTTTCAAACAATATTCCCAGCAGAACAAGAGCGCCAGACAGCTTGAACAATTTTCCGCCAATTTGGTGAGTCTTGTTCCAAACTTTTTCGCTACTCAAGGTCCAAGGAGTTCGAATTCCGATAAACCAATTCCTCTTGGCATTTTCGATCAAAATCCCACTATAATAAAACAGTGGAGCAATCATCAGAAATATCATAGTGGTCATGTTAAAGCGATAACCAAGATTCCAAAAAATAGTCAACAAATAGACATAAGACAGAAACAAAAGAATAAGCAACACAAACTCGTCATAGTATTTCCGAAATTTTTCAATATTAGCCTTCAGAGGGTCTATTTTTGGAATAAGCAAAAAAATAATAACCAACCCCAGAGACGCAAAAGGTGTCAAAAATACTCCCCAAAGTTTTGACATATAGCCATCGACTTCTCCATCAATATTCCAGTGAGAAGCCATTTGCTCAGGCATTGAGGGATAAAGAATCGCCCCAAGGAGAAATAAAATCGCCACAATCAACCATAAAATTGTTTTTTGATTTTTCATATTTTTGAATTTAATTTATAAAATTTCAAAAGTATATTAAACATTTTACGAAATTATTCTACGCCACCTTATCAAACAGCCCTCGTAATTTGAGTTGCCTTGTTTAAGTGGCTAAAGCCACAAAACCCTCAGCTAAAGCTGGGTAGAACTTTATACAGCAATAAGTTTATTTACTATTTTTATACTACTCCGATTTTAATGAAGAAGCAACATAAAATCCGCAATTAATTTATTAAGCCGAAAAAATAAAAGCTTATAAATAAGCTTTTAAGGATATGATTTTTTTATTTTAATTTACAACCTCCACAACTTTTTTGATTATAAATTACGGCCAATATTAATGCCAAGACAATAGCAACGGCAAAAAAAATTAGTTTCATTGTGTAATTTCCAGTAAATACTACCAAGCAAACTAAATCTAAAACAAAAGCGCTCACAATAATTATTATTGTATTCATCGAGATCCCTCCTCTAAGTTGTAATTTTATTTCTTGTTATATTTACCTTTTGTTTCTGGAAACAAAATATCAATGATTTCCTTGGCAACATTTCTTGGTTTTCCTTGAGATGGAAAATGTTGAGGATAAATTGCTGGAAATGAATTCAATTCAATTATTACATAACTGTTTTTTGTCGGTTTCTCTGAAATATTCTTACTTGTCATCAAGTCTAATCCAGTATAAGTGAGCCCAGGAATAGCCTTCACTGCCCTAACAGCGATTTTTTTCAACTCTGGATGGACTTGGTCTGTAACATCGACATCATCTCCACCGTTAATAATCATGGAATTTTTGTTGTTGTCATCTCTTAAATAAATTTTTTTTTCTTTACTAACTATTGAATTCAGCCTTAGCTTATTTTCCTTTAATCTTTTTCTGAGGATATTGTTTATTTTTATTTTAAACAAACATCTTTTTACTATCGCTGTTTTTCTTGATTTATTTTTAATTTCAATTAATTCTCGAATACTGTGAACTCCATCGCCTATAACATTCGCTGGCTCTCTTTCAGTTACAGCAAAAACTTTTTTTCTACTTACAATAAACCTAAGTTCATTGCCCTTAAACTCCTTCTCAATCAATATATCTTTATGTTTTTTAAAAATACAACTAATTGCCTTTTTGCAATTTTCTTTACTATTTACTCCTAAAAAAACTAAATCTCCACGAGCTCCATTATTTTTTTTAATAACAATTGGATACCCTATTTTTTTTATAAATAGGGAAATTTGAGATATATTTTTCTTGCTAAAAATTTTTCCTTCTGGTACATTAATTTTTTCTTTTTTTAATAAAATTTTTGTTAAATATTTATTTGTTACACAGTGATTTGCAACTGCAGACATTTTTGAAATAATTCCACCAGAAATATATTCAATATGCTTTTTATATGATAATTCATAAAAAACCATACTGTTTTGATCTTTGTTTACATGTGTCACTTTTATTCCTCGTGCAATTGATTCATCTATCAAGAGATTCTGACTAATAAATTTTGTACCCTTGTTATCGCTTTGCATGATATTTATTTTAAAATTGAAAAAATTTCTTTTGGAAAATTAACTTCTGTCGCTCTCTCAAATCCCTTAAAATCGCAAAAGAAATTCACTTCTAAGATTAAATATTTTTTACCAGTTAAAATAATGTCTATACCCAAATAATCACATTGAAAAAGTTTACAAATTTCCAGGCAATCTTTAATAATTTTTTTATCTTTCAATTCGTAGTTTTCGATACTACCCCCTGCCGAAAAGTTATTAACCACACTTCCCTCTTTTGCACTTCTGCTCATTGTTCCAATGATTTTTTTTCTAGTACATATAACTCTTAAATCAAACTTATTTGGAATAAACTTTTGAATTAGAATATCTCTTGCAAGATAATCTTTTCCTCTTTCTATAAAATCCATGCGATTTTCAATTTTGAAAATATCAACTCCTCTGGACTCATTTCTCGGCTTAACGATAAAAGAACTATTTATGTTTTTTAATTTTTCAGCTAAGAGATAATTAGAGTTTAAAAAATAAGTTGGTTTGATAATTGGAAAATTATTTTTTTCTAATAAATAATATTGAAATAATTTATCTCTTGCAGAGCCTAAATTTAAAAAAAGATGAACATTTGTTGTTTTTATGTTTAAAGAATTTAAATGATTAAGCAAAATATCAAAAAAAACATGATCTTTACTATCCTTGAATTTTGGATTTCTCAGAACTGCGATATCACTTTTTTTTAAATCTATTTTTTTTCCTTTGTATTTAAATTCTGCCTTCTTGTTAAACTCCAATGATATATGTTTGTATTGAATTGCCTTAAATCCAAAGCCCATTTTTTTAGCTTCTTCCTCAAATCTTTTCATTGCATAAGAACCTATCACGGGAGTAAAATATAATACTCTTTGCATATTTTTATAATTATTTTTTTAAATTATTTTATAATTATTCATTTTCCCACATCTGCTCAGCTATTATTTTAATTTTTATTGCCTTTTTTTGCAAAATTTCAGAATCCTTGTAAAATCCTATTTTTATCAAATCAGGAATTAATTTTGGATCAACCTTAGATATTAAAGGATATATATCCACTTTGTTTTTTTTCATCTTTAAGGCAATAGTCATTCCCTCAAAATATGTTTTATCTTTTGGAAAATAATAAGGGAAAAGACCTCGATATATTCTTATTAATATTTTCTTTGTAAATTCCCTAGCCTTCTCTTTGCTTATTTTTTTATTATACCCCATAGCTAACATTTCTTTTTGATGTAAACCAAAAATATAATTATAAACTATTTTAATATCCCCTTTTTTCTTCTTTCTGATCATTTCTTTTGCCTTTTGCATAGCTAAAATATAATATACACCTAATCTTATTTCAAATTCTGGAAAAGAATCTCCCATTATTATTTCTTTAATAATTTCCTCGTTTACAAGAGCCATTCCTTCGTGAACAATCTCCCAGTCTCTACCTACGCTTAGCCCATCTATGCCGAGCTCTTTATTGCCAATATTTGCCAAAGAATGACACCCAATTTCATGTGCTATAAGTTGAAAAATTTTTCTTTTTCCAGCTCTTCTCTCTCTTGGAATAAATATTACAGGAAAATTATAGCCAGCAGAATTATATCTCACATCTATCGATGTTACATTGCTATCAATAATTGTTTTAAACCCAAACTTATTTAAACTGCTTTTTTTTAATGCTAAATCAAAATATTTTTTTATATCCTGAGCATCAAATTTTTCTCTCTTAATTATTTTTTTTACAATATGATCAGCAAATCCTCTTTTTTTTCTTTCTTCTAAGAATAAGATTCTTTTTTTATAATATTGTAATGCTTCGTTATATAAATCTTCATCAACATCTCCATATGCTTTTTTAGCATATTCAAATGCTTTTTTGTTATTTTCTTTTTTCAACTCTACTAAAATACCTATTTTTGACTGATACGCCAAAACTGTATCAATAATTATATTTTTAATCTGTCTATTTTCTTTTTTTGCCTTATTTTTAATGATCTCTAGTTCATTAATTTTTTTTTCTAGATATTGAATATTTATCTCTTCTAGTTTCGGATATTCAATATCTATTTGATAATCTATTCCTTTTTCTTTGTTTTCTAGATATCTTTCTAATTCATTCTTAAAACTTCTGTTGTTCTTGTCATTTGGTTCAAAATAAGAATAAATCATCTCAAAATCTTTTCCAATTTCATAAATTTCTTTAGCATAAAAAATAAACTTTTTTTTCAGCGATGGATCAATTTTTTTATTTTTTATTTCTCTTTCTGCGTCCTTAATATTTTTAATTACAAAATCTATATCAAACATATTTATAATTATAAACTATTTATTCTAAGACGTTAGTTGTTATTTGTGATTTTTTACTTGGATCTATAATAAACCTTATCAAATCCTTCTTGCCAATAATTACTGGAAATTCCAAATGGCTTCGGTCTATTACAGACATTCTTGAAACTATTTCTATGCCAGACAATATTATATTCATCTTGATCATAAGTCTATAGGAAATACCATGACTTGATCTTATCAGTATAGTACTAAAAGTTTCTCCCCATTTTTCAAGATATTCTTTTATTTGTTCATCAAGAACATCGGCCTTTGAATTTTGATTTATCTCTAAATTTTTGATAACTTCGTCAAACTCATTTATAACATCACCATAGCCCAATTTTTGTGCTATTTCTTTGTCTAATGACGATGCTCCCGCTCCTGTATCAATTTTTGCTTTTAATTCTATTTCCTCTAGCTTTTTTTCTTCCCTTTTTTCGATCTTTGATTTATCTTTTCCAACCTCTTCAACCCCCTTCATTTCTTTTTTCTGGTATTTGATTTTGATGGTTTCGATAATTCCCAAAACCTGCTTTCCGGAAATTTCTTCGATTTCTTCTTCGATTTCTCCCCCAAAAAGATCTTGCGTAATCCTGATGCCATGAGCTTCATCTTTCACTTTGATTCCTTGAACTTTTTGCAGTCTATATTTTAGTGGCGCGAGATTGGCGATTTGAATTGAAAGACCAGAATGAGCATTAACTTCAAGAACAACTGGACCACGTTCTCTGTCAATTGCGATATCCACTCCGATATAACCTAATTTTGAAATTTTCTGACATTGAATTGAAATTTCCAAAATCTTTCTCCAATAGGGAATTCTGATGCCGCTTAATTTCAACTTTGAGTCTGGATGTTTTTCGATTAGTTGATCTCTTTGCACGGCATGAGTTGAAATTCCATTGGCAACATCAATTCCCAGCCCAATTCCACCAAGATGAAGATTGGCCTTCCCTTCAGATTCTTTTGTGGGAAGACGAAGCATGGCCATTACAGGCACATTATTATAAACTATAACTCTAATATCTGGTATCCCTTTATAGGAATAGGGCTTTAGGGTTTTTGAAATTTGAATTCTTTCTTCAAAAAAAGCAATGTCTGAAATTCCCGACAAGGAGTAGAATCCTTCAAAAATATCCATCATATGATTTTGCAGATCCTTCTTGGTGACTCTTTTTCCTTCCGTGGAAACCCAGCTCTCGTCTTTTTTCTGACCAAAAATAACCTTAATTCCCTCTCCTCCCCTTCCGTGGTTTGGCTTGAGAACAAAACTTTTTGGCAAATCTGCCCAGTTAAATTTTTCCAATTCTGCTCTACTTTTGATGACGCCATATACTTTTGGCACGGGAATTCCAGCCTTAAAAAGCAATTCCTTGCTCCGAAGTTTGTTATCGGCAAGACGAATCGCGTTTTTTAGATTACTGGGTCTAATATAAGTTAGGTTTCTGGAGTTCATTCCCAAGAGACCACTACTTTTTCTAATTAGTGTCAACATGTTTTATAACATCTTTAAATCTAAAATATTCTCGAAGTCGAAGTCCTGTCCATTTTCCAAGAATTATATTAATGACAAGAAGCAGAATTATATATTCTGGATGATTAAGTATCAAGTCTCTAAAGCGATCCCAAACAATAAAATAATATCCTGCACTAGAAATTATTATCGTCTCTATAGATAGGATTGTGGCTGTTCTTATCCCTTTTTCTACTTGAGTAGAAATAAATTTTTCGATCAAAGTTATCATGATCAAAATTGGTAAAATCGATGTTGCAGCAAGTCCCATTTTTCCTAGATATCCCGCTAAAGTTAACAATCCTAGAATCGCGATACTAATCACGGTCAGCACTATAGCAATACGCGGGAGATAGAGCAGTCTAAATTCCTTCAAAAAATATCGCATTGCAGTTCCCGAAACCAAAATCACAACAAAAATGGCGAGTCCATATTTCAAACCAATTGCCCAAAACGCAAAAGCCAAAACCAAAGGAGTATAGACTCCGAAAGACTTGACGCCGATGACTTGCCGAAAGATGACAATCAATGTTGCAATAAAAGGAAGCGCAAGAAGTAGATAGACAGTCTCGACGTCCACCCCTTGAGAAATTATAAAATTAACTATTTCTGACATAGATTTAGATTAAATTTTTAATTTTGTAATTTTTAAATAAACCTTAATTTTTAATGTTTTATATTTTGTCATATGAATAAAATGGTATTTAACGTTTATTAATTTTTCTTTCAAATTTAACACTACTTTCACAACAAACGGCTACAGCTAGGGCATCAGCGGCATCATCTGGCTTGGGAATTTCTTTGAGGCCTAAGATCGATTTTATCATATGTTGAACCTGCTTTTTCTCGGCTCGTCCATATCCTACCACTGCTTGCTTCACCTGTAAAGGCGTATATTCACAAATTTCCAATCCTTGATTTTTTCCGATAAACAAAACAACCCCTCGAGCCTGAGCAACTGTTATCACGGTTTTTTTATTCTTAAAATAGAACAATTCTTCAACAGCCATCACTTGGGGTTTGTGTTTTTTGATAATACTTTTCAACTCCTTGGCGATCAGATCAAGCCTTTCGGGCATATCTAAATTTTTGTCAGTTAAAATACAACCCACATCCAAAACTTCTAATTTATTATTTTGACTTTTGAGAACCCCAAATCCAGTGGTTGCCGTTCCAGGATCAATGCCAAGAATAATCATATATTAAATTAAAAATTGAAATTATATACAACATTGTCATTCTGAATTTATTTCAGAATCTGCTTGTCTATGCGCTAGATGTTTAATGATTAATAATTTATTTTAATCCTCTAAATTTGAGCTAACATCATTCACATCTTCTTGCTCGTCAAGAGCTTCAAAAAGTTTTTCAATTTTTTCATGGACTTTTTCATCTTCAATTTTGATCGTGTTCTTTGCTTTCCATTCAAAGCCAACATCAACAATTGTCAAATTCTTTTTTTCTAAGTTTTCTTTTACACCATATAAGTCTTCTGGCTTGGTATATACCACAATAATTTGATTTTTTATATTCCCCTCTGATAAGGGGGGTTGGGAGGTTGTAACACTAAAATCTTCCGCACCAGCATCAATAATCATCATCTCTGTTTCCTCTTCACTGACTTGCAAGCCTTTTTGATCAATCTCAATATATCCAAACCTGTCAAACATCCATTTCACGCTACCAGTTTCTCCAAGCCTGCCACCATTTTTAGAAAGAAGATGTTTGATCTCCGCGACTGTTCGATTTGTACTATCTGTCGTTCCTTCGATAATAAGGGCAATCCCTTCCGGGCCATAGGCTTCATAAAGAACTTCTTCAATTGTTCCACCTTCAAGCTCTCCAGTTCCCTTTTTGATCGCTTTTTCCACATTGTCTGATGGCATATTAACTTGTTTTGCTTTTTCAACTACAAGTTTGAGAGCTGGATTCATCGCTGGATCTCCACCATTTTTTGCCTCCAGGGTAATTTGCTTGGAGAGTTGAGAAAAAACCTTCCCCTTTTTCACATCAGCAACTCCTTTTTGCCTCTTAATTTTTGACCATTTATTATGTCCAGACATAAAATTATAATATTTCCAATAAAAAAAGAGTATCAAACAGTAACACTCTAGCTTATTTTAGTATAGCAAAAAATGGCAGTTTGGTCAATGAAAAATATGATAAATATTACGATAATTGAATATATTAAATGTACATAATATCTTCCCTGTAGGGGCGTAATGCTTACGCCCTCGTTTTAAACACGCCTATATCTGAAATTTAATATACCGTTAAAATAAATTTATATGTAGAGAGAGGTTTGAAACCCATTTTTACCACACCACCACATCCCCCACCTCAATTTCCATTTCCCCTACCAATCCTCCATTAATTTCCAAAACATATTTTGCTTTTTGATTTGGTCCAAACGTTTCGCATGGCTCAACATTACACGGTTGAGCGTTTTTTTCGATATAGATTATTTTCATATTTTCATCGATCCAAATAATATCAAGCGGAATCAAAGTGTTTTTCATCCAAAAATTATGATTTCCCTTTCTGGTAAAAATAAAAAGCATTCCACTATCACTTAGCATATTTTCTCTGTTAATGAGTCCTTTTTCTCTTTTTTGATAGGTGTTCGCAATTTCAACTAAAAAACAATTATTTTCAATACATACCCTGGAAGAAATGGATTTCAAACCCATCTCTACATCGTTAACATTATCTTGCGAAAAAGAATAAAAAACGAAGGAAATAAAAATAGCTAAAAGTAAAATATATATTTGTTTTTTCATATTTTATAAAGTAAAAGCTTTCAAAATATAAAGCGAACCGTTTTAAAATATGGTTCGCTTATTTTTTTATAAGAAGTTAACGCTTTATAATTTTTGTCATAGAAGGGGGTTCACAAACCAATAAATCCTTTTTGACAACGAATTGAGGTTAAGCTACTTTAATATTCTTTGTCTTCTTCCTTCTCTCCGTCGGAAATATCCTTTTCTTTTTTTCTTATCTTTGTTTCTCACATAAAACCATCAACTCCATTTATCTTTCAAATCTTTTGTATAAATACCAAATAACTCCTCCGAAAGACCATGCCGAAATCAAACAGACAGCCAACCATCCAATAATTGGAATTATCCAAAGAACCATTATGATTAAATATCCAAGAATGAAATTTATCCACGGAAATTTTTTTGTAAGCTCTTTTTCTTTAAATCTTTTATTGACCAGATACCCGATTGTGATTATAGCAATTATTTTTGAGATCATCAGTACAATTATAAAGCTAAATAGCACAACGAACATCAGAGGCCATCCGACAAGAGAAACTAGGAGAATTACCAAAAATACGGGAATTAAAATAAGAGAGATAATTCCCACTGCCAAATTTTTCCAAGGATCTTTTTCTAGGGACCCCACGATATCTCTTCCTTTTCTGTAAAATAATTTATACAGAATTAATGCCAGAATTAGCATTCCCAAAAATCTGATGATTTCAAATCCAAAAATAAATCCCAGGAAATCCTTTTTTTCATTTTGATTAACTGCTAGTGATCTTCTTGTAATCTCTCCAGCAACCACATTTTCACCAACTGAGATTTCCTGCTTACTGTGATAAATTAAATTTCCTCCAATTCTCGCATCAGGCCTAATTGAAATTTCTTCAGCCCAAATCTCCACATCACCATTTGTACTTCCGGCTAAAAGAACGCGCCCACCTGCTGCCGTCACATCACCTTTGACATCACCTCTAATTTCAATGTTTCCGCCTGCAAGATATACGCTTCCGTCAACAACACTATTTTTCTCGATCATAATACTTCCACCTGCCACTGTCACATTTTTTGGTATACCACCCTCTATCGAAATGTTTCCACCTGCCACTCTCACATTTCCCTCTTTTTGTCCACTAATCTTTATCTCCCCGCCAGCTGCCAAAATGTCACCTGAAGATTTGCCTGAAAAATTGATCATTCCACCTGCGATCATCACATCTCCGTTTACAGTTCCCGCTACATCAACCACTCCCGCAGCCCCTAGATAATCTCCATTTATAATTTCACTTTCAGCCAAAAAAACCTCATCCTCTTGAAAATCTGTTTTTCCAGAAGAAAAAATTGTACCGACGCCGACAAAAAGAAAAATTGCCACAGCTAAAGCAATTTTCTTTGTTGTTGTTTTTTTCATATATTTAACTTAATAATTAACAGTTATCTTAAGAATAATACTATTTAAAAATTAAGCAATTTTGTTGTCCACAGGGTAAAATCGGGATTTCAATTGCAAATTAGAAACTTCTATATTAATAAATTATTTGAAAGATTCTGAATTAAATCTTACCCAAAATTACTTTTTCAATTATCCCGTGAATACTAGACATTGTTATTCCACATTTTCCAGCCACGTTTCTCGTTAAGTCTTTCACATCAAAATCACTGACTTCTACCAGTCCTTTGTTTTTATATTTTTCTTTTGCCTCTTTTTCAAATACTTCTGCAAATCGACCAGCCTGAGAATATTCAATTGAAAGCTTTTTTTTATCTATTGCTTTATATAAACCACTTTTGATATTTTTTAATGCAACTTTGCTCATATCTTTTTATATTAATAATTAATTAAGCAATTTCTAGATAATAAAATCCTTGTCTATTAATATCTTTTCAATCTCTCTTAACTCGCTATTAAGAATTCTATCATGTTTTTTTCTTGTCATCTGCTTTAGCAGGAAATGCACTTCCTTTGTGTTAATTTTCGTTCCAACCTTTCTTTTATACTCATTCAAAGTTTCTTCGAAGCTTTCAACAAAATACTTGATCTTGCTAGATTGAACATGCCTCAACTTTCCCTCATACTTTGCATTTTCCAAAGCATCTTTGACTAAGTCAGTTTTTATATATCCATTAAGATATAGTTTTTTCATATTGTTTTGATTAGTTGTTAAATTCTTATTATAAATTTTTATATTTAAGCTTTTTCCTTTTCATTCTTCCCCAATCAAAAAAGATCAAAGTTCCCATCATAGCCAACAAAGTGAAAAATGGAAATTTTTTATTTTCTTGTAAAACTTTCTTTTCTGCGCTGAAGTCAGAAGAAGCTTCTACCATGTTTGCAATTCCCGAAACTAAACCTCTTTTGATGTCATTTTGAAATCTTGGCAAAATTCTATACCCCAAAGATGTTCGACTTACCTGTCCTACAATAACCATCCAATCCCCTTTTTGAAAATCATTTTTCTGAATATTTGTTTGTGGTTTGATATAAATTTTCACTTCTCCGCTTCCGTCATCAACAAAAAACACATCCTTTTTTATTTCTGATATTTTTCCCTCGACTGCAATTAATTGCCCTTCATTTGCTGGACCAACATCACCTGTTAAAACTACTTGAGGCTCAACATAATTATCTCTACTGATGATTTTGATATCTTTAGCATCAACTAATAAAATTCTTTTTTCTCCGCCAACCTTTGAGACCAGTCCAGTCGCTTCAATTAAATCTCCAACTTGGATTTTTGGATATTTACCTTCCTTGTAAAAGATTTGAACGCCTGCCCCGTTTTCCGACAAATATAGAATTTCACTTGCAAATATTCCTGGTGGAGTTGAAACAATGCCTGAGATCCTTACTCTGGTATATTTCACAAAACTCTCAAGATCTTTGATCTGCGCATCAATATAATTGTTTTCAATTAAGTTATTTTGATTTTCTGGCTCTTCAATACCAAGATATTCAACCTCTTCTTTTTTGATCTCATTTTTATCACCAACATCTTGAACCTCATTTTCTTTTCCTGGCGTAATATTCTCGCTCCAACTCCAAACGCCTTCAGAAATCCAACCATAAGAAAATCCCTCTTTTGCTTTTTCATATTTCACATTATCCACAACCTCTCCGTCTGGCCACAAAAGGTTTATTTCATCTCCTGAATTATTTAAGATGATTTTTGTCTGATTGTTTTTAAAGACAATAAAATTTCTTGATTTAATGATAATGTCTTCTGTTATTAAATATAGTCTACTGCCTTTGTTTAGAATATCATCTATCTGCCAACCCCTCAAATTAACTTCTCTGTTAGAACTATTATAAATTTCAATCCACTCATAACTTCCCTGACGATTATCATTTCCGATCGGATTCGGATATATTTCTGAGATTACTATTTGGTCAGAATAATCAAATTCATTTTCAATTTCCAAATTTTCAATTTCATCATTTTTTTGTGAATTGTCTTCTTCTATTATATCAATTTTGTTCTCCGTTTTTTCATCAAAATTAATTTCATCATTTTCTTCAACTTCAATTATATTTTCTCTTCCTGCTGTTGGTCTCAGAGTCCAAACCCAATTATCATCTTTGTCTAGGGAAAAAGACTGATCTTCTTTGGCAGAATTACTAACAAGAGTCTCACTTACAATATTTTCTCGGTCATCTTTCAAAACAACCCCATCACCAGAATTATTCAAAGCTATTCTCGTTTCATCGCTATAAAAAACCTTATAACTTTTTGCTTTGATAATATTTTTCTCTGGAATAGTAAAAACTTTTATTTTTCCTTTTTTATCTTCTAGTGTCCACCCAGTTAAATCAACATCTTTTTCTCCTTTGTTATAAAGCTCAATAAATTCATTATCTCGGTCACTGTCTTCAGGATTTGGTAAAAATTCTGTGATTATTATTTCAGGGATAGAATAACTATCTTTAATATCATTGACTCCGTTTTCTTGAGTGGAGTCTGGTTGAGCAAGATTTCCGTCATTTACAATTTCGTTTTCCAAAGCGATGGCATCCTCCTTTACGTTAATTTCACCATCCTGAACAGTACTGTCTTGCGCAAAATCATCTTGATTATGATCCGTATCTCGAATTATTCCACCGTTTATTTTTCTGACAAAATTTTGTCCATTATTTGGATTCACGTTTATCGCCTCTCCCTCAAAATCTCCCGCTTCACCCCAACCAACTATATCAATCACACTACCGTCGAGATCATAAAGTAGAACCGTGTTATCTTTTGCTAAAAAACTGTTTGTCGTATATTCATCACTTGAAACTTCCGTTCCCTGATAGCAATTTTCATCTTTACTGTCACCACAATTTGCTCTTGGAATAATTAAAAAAAATCCTTTCGCTGTGATTACGCCTTCCATATTATTCAAAATATTACTCTCTGTTCCTGTCTTTGTTTTTCTTCTCAAATCCCAACCATTCAGATCAACAATATCCTCTGTCGGATTGTAAAGCCTGATAAATTCATCATAAACCGTCTCCCCACCAATTTGAATATCCGAGATTACAACGTGATCAACATCTTGCGCCAATGAAAAATTAAAAATTAAAAAACCTCCGAAAAAAATAATTAGAAAAAAATAAATGATTTTATTATTTTTATTCATCTTTGTTTATTTAATCAATAAACTTAATAAAAATTGATAATAAAGATTTCATCAATACAGCACTGTCATATAAACTCTTTTATCCTGAACTTGCCTGTCCGCCTCGGGAGGAATTCAGGATCTTTATTCTCTTATATTTAAATAAACCTATAAATCATTAACTATTTAGATTTTTTTATAATACAACCATACATAGAAAATATAGTTACATTTTATTCTATATACAAAAGTATTATGTAAATAATAAAAATTAAGACCTAATTTAACAAAGATTCTGAATCAAGTTCAGAATGACAATCTGAGATACAGCTTTGTTATTCTGGATTCGCCAGCTGGCGAAGATAGAATCTCGTTACTAAACACACTAACTCACAATACTCGGAATTTGTTATTCTTTGGGCGTATGCCAGACGCCCCTACAACACCATTACAATTCAAATCGAATTTTTCGCACAGACTTATATCCAATCTCCTTGTTCATTTTCTTTTTAATTTCTTCTTCTTTGAATTTGAATTCTTGCGCAAAAACTGAATTCAAGACAGCTACTGTTAGTGTTCCATTCTTATATTTGATAGCTTGAGATTTTTCAGCTACTTCTTTTGTAAAAATCTCTTCAATGATTTCGTGCCAAAAACCACATACTTGATACGCTTCAACCTGTTTACCAAGTCCAGCTTTATTAATTGATTTCTTGAGATCACCACCAATTTGAAGAAGCATATCGTAAGGTTATAAATAATTTAATACAAAATATAAATTATCAAGGTTTAACCTCAATAATAATCATTACTACCACTTATACCCTGATTGGCATAATTACATAAACAAAAGCGCTATCGATTGTAGAAACTAAAACCGTTGGCGAGTTTTCATCGTTAACTTTCAAAAAAATACTATCGCCTTCAACACTATTCAATCCATCAATCAGAGACTTATGATTATAAAAAATACTTAAATTACCATCTTTTATAGAAACTCCTTCTTTGTCCATTTCTTTGTTTATTTCAATTTCAACTGGGATTTTTGTGTTATTGTTTCCTAAGTCGCTCGTTTCTGCATTTATTTCAAGATTTTTTGTATTTAGAGAAAATTTGAATTCGACACTGTTATTTGAAATATTAGAAAATAAACTTGCGATCTTAATTGCCTTGATGGCTCTATTCTTTTCTGTACTGATTTTAAACTTAAATTCAGTAGGTATGATCTGCTTATAATCAGGATATTTTCCTTCTATTAATCGAGAAATAACACTCGCATTTCCAAATTTAAAAAGAATTTGACCTTCCGAAATGACAACCTCGATAATTTCATCTCCTTCGCCTATATCTCTTACAAGTTCTTGCACGGTTTCTTTTGGTATTATAACTGATTTCATATTACCTAAAAGATCTTGAAAGTTCTCAGCGACATCCTTTTGTTCTAGTTTTAGAGTTTTTTCAGCCAAACGATAACTGTCAGTTGCCACAAGAGTTATCTTATTTTTACCAATTTCTTCTAAATTCATCAAAACTCCTGTAATTTCAACTCTTGACTCACTATTTGAGATCGCTGGCATTACTTGAGCTAAAGCCTTTTTAAACTCAGAACTCTTAATTTTGAATACTGGGTCAATCTCCAACTTTGGAGTTAGGGGATATTCTTTTGCATCTATTCCTTTTATGTTTGTTTTATATCCATTACATTTTATATTCACCACATCTTCCCTAAGTTTAATCTCTACGTTTCCAGCAGGTAAATTTGAAATAAAATTAGCAAACAGTTTTGTTGGAATTGTAATTTCCCCCTTTTCCTCAATTATTCCTCCAATATAATAACTAACACCTATTTCAAGGTTCGTAGAACTAAGCTTTATCATTCCTTTTTCTGTTTTTAATAGAACATTATTTAAGATTGGAAGAGTGGAGTTTTTATTAACAACCTTACCAACAACACTCAATGCTTTATTTAAATTTTCTTGAGTACAAATAAATTTCATATTATTATTGTTATTATATTATTATATATTAATTAAAAATAGTTGTTATAATAGGTTGCTGTTGATATGTGTAAAAGTCTGAAAAGGTTTTAAGATTAAGTATTTTTTTTACAAATTTTTGTGAATAACTATTGTATAAAAAAGTGTATAAGTGGTGGAAAACTTTTGTAAATATAATTTATGTTTTATTGTTTAAAATTATAAACAAGTTGTGAACAAAGTTATACCAGTAAATTTTCATAGTTTTTAATAGTTTATACACACTTTATAAACAAAATGAATTTTAATTTAGAGATAAAGTTTTTCAATTATAAGGTTAATTTCTTGCTCAATGGTTTTATCAGTTTCAATTTCTTTTGATATTTTTTCAAAAGCATGCATTGCGGTTGTGTGATCTCTTCCTCCAATCCAAGTGCCAATTGAAGGAAAAGAGCTTTTTATCTCGGTTCTCATTAGGTACATGGCAATTTGTCTTGGTTTTACAATTTCTTTTCTTCGATTTTTAGCCAAAAGGTCGTTATTAGAAACATCATAAAATTCTGCCACAAGCTTCAGAACATCTTTTGGTGTAATGGCTTTTTTAATTGGTTGAGACACAGTACTGGCTAGAACGTTTGTTGTCACCTTAAGGTCTGGATAACTATTATTTAGTTCGCAGATTGCCATAACGCGAGTTAGCGCGCCTTGTAATTCTCTGATATTCTTTTGAATATGAAGGGCGATGTAGTTGAGAGATTCTTCGGGTATTTCAAAATTTCTCTCTTTTGCTTTTGCCTGAAGAATCGCAAACCTAGTTTCGTAATCTGGAGATCCAACGTCGGCGATCATTCCTCCTTCGAATCGAGAGCGAAGTCGTTCTTCGAGCGCTGGTATTGCTTTTGGCGGTCTGTCGCTGGAAAGAACAATTTGCTTGTTGTTCTCATATAATGTGTTGAAGGTATGAAAAAATTCTTCTTGAGTTTTTTCTTTTCCAGCTAAGAATTGAATATCATCTATGATGAGAATGTCAATCTTTCGATACATTTCTTTAAAGGCTTTTGTGTTTTTACCAGAAATTGCGCTAATAAGTTCATTTGTAAATTCTTCCGAGGAAGCATACTTAACTCTTTTACTGGGATCTTGTCTGAGAATGTGGTTTCCAATCGATTGGAGCATATGAGTTTTTCCAAGTCCAACTCCCCCATAAATAAAAAGAGGGTTATAAATGGACCCTGGGTTTTTACTGACAGCCGAACAGGCAGCATAGGCTAGTTCATTATTTGAACCAACAATAAAATTATCAAATATATAATTTTGATTTAAGGAAATATTTACATTATTGTAGGGAGTTGCTCTTCTTTGAAAAGGAACTTCGTTTACTGTTTCGTTTAGGGATGTGTCGTTTTCTTGAATGACCTCTTTTTTATCTTCTTCTTTTTTTCCAATTCTGTATGAAATTCTTTTCACTTTTGGACAATTATTTTGAAGCGCCTTGAGGATAAATTTATGATATTTGTTTTCAAGCCACTCTTTTGTAAATCCATTTGGGACGCTGATAACAATTTCCTCTTCATTTTTTGAGGCAATTTCCGTGTTTTTAAACCATGTCGTAAAGTTTGCCTTGCTGGTTGAAAGTTCTATTTCTCCTAAAACAGCCTTCCATAATTGCTCGTTTGTCATAGCTTTAAAGTTGATTTTTTTATAACAAAATTAACTAAAGGAATTATAACATATTTAGCAACAAGATAAAAATGGCTTATTTAAAAGTAGGGTGTTTATAAGTTGTGGATTAAAGGTGGGCAAAGTGGATAAGTTTTTATGTATTTTATAATATCGGATAGCCGATGTGATGTTTTGAATGTCGAATAATGTATAAAAAAGACAAGACAACATATTATCTTGAGCTACATATTCTTTTGAGTTGATGTCTATTGCCGAGAGATTGTCATTGAAAATGTTACATTTCCCAGTGCTTCTTGTGAAAAAAATAGCATCTTTTTTGTGTGTGAAGTAGGTTTCGAATAAAGAATGGTAGAGGACTAGGCTTATTTCTCCTTCGGTAACTACGAGCCAATTATTTTCAGCAGAAAGTGAAAGAACTCTCATTGGCGTGATTTGCCTCTTGACTGTCTTTTAAAATCATATTATACTGATCATAGTCTAAAAAAGTAATTAAATATTATTCTTA
>JAGLLA010000021.1 GCA_023140775.1 Candidatus Parcubacteria bacterium
TTATTCCAATTTTCATGTAGTTCTTTACACATATTTCTTCCTCGGTCTATTGTGCATTTGCAATGTAGGGCAAGCACTTTTTGATTTTAATACATAACTATTATAAGTCAATGGTGGGAATTATTTTTTGGGTTGTCGGAGCATTTTTATTTGATTAATTCCATAATTATGCTATTTTATATATAGAAATAAAAACAAACATATTAAGTAAAATAGAAACAAAAACAAGGAAGTAGTCCTTGTTCTTTTACAATAAAATAGCGTGTAAGGAGGGAATAAATTGACAAAAGAAAGAAAGAAAAAAGGAAGATCGATACTAACACCACCCACGATGGTAGTAATTGATTTTGACAATATCTCAAAATCTTTAAAAGAGCGTCTTGGTTGTAATATTGTAGACTTAATGAAATTGATTAATTATACTTGTAGCGATCTGGATAATCTAACAGGGATTGTAAATAGAGACAGTAGGTCGTTTAGTCCAATTATTTTGATTATCAGTGAAAAAACGACAGAGAGAAAAAGAATTAAGCAAAACATATTATTGAGTAGAATAAAAGAATTGTCTTCTATCTCAATTGAAGTATTTACAATAAAACCTAAAAGAATAAATAGCGGATCCCTGGTTAGTTGTACGGACTCTGATGTAGCTGTTTTTTTATCTATGGCTTTAAACGATAAGAAAATAAAAAGAGTTATTTTATTTTCTGGGGATGGTGATTTTAAGAGATCATTAAGATGGACGGGAACGCGAGGTAAAAAAGTAGAACTTGTTTGTGTTACTAAGACTGATTCAAGTGAATTGAAAGATCATGTTCTATTGCTTGGCGGAACAGTCTCAATAGTAGGGAAAGATATAATTACGATATTTAAAGATGAAAAGAAAATTCAAAGAAGGGGAGAGATACCGGGATTAGCAAAGATAATAAAACCAAAGAAGATAGAAAGTACTTCAAATGATGGAGGAAAAAAGAAAAAAAATGGAAATGGAAAAAGTGGTAAGAAAAAGAATAAAAAGAATGGAAACGGAAATCGAAGAAGTAAGAAAAATCAAGAAAAAAAGAAATAAATCATATTCTGGATTTAATATAAACAATCCAGTCTTTTTTTGTAAAAAATTTAGGAAATACTCTCAGGGTCAATGTCGATGATCCAATCTTGTCCGACGAGTTCCAGAAGGGAATCGCGAAGTTTGAGATCTGCGCAAATTGATTTGATGATGATATTCCAGCGATATTTTCCATATTCAATAAAGCTGGAAGAGGCAAAAGGAGTAGTGACTTGGAAATTCTTTTTCAATATCTCATTTTCGAAGATTATCGTTTTGATGATGCGATACATATTTTCCGCTTCTCTCTTGCATTGAAATTGATTTTGATTCTTGTAGATTAGTTTGATGAGCTGTGAAAAAGGAGGATAGCCGATTCCAGAAGGTAATTTTCTGTTTTCGATCTCTTCCTTGTAAAAATCATTAATGTCGCTTTTCAGATATGAGAACATCTTGTTTTCAATGTCATTTGTCTGCAAAATGACATTTTGATCAGCACTTGCCAAGCTTTCAATTAGTTTGAGAAACTGAATTGCTTTTTCTTTGGACTTGAATTCTGATTGATTGAAAATAATCTCAGGGAACAAAATTCCGATTGTGCTGATATTTTTCATATTCCAATTTTTCAGAACCATTTGAGTGCCGAGGAGGATGTCAATTTTTCCCGCAATGAAATCAGCTTGGACCTCTGTTTGTTTGCTTCCCTCTGAGATGGTAGTGCTGTCCAATCTGACGATTTTGATATTTTTACCTGCAAACAATTTTTCAACTTCATTTTGAATTTCTTCGGAGCCATAGCCAAAGGAGTTAATCCTTTGCCCTTGGCATTTTGGACACTGCTTGATCAAGCTCGACTGTTCTTTGCATCTCGTACAATAGAGTTGATTATTTTGCATAATTAAGATATTTTCGCAATTCTTGCACTCGGCGATATATTCGCAATCTCGACATTTGGTGATCGTATTTTTTCCGAGACGGGGAATGAAGAGAATTGCTTGTTTTCTGTGATAAATATTTTCAAGTAAGTTTTCCTTTAGTTTTTCAGAGAGAGCGCAATAGTTTCCTGTTTTTCGCTCGTTTTCCATGTTGATCTTTTCCAGATTGTAACATTCCCTTTTCGCAAACAATTCAATTTTTGCAAACTGATCATCATTTTCCAGTTGGTGGTATGTTTCAACAGAGGGAGAATGGGAGGAAAGAACAATTTTTACTTGCCAAATGTCAGCTAGTTTTTCGGCAACTTTAATTCCGTGATATCTGGGATTTTGATCCCATTGCTTATAGCTGGAGTTATGTTCGTCATCGCAGATGATGAGTTTCAGGTTTTGAAATGGCACAAAAACGGCTTGTCTGGTGCCAATGACGATTTGCGCCTCTCCGGTTTTGATCTTTTTCCACTGCTGGAAATATTGATTTTTGGTCAGCTCGCTTGTCATCATGGCAACGGTTTTTTCTCCAAATTTTTCTTGATAAAAATTTGCAAAATTATAAATGTCAAAATATTCAGGCAAAAGAAGTAAAACTTGTTTTGGTTCTTTATTCTTATTATCATCGTGAGTTTCTCGAACTGTTTTTTTTATAATCTCAGCATACAAATCGTGTTTTTCGCTTTGTAGATTGTGGACGAGAAGAATTTTCTTTTTGTTTCTTGATTTACTGAAGAATGTTTTTGCTAGACCATCTTCGATTGTGTTGATCTGACAGTTGGGATTCAATTCAATGTTTTTGCGGGCATCTTTTTTGGTGATTGGAGGTAGAGCTAATTTGACAGTGAAGCCTAAGGGAGAATAGTAATAAGCGGAAACAAATTCGAGAAGTTGAATGTGTTTTTCCGAAAATCTCAGGGAATCATCCAAAATATTTTTGATTTCCTTTAGTTTATAATTTATTTTTCCAGGATCAAGCTTTTGCAGTTTGTAAACAATTCCCAGCACAGTTTTATTGCGCAGGGATATTTCGACGACACTCCCAATTTTGATGTCCTTCGCGATTATTTGCGGAACGAGGTAGCCGAAAAATTGAGCCGTATGTCTGGGCATTTTGACAGCAGGAATAACCTGAGCAACGAGTTTTTCTTTATTTTCCTTTGGCATTTGGACATTTATTAATAAACCAGCGTCATTGCGAAGGCGTGGAACGACTGTGGAGCATCAAGTCTCGATATAGAAATCTCTGAAAAACGAAGTTTTTGTCATTCCCGTAGATATTCATCGATTTACTAATAGAATTTATATAAATTCTGTCATCCTGAACTTGATTCAGGATCTTCGTTTTCTTACGCTTAAACGAACCAATAAATCATGAGCTATTTGTTTTAATCGAAAATACAATAACTCTATTTGAGTCTCCTTTAGTTTATATTATTAATCAAGAATAGTAAAATTGGTTGACTTTTTTTATTTTTAATATATTATAAATAAGTACTTGATTTTTGGTGTATAAAATAGTTTTCACGGGGCGTGGCGTAACGGCTAACGCACTTGGTTTGGGACCAAGGGACTCCGAGTTCGAATCTCGGCGCCCCGACATTTTAATTTACACTTTATAACTTATATCAAAGTTAGGCGCGCTGGCTCCATAGTCCCCTTAGGGCTGTGGAGCCTTCGTGCAAATATTGGCTCCATTCTCCCGAGTGGAGTTTTTTGTGTATAAAATTCCACTCTTGACTGCCCGCCTTGGGAGGGAGAGGGGTGGACGCAGAGCGAATGGGTGTGTGAAAACGATAAAACCAATTACACAATTTTTTTATTAACCTTCCTTCACTCATTTTTAATTTGTATATTTGAATAATTGTTGGTTTTGTGGTAATATATAGGTAAAGAAAGGGGAAAGGATTTGATAAAACAAGCCTTTGCCAGAATAATTATTTTATAGAATAATTATATGTTGAACACAACAAATAATAATTTAAAATTTATTGATTTTTGTGCTGGAATTGGCGGTGGACGAATTGGTCTTGAAAATTCTGGCATGCAATGCGTTGGTTTTTCTGAAATAAACAAGGATGCTGAAAAAACATACCGCTTATTTTTTGGTGAGAAAGAAAAAAATCACGGTGATTTAATGCAAATTAATCCCAAAAACTTGCCAGATTTTGATTTGATGATTGCTGGTTTTCCTTGTCAGACTTTTTCAGTAATTGGGCAAAGAAAGGGGATGTGTGATAAAAGAGGTCAGATAATTTTTGGGCTTGTCAAAATAATGAAAGCAAAAAATTTAAAATATTTTATTTTGGAGAATGTCAAAGGTCTTTTAAATCACGATAATGGACAATCATTGAAGGTCATTTTAGACACATTGGATAAAGCGGGTTATAAGGTTTTTTGGAAATTGATTAGCAGTTTGCATTATGGCGTGCCACAAATGAGAGAAAGAATCTATTTTGTTGGCATTCGGAAAGATTTAATAAAAGATGATAAAGATTTTGAATTTCCAGAAGTTGTAGAAACTCCAGAACTTAAAAATTATTTGATAGATGACGGAAAATTAGAATTAAGCGAAAAAAAAAGAACCTATGAGACATTTTTAAAATATTTAGATAATAAATATAATAAAAATAAATTTACAATTAATAAATTATTAAAAGAAGATTTTTTAATTATTGACACCAGACAATCTGATTTGCGTTTATATCGTGGCAGAGTGCCAACTTTGAGAGTTGGAAGGCATGGAATTTTATATATTAGAGATGGAAAATTCAAAAAATTGTCAGGATATGAGTCTTTATTGTTGCAAGGATTTCCAAAAAAATTATCAAATAAAGCAAAAAATAAAATTCAGAATACACATTTGCTTGGTCAGGCTGGCAATGCAATGACAGTTAATGTTGTTGAGGCGTTTGGTAAAAACCTAATTAATTTTTTAAACAAAAAATAAATATGATAAAAAAAGATTTAGTAAAGCTAGGTTCAATTACCGCTAAGAACGGTTTTAAAAATGAGTATGACGTTATTGATAAATTCAATAATTGGGAAAAAGACAAAACGGCTAAAAAATGGCTAGAAGCAATGGAATATAATGTCGCTGAGATTGAATCTGTTAAAGCTATAAAAGTAGAAAATAATTACAAGGCTGATATTCAAGTTCAAATAAATATTAGTATTAAATTAAAATCTCAGTTAGATGTTCAAAATTTACAAGTTAAATTGGTTAGTAATCCACAAGGATTTAATCAAATAGATAAAAGATGGATTGATAAATATGTTGAATTGTGGAATATACCAAAGGACATTACAAAATATCTCAAATTATTTACGGGAGAAACAAAACCTCAAAAGAAAAATATAAAGGATCCAAGAAGAATGTTATTTTTAGAAATGAGCGAAGAAGCTCAAAAACAAGTTATCAATTTTTTTGAAAATAATAAAATATTAATAGTTTCTGACATATTGAAGGGCAAAGGTAAATTTTCTGCTAATTGGATGTTAGTTGTTTTGAAGATTGATGGAAAAAACAGTTGGGTCTTAAAATCAATTAACGAGGTAATGAATGTTTTTGGAAATGGAGATGTCAGAATAACCTCACAAGGAAGCTTAAAAATTGGGAGAATTGGATGCAAAGAAAGGGTGGAGACAATGGAAGAGATACAGCAAAAATGCTTCAATTCAAGATTAATCCAGTTGAGCTTTTTGATAATTGATTTTGCTAGCTGGATTCAAGTTTCGTCGCATAGGAAAATTGATGTAACTATGAAATTATTTTAAATAAATTGAATTAAAACTGGGATAAAGGCTTCTGTTTTGTTGATTCAAAACTGGGATGAAACAATCAATCCAAAATCTGATGATTATTCGATTTTTATAGTAGTCTCTGAAAATTCTGGCAAAGATAATTTAGGGGATGATTTTTCGAAGGGTGTAATCTTGATAAAAATATTATGTCAAAAATTAGGATAAAATCAATTTCTATAAAAAATTACCGCTCCTTCAAAGGAACTCAATCTTTTATTTTTCCTAATGAAGATTATAAAAAACCTGTTGCAATAGTCGGATATAATAATTCTGGAAAAACAAATTTAATGAATTGTATTTTATATGGAATTGGGGAGAGGTTCGTTTCTGAAAATACTTTTGAAAAATCAGACTTACATCGTTTAAACTACAAAAATTTAATAAACATTTGTACTGTTTTAGATTCTTCTGAATATGAGATTTGGAGTGATTACCACGGAAGACTGGTTGAAAAATCTATAAAGGGTGAACATTCTATTTCCTCAAAATTTGAAGATGGGGAAATAAAATCAAAAGTCGACCCTTCTTTTTTTGGAGCAAACAAGCATTACAATATTTTTTTTATTAATTTTCACAAAATTAAAGAAGAAATTTCTACTCAAAAAACAAGTTGGGGGAATTTAAAATCATTTCTAGCAAAACATATAAAAAAAATTGTTGACAGTGATGAAGCGATGAAGGGTAAAAAAGAGGATTTTGAAAAAGAAATAAGCGAAAGCACGGACGGCGTTTTAAAAGGTTCTAGTTTAAATAAGTTTATTGAATTAATAAAGAAAAACTATACTACAAATTTAAGAAATAACGATTGTAGTGTTGAGTTCGGTCTTCCTGGATATGAAGATATTTTCCTACAAATGATGTTTAAGATTGGACTAAATGGGGATAAAGAAAATCTTGTGCCAATCGATCATTTTGGAGATGGATATATTTCAATGTTTGTAATGGCTGTTATTCAGGCAATCGCAGAAAGCAACACTGAGGATCAATGTTTATTTTTGTTTGAAGAGCCAGAAAGTTTTTTACATGAAAATCATCAAGAGTATTTTTATAAAACTGTTTTATGTGGATTATCAGAAAAAGGGCATCAAGTAATTTATACAACTCATTCGGCTAAAATGGTGGATATTTTTGATACGAAGGGCTTAATTCGTCTTGAGGTTGATGAAAATAATGAAACCATTAAAAAATATAACAATATTGCTGAATTTTCTACTCAAAGAGCAGAGGGAGAAATTGTTACTTTAGAAAAATATAATGATTTCATTCGTAATATTGAGCCAAATTTAAATAAAATTCTATTTAGTAAAAAAGTGATCTTAGTCGAAGGACCAAACGACCTCATGGTTTATAATTTTGTAATTAAAAAAAAAGTTTTAGAAAAGATAGTTAATATGGTTAGTATTGGGAATAAAGAAAAATATGCAGAAACATATTTAAATTTTCATAATATTTCAATTATTCCTCATCACGGAAAATCTACCGCTTTATATTTGATTGAAGTATGTAAGCATTTTGGTTTAGATTATTTTGTAATTAATGACTGGGATTTTGAAAATGATGATTTATCTTTTGATACAATTTCTGAATTTGATTCTCTAGAAAATCTTCAAACAGATAAGGTTTATACTTTAAGAAGTGGTATTGAAAAGGGAAAGATAACTAATAATTGGAATTTGATAAATAAAGCAGGTAAAGATAGAATTCATTTTAATACTCCAAAAATAGAAAAAATAATTGATTATGATTCAGATGATAAAAATAGTTTGAAAATTTGGGAGAAATTAAATGATATTGGTTTTTCTTTTAACGAAAACTTATTTCCTGAAAATTTAGAGAAATTTTTGGAATTATATTTATTAGAATTTGATAATTTTAATAATCCAGAAAAGCATATAATTTCAGGCCAAGATGATATTAGAATTGAAGATATTCCCTTTTAATATTGAAATAATATGTCGCAAATCATAATGGAGAAAATTGAGAGGTAATTTTAAAAAAGTATGTTGATTTGGCGAAAAAGAGATTGAATTATTAATTAACATAAATTATGCAAAATAATCTATCAAAATATGCATTACTCTCAACGCTCTATGACGCACAGAATGATTTTATTGGAGTTTTTTCATTTTTCTGCCTTCGCACAATTTCTGGTAAAAAAACAATACTACAAATCCAGGAATCGCTAAAGGAAGAATTTGATATGGCGATTCCCTTGGATGTTGTAAGTACTCTGCTTAAACGTTTAAAAAAGAAGGGTTATGCTGAATACAAAGATAGAAATAAGGGCGCATGGCTGACGGAAGAAGGGCAAAAGAAAAAACTTGAGATTGATACTGCCGAAAGTAAATCAAAGGCTGATATTGACGAGCTTTTTTATAATATTCAGCAGTATTTTAAAAAAATAGGCAAGAATTATTCTACGGATCAGATAAAAAAAGTTCTCTATGAATTTTTAAAACACAACATGGATCAGATTTGTTTATTTTTGGGAGACTATTCGTCAACCAAAGAGGTGCGTACTGATTCAGAAGGTGAGTATAAAGAATTGATGGCAGGATTAGTAGGGTATATCAATGATATTGAGAGTAATAATAAGAAAAACTATGAAAGATTAAAAACCTTAGTTTTTGGAACATTAATGGTGTCCACTCTAATTAACAGGGAGGTAGCAACTTCTAAATTTAATAAATTGGAAGTTTATCTTGATACAAATGTTATATTTAGTTTGTTGGGATTTCATAATGAAGTATACAACAAACCCGTCGTTGAATTGGTGGCAATTATTAATGATTTAAATATAGATTTGAAGATATTCTCAATTACAAGAGATCAGATAATTGGTGTTCTAAAAGGTTATTTAAAAGAAAAAGATTATTACTCGAGATTTATAGAAGTAGACTCAATATATTGGAGACTTAAAAAAAATAAATATACTGCTCAGAGTGTTAGAGAGTTGATTTATAATATAGATAATGTACTAGAAGAAAAAGGGGTTTGCGTTGACTATTCAATTGATTTTGATGAGTTGAAGTTAGACGAGAAAGATAACACTAATTTAATTGTTTGGAAACCTGATGCTACGCCGTTTTCTATAGAACATGATTTAAAAATAATAAAGGCGGTTAGAAAAAAAAGAAAGGATAAATCACCGACTGTAATAGAGAGAGCGAAGGTTCTTTTTTTGACGGCTGATCAGAAATTGTTCAAGTATAATTCAAGACAACGAAATAAAGAAAGTGCAAAATTGGCAGTAATTCCAGAGGTTATCTTAAAGGATATTTTTACAAGTATTTTGTGGTTAAAAAATCCAGGACTAAGTAATGGAGCAACAATTCACAACATAATTGCTGGGGTAGATTCGAAAATTATGGTGCAAGATTCTTTATGGAAAGACTTTGCTTATACGCTTAATGAACTTCAAAAAAGCGGTAGGGTTACTGAAGCAGAAATTGATATTTTAATATCAAGTGAAGAGACGGAGAAAATGCTCTTGGAATATCAGCAACACAGGAAGAGAAATGTGTCTAAATTGATTGATTGTCGAATTAAAGAAGTTAGACAAAAAAACAAACAGAGAGGTGATGAGATACGGTCTGTTCAAAACGAAAACTATAGATTAAAAGAAAAAATTATTGATCTTGGTAATCAGATTCCATATTTAATTCAAGAAGCTCAAAAGGAAGCACATAGCAAAGAAATTGTGGTCAATTGCAGAAAAAAGTGGAGAAGAATATCTTTCGGGTTTAATATCCTTGTTTTTCTTGTTGTGGTTGGCATTATTTATTTTGTATTCAAAGTTGATGGAATTGAGAGTTATGCAGTTCGAGCTCCCTTACTAATTGTTCTTATAACAGTTGTATGTAATATGTATTTTGATATTGAAAAATTAAGGAATTATAATCTTAAGCGGGCAAAGGATCAATTTTTTGATAAGAAATTAAATCAGTGTATAAGGAATAGTCAAAAGAAGAGTTCTGGTATTCATGTCACTGAGCATATCCGTGACGAGCGACCAACTTAAATGGCGAAACGCTGTCCTGAATAAAGGCACTTCGCATGGGAACTGGTTTTCAACTAGTTCTTAATGTTTAAGAAACACAAAAAACTTTTTTATTCTTCAAAACAAACAGAGTGGATTACAAATTCGTTCTTGTAGCGGAGCATTTTTTTAAAAAACTTCTTTTAAACAAAAAAATAAATATGATAAATCCAAAATCATTTTTAGAGCAAATTCTTTTTTCAACTTTAAGAATTGAACTTTTAGATAATGCCAACAATCCTCAAAGTATAGGAACGGGATTTTTGGTTAGAGTGAATTTTTTAGATGATCCAACCAAAAATTTAATATTACTAATTTCAAATAAACATGTACTGGAAAAAAATAATAAGGTTAATCTTATTTTTCACAAAAAGAAACAGAATTCTGATCTCCCAAGCTTAAAAGATTTTTTTATTTTTCGCGCTGATGGTTATGAAGGAGCTTTATCTATTCATCCTGATCCTAAAATAGATCTTGCGTGCATCAATATTTCAAATGTAATTTCTCAATTAGGACCACAGGTATATTTTAAATTTTTGGAAAAAACAATATTCGCAAATTTTAATGAAGCCGAACTTGATGTTGGACAAAAAGTGATTTTTGCAGGATATCCTAATGATCGCTATGATCAAAAACATAATCTTCCTATAATGCGAAGTGGCATTATAGCAAGTCATCCAAAACTAGATTATAATGGAGAAAAACAGTTTATAATAGATGCGCAAGTTTTTCCTGGTTCGAGTGGAAGTCCTGTATTTTTGAATATGAAAGAAGCCCAGTATAATAGAGGACAAATTATTTTAGGAGAAGGTTTTCCTTATTTGCTTATAGGAATCGTAGCGGCCACAATGATCAGAAACAATATTATAGAGCCACTACCCACGAACCTTCTAGGAGTTTCTCAGGAAATAATTGGATTAGGTCTTGTTTTCAAAGCAACAACTTTAGATGATCTAATCAACGAAGCAATAAAAAAAGCACAAGATAACGAAGCTAATGAAAGTTAATATATTTTTATTATCTTATCAATCGTTGAATTTAACAGTGAAGATAAAAAAATAAATTTATAAATTCAATCATTTCATCAACCTTTCCACCCTCTCCAACTTCCCCTCAACTCGCACCCAATTCTCCAAAATGCCCACCCGAACCACCGGGAAATTGTTTGGGGTTATATCACGCTACTTCGACAGATGAAGTGTAAAAAAGACTGAGTTTCGTATTAATTTTCAAATAGCGGTGAAGTCCGATTTCAGATACCTGAAGTCGGACTTCTTTTCTTGTTCGAGAGAAGTTTGAAAAATATATCTCGATTGTTATTTTTCGTATTGTTTGTTTCTTGGAAATCATTTATAATATAAATAATATAAATTGATTGAATTAAATTAAGAATAATTTAAATGAATTTACTTGATTGGCGTAAAATATTCAAAAATCCATATGTAAAATTTATTTTAAATTTGATTTTAATTCTGACTGTTCTTTATCTGTTCTTGTTCAGTATAAAGTTGATGGGAACTTCGTTTAAAATGTTCGGAAAGGAGTTTGCTGAAAATATTATTTCCACAACATCGAATCCTTTGATTGCTCTTTTTATTGGGATCTTGGCTACCAGTCTGATCCAAAGTTCTTCAACGACAACATCGATGGTGGTTGGATTAGTAGCTTCTGGAATTTTTCCACTTGCCAATGCGATTCCAATTATTATGGGCGCGAACATCGGCACCACCGTGACGAACACAATCGTTTCGATGGCGCATATCACGAGAAAGCTTGAATTCAAGAGAGCTATTGCGGGGTCAATAGTTCATGACATATTCAATGTAATGACGGTTATCGTTTTATTTCCTCTGGAAATGAAATTTCATTTTCTTGAAAAGCTTTCCAGTGTGCTTGCTGGATTTTTTGTGGATTTTGGAGGTGCCAAACTTTTCAATCCTTTGAATGCAATTCTGAATCCAGCAATTCTTTTTGTGAAAGATACTGTAAGTGCACCAAGTTATATCTTGGCGATCTCAATTGTCGTCATGTTTGCATCACTTATTGCGTTGGTAAAAATTATGAGAGGTCTGATTATTACAAAGGCAAAAGTTCTCTTGGATTATTATTTATTTCGTAATGATCGAACAAGTTTTGGAGTAGGTCTTGGGATTACAACGATCGTGCAAAGCAGTTCAATTTCAACCTCCATGATTGTGCCTCTGGTTGGTTCAGGTCTTTTGACTATTAGGCAAATATTTCCTTATACTCTTGGAGCTAATATCGGAACAACAAGTACAGCAATGATGGCTTCAATGGCAACGGCCAATCCAATCGCAATTACAGTTGCATTTGTTCATCTGCTTTTCAATATTTTTGGAATAATAATAATCTATCCTATCAGAGAAATTCCCATTAAGTTGGCAGAAAGGATCGCTGAATTTGCATCAAAATCAAGGAGAAATACGGTCTATTTTATAATATCATATTGCACTCTTTATCTTATTCCGATTATTTTTATTATTTTTTAAGAAAAAATAAATTTATTTAATTATTATATATAAAATTATGTTCAAAAAATTAATGGAAGTTTTACATAGAGAAAACTTATTAAAACAATCTTTTGACACATTGGAGGTAATGCTTGAAAAAAATCGAGAGACATTTAAGCTTGTTACTGATTCTATGGTCACTGGAAAAGAGATGGATATAAATATTCATAAGGAAGATAAAAAGATCAACCGTTATGAAATGGAAATTCGCAAGAAGATCTTGGAACATGTTTCTATCAATCCTGAGCAGGATGTGACATTTGCGCTCATTCTTCTTGGCGCAACAAGAGATGTGGAACGAACAGGGGATTTTATGAAGAATATATATGACGTGTCTTTAAAGCTTGATGATGGTTTTTTGGATGATAAATATTCAGAGATAATTGAGAAGCAAATTGAAAATATTTTGGAAATGTTTGATCTGACTCATAAGGCGTTTATTAATTCAGATGAAGAAAAGGCAAAAAAAGTTGTGCAGTTGTATCAGGATAATATTTGTAAAAGATCAGAACGGATTATTGCTGATACTATTGATGATAAAGAAATTAAGACGAAGAATGCTGTGATCTATGCGTTGCTGGCCGTGTATTTTCGTCGGATCGGAGCTCATCTAGCCAATATATCATCGAGCGTGATTAGTCCTTTTGAAAAAGTACGATATATTGATAATAATAAAGAATTGTCGGATATTTAGCAGATATGAAAAAAAACGTTTTCCGTGACATGAAAGCGAGTTTTTTAACAATGCTTATAAAAAAAGATTACTGAAATGATTTTGAGTAATCTTTGCTTTTTAGAATGCTGTTATAAATCGTTGATAACCAAAAAATTACCGAGAAGATGGTTATAAATGTTAATAGCATGGGAAACCCAGTTAAAGGGCTTGTTTTTGTTAGTATCATCGCTTGCACGATAAATTTTACTGTTATTATTAATACTGACCCCAATATAATGATTGTTAATTCAATTATATTCATAGACTATCCTCCCTTTGTTGTCATTAATTGTACATTACAAATTGATTTTGTACAGGGTTACAGCGTTGACAAATTCTTTTTATTTGCTAGGATATATTTTGTCGTATGGGGTAGTTGTTAGCCTTGCAGAGCTAGGCTTTGCAGACCCAGGTTCAATCCTGGTACGACGATTATTTTGAGAGCAGTCTATAAATAATTAGACTCGCTCTTTTTTATTTGTGGTTTTTGCGATTAAGTAATATAATAAAGTAAATTAATATTAATTAATAATAATGCAAAATTTATTCTTGTTCATTGGGATAGCCTTTCTTTTCATTTTCATTTTTGGGAGATTGCTGGAAAAAATCAGAGTACCCTGGATCTTCTCTTCTCTCATCTTTGGTTTTCTTCTTTCGATCTATAATCCTTTCATCTCCGTCACAACTTCCGACACTTTTATGTTCTTGGGAGAACTTGGTATGTATTTTTTACTTTTTATAGTTGGTTTTGAAATTAGTCTCCAAGAACTGAAGAAAAAGAAAATATTTATTTTGAAATCTACTTTTTTTATTATCTTGTTTGAAGCTCTTTTTGGAAGCTTGATCATTCATTATATTTTTCACTATAGTTTTTTGATCTCTTTTTTAGTCTCACTGTCCTTTGCTTCTGTGGGGGAAGTTATGCTTGTTCCTCTTTTGGATGAATTCAAGATTCTGAAAACCAAACTGGGAAGAGCGATCGTTGATATCGGTGTCACTGGTAATATTTTTGAAATCTCGATATTGATCATCGTTTCTGTCATCATCGGTTCTCACGATCCGGGTAGAATATATCTCACATTAATATCCTTGATGATCTTGTTTTTGCTCACGATGGGATTTGTGCATTTCAGACAAGAAGGTGAGCAATTTCGTTTTATGAATGTTGATACAATGTTCATCTTTTCGATGTTTGTTCTTTTTTTGTTCTTGGGGATTGGTTTTTATGCAAATGCCGCTCCGCTGGCCGCTTTGCTTGCTGGAATTTCGTTGAAAACTTTTATTCATCAGAGGAGATTAAACTTAGTGGAAAAGGAGGTCAAGGCGATTTCATATGGTTTTTTTGCCCCACTTTTCTTTTTGTGGGTCGGAATGTCGGTTAGTATTGATGTCTTGCTGAAATATCCACTTGTGATATTATTGATTATCGTAGTTACCAAAAGCATCAAAATTATTTCTAGCTATCTGTTGGGCAGAAAAGAGCTGGGCGCAAGAGAATCAATTTTGTTAGGAATTGGTCTTTCTGTTAAGTTCAGCACTACGATCATTATTGTAAATATTTTGTTTCAAGAAAAATTTATTGGGATTGAATTATATTCAATTATAATTACTTCGAGCGTGATATTTAATTTTGTCGTTCCTTTTATATTTTCTCAATTGCTCGTGAGATGGAAGATCGTAGATAGTAAAAGTATATATAAGATATTTAAATTAAAAGTATGAATGTAAAATCAGCTGAATTTGTTAAAGGAATTGTCGGTCCCGACCAGATGTTGGAGGACGGTAAACACAAAATCGCATTTATCGGTAGATCGAATGTTGGAAAATCAAGCGTCATAAACTCATTGTTGGGCAAAAAGGGATTGGTTAAATCAAGTTCAACTCCCGGAAAAACAAAAGAGATTAATCTTTTTCTCGTTAATGAAATAATGTATTTTGTGGATTTGCCTGGATATGGTTATGCAAAGATCTCAATGCAAGCTAGGGAAAAATTGCGAAATTTGATACTTTGGTATTTGACGTCACCAGAGATTGAACATTCTCGCATTGTGCTGATTATTGATGCAAAAGTTGGACCAACGAAGCTTGACGAAGAAATGGTTGAGATTTTGAAAAATCATGGTCATGACTTTATGGTGATCGCTAATAAGGCAGACAAGCTAAAAAGAAATTCCAGAATTGTTCAATTGAAGACCATTCAAAAAAAAATTGGCGCAGAAGTGATTTTATATTCTTCAAAAACGAGAGACGGGAAAAAGGAGGTTTTTGCTAAAATATTTGAATAAAAAAGTAATTCATTATATTTAAGTGTAAAATAAAACATATGGAAACAAAATCGAACAAAATAGTAGGTTATGCTTTATTAGCATTAGGTCTGGCGGTAATATTTTTTGGTATATATTCTTCGTATAATATTTTTGCTGCAAAAAAAGATGCTCCACAGGTGTTCAAATATGACAATAGTCAGTCGATCAGTTCTGATTCTGAAGATAGTGTAGGTGTCAAAGAAGAAATCGTCGTCGATAGATCAAGATTGACAGATCCAAATTATGTGAAAAATCTAGAAGACCAACAAAGAGCAATGGCTGAAAATTTAGTAAAAGATCAGATCGGGGGATTACTGAAGGAGATTATACCACAAGAATTTATTATCAAGCTTCTTAATCTTTCGAGCTGGTCAATTTTTGTTTTTATTCTGATCTTTGCGGGAGGAAAGATTTCAGGGTTGGGGATTAAGCTGTTGAAGGATTAGACGATCAATGGGGAAGTTGATTTGATCTTGGGGTTATTTATATACTTAATGCTAAAAACATGAGTGAAGAAAAACATTTTACAACAGAAGAGGCAGAGAGAGTGGGAAACTCTTTGGGGATCAATTGGGATAAGTTTGATGTTATTCAATTTAGAATGGGGATGAATGTCGAATTAGAACATGGAATTGTTGACGATCAGACAAATGTCACTGATGATGATCCTGTGATGACGGGCAAAATTGTTCTTGCTCACTTGAATGAATTTCCTGATTACTATTCAAGACTTCATTCAATGGAAGCGGAAGCAGAAGACTTTTGGAACAAAAAGTAGAGAGAATATTAAGAAAAAAAATAATCTATGTAAATAGATTATTTTTTAAGCATATTGCATTAAAATAATTTTCATGGAAACTAGGAATTATCTTTTGCTGATGTTTTGATGCATTTTGTGCAAATTTTTATTTTCTCTCCATCGACATGTTTTGTTTGAACATTGATGAATTGTTTTCTTTTGGTGGCAATATTCGAGTGACTTCGAGATTGACTTGCTCTTGTTCCTCTACCACAAACTTGACATATTTTACTCATAAAGCAATAATTAAGATATTATGTTAGCACATAGCTATCTTAAACTAAATAATTAATTTTGGCAAGTATGGAAATCACTATAGCAATTTTTTTTGTAATCATCTTATTATTTTCTGCCGTTATTCATGAATTTGCTCATGGCTGGATGGCAAATTATTTGGGAGATCCGACGGCAAAATATATGGGTCGATTGACCTTGAATCCGATTGCGCATATTGATCCGTTGGGTTCAATTCTAGTCCCTTTATTTTTGATCATTTCTAATTTTGGTTTTATATTTGCCTGGGCAAAGCCAGTTCCTTATAATCCATACAATTTGCGAGACAAAAAAAACGGAGAAATGTTTGTTGCACTTGCTGGTCCCGTTTCGAATTTGATCATTGCATTTATTTTTGGAGCTATTATTCGGATAATGATATTTCAAAATATTGATTCGGGAATGATATCGTTCTTCTCTTTTATCGTGTATCTCAACATTATCTTAGCTCTTTTTAATTTAATGCCCATTCCTCCTTTGGATGGTTCGAAGATCCTTTTTCATTTCATGCCATATTCGATGCAAGGTACAAAAGAATTTCTTGAGAAAAATGGTATGATACTTTTGCTTGTCTTTATTATTTTTGGTGGATTCAGTCTAATTCTTTGGCCGATCTTGGAGCTACTGTTTGCTTTGTTTACTGGAAGTAATCGACTTTTATGATCGCTATTTTTGAAATTATTCGATTGAGGAAAAACGTTCTTGACATATTTATAACAATCTGTTAATCTTAGGTTTATTGAGGGATTAAATGAAATTGCGATATAGAAATTGCACAAACTAATGCAGTTGTGTTAATTTTATCTGATTTTTATAATAAAACTATATAAAATAAAACAATGCCAACTATACAACAATTGATCAGAAAACCAAGAACAAAGACCGCCAAGAAATCAAAGACGCCTGCTTTAGCGCGTAATTTTAATTATCTAAAAAATAAGCCATCAGTCGCCAAAAAAGGAAATCCCTTCAAGAGAGGTGTTTGTGTGAAGGTTGGAACAATGACTCCCAAAAAGCCGAATTCAGCGCTTCGAAAAATTGCCAGAGTAAAACTGACAAATGGAGCTGAGGTGACAGCATATATTCCAGGAATTGGACATACATTACAAGAACATTCCGTGGTGATGATTAGAGGTGGAAGAGTTAAGGATCTTCCGGGTGTCAGATATCATATTGTTCGTGGAGTTCTTGATGCTGGTGGAGTAGAAGGAAGAAAACAAGAAAGAAGTAAATATGGAACAAAGAGACCTAAATAGTTTTCATTTTAAATTGAATTTTAACATAATTATAAACAACCATGGGACGAAGAAAAAAGACAATCGACAGAGGAATAAAATCCGACTATAAATATAATAATCCAATATTATCTAAGTTTATCAACTATATAATGGAAGACGGAAAAAAGACTGTGGCATGCAGAGTTGTTTATGATACTTTGGATATTATCAAAGAAAAGACAAAAAAAGATCCAATCGAAGTATTTGAGGAAGCTTTTAATAAAGTTGCGCCAGTTTTGGAAGTTAAGTCGAAGAGAATTGGAGGAGCCACATATCAAGTTCCTGTTGAAGTTCGTGGTGAAAACAGAAGAATGCAACTTGCTTTCAGATGGCTCATCGGCGCTGCTAAGAGTAAAAAAGGAAAACCAATGTCAGAAAAGCTTTCTGAAGAAATTTTGGATATCATTGGTGGAACAGGGATTGCTATGAAAAAGAGAGAAGACATTCAAAAGATGGCCGAAGCAAACAGAGCCTTCGCTCATTTTGCAAGATAGAATTGAAGTTATTTTGATATGAAATCAAGCTTTTGTCAGCTTGATTTTTTTGTCTAAAAGATTTTTTGTAGCCACATTTATAATTTTGTGTTATAATGAAAGAGTTATAATACTTTCAGTTAAAATAATTAAAATAGAAATCACAATACAATGCATGAAGAAATAAAAATCTTTCCTGTCTTTAGCTTGTTGATTCGCTTAACAAGCGTTTTTATGTGTGTTTATAGGATTCAGACAAAGTCCCTGCTCAAATGCAGGGTTTTTTATTATTAAGTCACATTTTTATTTTTAAATTATCTTTATGCAAGAAATTATTGAGCTCTACGAAAAAAGCGCACAAAAAAATTTGAATGAGATAAATCAGATATTAAAGCAAAGGAAAATAGACAATAAAGTAGTTGGAGAAAGCTGTAATCAAATTCTTTCAATGTCTTGTAGAAACATCGCACAAAAATGGACGACTGGCAGAAAGTATCTTAGAACTTTTTTTGTCAAAGAGGCATTTGCTGATTTTTATCCAAAAAATATTCTTGAAACATCAACTTATGTGGATGTCATGATCAATATTTTAGATGATCTGCTAGATGAAAAAATGGATGATAATAATAAAAAGCTTTATGTCCTGGAGTTTTTGAGAGTTTTTTCATTATATAATTATGAATGCCCGACTAAAGAGTTTCAGATGTGCTTAGGTAGTTATTTTAATAAACTTATTTCTCTTGCTGTTACAGAAGAATGCTACAAAGATTTAATCGACAAGGAAAAAGAGTTGGCAAAAATAGTAAAATATTCTATAGAAGTATTAGACTGCAGAAGTATGGATATTGATATTTTTAATGAATTGGTGTTCGTAAATAATAATTTATATGATTTAAAAGAGGAGGAACAATTAATGAGGATGGGTAGGTTATTCAGGGCAGTTAATATAATGAAAAAAGATATTATGGACATAGAGCATGATAATGAAACTGGTCAAGAGTCTCTGGTCTCCAAAATGACAAACAGAAAAAGTTTTGATATGAGTGCGTATGTCCTGACTGTAGCTGACTACTATATAAGTGAGGCTGATAAAATTATATCAAGAGAATCTAATAAGGAAGAGTATACAGTTCCTCTTAAGAATTTCTATAATATGATCAAAACAGAAAAAGAGATGATCATTAATCTTGATTTAGGGTAGTATTTATAAATAATTTAGCGATATGCAAGTTGATTTTGATTTAATAACAAAAATAGCTGTTTTTTTGATTAATGCTATAGGTCTTTGGCTGATTTTAATTGTCTATTTCTCGGATAAAGAAAGGAACATAAAAAAATCTTTTATTTCAACGACGTTATTTATGCTTATTTGGGTTGATTTTGCGTATATTGCAAGATTACCAAGCCAAGTAGAATTAGCTTTATTTTGGATTAGAATAGCCTGGGCAGTTACTATACCACTTTTTGCGTCAATATATTTTTTCACAATTTATTTTCTCAACGAGCATGGAAAGCATAGGTTAACTAGTTTTATTGTTTTAATTACAGGAATTGTTTCTTTTCCTGCTACACTTTTAACAAACTGGGCAATTGCAGATATTCAGTCAAAGCAAGTGTGGTCAAAGTTAATTTATGGATATGGGATAATTGTTTTCTATGCAATTGTGCTTTTAATATCTTTTTTGACCCTAAAGTTATTGTTTAAAAATTATTTTTCCTCCAAAGGAAAAGAGAGGGATAGTATTCAGTATTTTGTTATTGGGATTTTATTTTTTCTTACCATGAATGTAGTTTTTAATATTATCTATCCATTTATTTTGAATATTCCGAAGTATTATCAATTAGGAGATTACTCAACTGTGGTATTTTTAGGTTTTTTAGCATACGCTATAACCAAACATGACTTAATGGGTATTAAAACTTTCTTAACTCAAATTTTAATAACTGTTATGTCAATTATATTGTTAATTGATATAGTTATACTTTCTTCAGATGATTTTATGAGAATGTTGAAAATTGGAATTTTGATTACCTTCTTATATTTTAGTAGAGAACTAGTGAGAAGTGTGAAGAAAGAAAAGAATTCAAAGGTAAAACTGCAAAATGCTAATAAAAAAATAAAACATTACGTTGACAAGCTGGAAGATACGAATAAAAATTTGGAAGAAGGGAATAAGGATTTGAAGGCACTCCTTGAAGTTAATGACAAGGTGATGGAAAATTTCGATCCAAAAGAAATTGCACAGAGCGTTGTTGACATAATACCAGATAGTTTAGGTCACTTAGGAAATAAGGGTGGAATATTTATTTTATTTAGTGCTGAGAAAAAAGAAATTTATACTTACGCTATAACGAATACAACTTTAGTAAAAAAGGCTGAAAAATTATTGAATAAGTCTTTTTACAAGCACAAAGTGAACATCAATGATATAGATAATCTCGTGGCAAGAACAATAAAGGAAAAGAAAAGTTTTGTGAGCACTAATTTGTCAGAATTTTTATATCCTACTGTGGGCAAGAAATCTTGTAGTTTAATTCAAAAAGTGGTCAAGGCGAAATCATTTATTTCTATGCCAATTTTTTCTCGGAGAGATGTTATCGGTTTGCTAATTTTTGTTGGAACCAAGCCGGTGAATAAGATCTTACAGAGAGATAAAAATATATTGTATATGTTTTCATCACATGTGGGGAATGCAATGGAAAATGCAAGACTCTATGAACAGACAAGTAGGCAAATCAAAGAAACAAAAAAATTAAATAATAATCTTGAAATTGCTAATACAAAATTAAAAGAGTTGTTGGAAATTAAAAATGAATTTTTGCATATCACTTCACATCAACTGAGAACACCTTTGACTGCTATCAGAGGAATGGTTTCAATGTGGTATGATGGAGATTTTGATGATTTGTCTGCGCAGGAGAAAAATAATATGATCAAAAAGATACTTGTTAGTACAGATAGATTGAATAATATTACGAATGATATGCTTGATGCGCTTGAACTTGAAGGAGGTTTTTTGAAATTCCAATTCCAATCTATTTCCTTGAAAAAGATGCTTCAAGAAACAATTGACACTTTGAAAGGAAATTTTGATAAAAAGGGTCTTTATCTTCGATTAAAGTTTGATTCCAAAACTACAGACATTGAAGTTGAGCCGAATTATATTAGACAGGTTTTTATGAATACAATTGATAATGCCTGTAAATATACAAAAAAAGGAGGAGTGGATATAAATGTAAAAAAGAATAAAGATCATCTCGAAATTATAATCAAGGACACTGGAGTGGGTATTAGCAAGGAAGATCAAAAGAGACTTTTTCAAAAATTTACGAGAGGGAAAAATGCTTCCGTGGAAAATGCCTCGGGGAGCGGACTCGGTCTATTTATTGCGAGAAAAATAATTAGGGCTCATGATGGTGAAATTGAAATCAGCAGCGATGGTATAAATAGGGGTTCAGTGGTTAAAATATTTTTAAAAATTAAACATAATTAAAAATATGGAAATGAATGATTACTATACAAATTTGAAGAAGAGGATTGATATTGAGCTAAATGTTTTTTTTGAGAATAAACATAAACAAATAAAGTCTGATATTGAACTTACAGAATTTTCAGAAATTATAGCTGATTTAGAAAATTTTGTGATGAGTTCTGGGAAAAGAATTAGACCCGTTCTTTTCTATTTTGGATATGTTCTTGCTGGAGGAAAAGATCGAGAAGAGGTCTTAAGAGCTGCAGTTTCAGTAGAGTTGATGCATTCATACTTTCTTATCCATGATGATATAATCGATAGGGATGATTTTAGGCATGGCGATCTGTCTATGCACTGTAAGTACAGAAAAAAGGCCGAAAAAGATTTCAAGGATAATGATAGTCGGCACTTTGGAACATCCATGGCAATTCTGATAGGAGACTTAATGTCATCGTTTGGATATCAAGTTTTGAATAATTCTAATTTTAATGATAGCGAGAGGATAAAGGCACTGAATTATTTTAACAACATAATTTGCAATACGATGTTCGGTCAATTAATGGATTTGAATTTTGATAAGAACAAAAATTTAAATGTGGAAATGGTCTTTAAGGTGCAAAAATATAAGACGGCAAAATATACGATTGAGGGACCTTTGCATTTAGGCGCAATCCTAGCTGGGGCTGATGATAATTTTTTGAAATTATTGAGCAGTTATGCAATTCCTGTTGGCATCGCATTTCAAATTCAGGATGATATAATTGGAGTTTTTGGCAACGAGAAAAAAATTGGAAAACCTGTGGGATCTGATATTCAAGAGGGAAAAAGAACTCTTCTTGTTGCCGAGGCAATGAAAACTGCAAGCGATGAAGAAAAAAAGATATTAGATGATATTTTAGGGAATGAGGATCTAACCTTTGATGAATTGGAGATCGTGCGTAGAATAATCAGAGACACAGGTGCTTTGAAAAAATCTGAAAACAAAGCGGAAGATCTTATAAAAGAGGCAAAAACAAATATTCAATCCTTTGCGGTTGATGAAAAATATAGAAAAGTTTTAAGTGATTTTGCGGATTTTATCATAACGAGGGATAAATAGTCAGAATAAAATTTAGAACTTTCGACTTGGTAGATGGAGTAATCGTAAAGTTTTTTGTTAAAGGATTTTGCAAAGTAATTAAAGAAAAGAAAAAGTGGGTAAGCTGTGGATAGTTTATCTGCTTTTTTATTCGTTTTTTGGAGAAATATGCCTTAAATATGGGCAATTGTATTTTTTGGTAGATGGGGTATTGTGGTTTGACTAATGTGCTATGTGGTGTATAATGGGTTTATAGGGTATAAAAGTGGATAAAAGTGGGGAATTAATAATTAGGAATATCATAGTATAAATATGTTTATTGGAGAATATAATCACAATCTAGATGAAAAAGGAAGAATGGCCGTGCCAGTCAAGTTTCGCAGTGATTTGAAAAAAGGAGCTGTAATTACAAGAGGGCTTGACGGGTGCTTGTTTTTATACACAATATCCGAATGGAAGGTTTTGGCGGAAAAGCTAAGTAGCTTGCCGATTAGTCAGTCAAATACGAGAGCTTTTGCCAGATTAATGCTCGCTGGAGCTATGGATGTTCAGCTTGATAAGCAGGGAAGAGTGATCTTGCCTGATTATCTGAGAAAATATGCCGGTTTAAAAAAGAAGATTGTGATCGGTGGTTTGTTCAATCGCCTAGAAATTTGGAATGAGGAAACTTGGAATAAGTACAAGGAAAAGACAGAAAAGGATAGTAGTAATATAGCTGAAAAATTAGGGGAATTGGGAGTATAGTATTATCTTGGTAAATTATAAAATTTAAAGTATGAATTATTTTCATATTCCAGTGTTAGCAAAAGAAATTATAGAAATTATTGATCCACAACCGGGGGAAAATTTAATTGACGGAACAATAGGTGGTGGAGGTCACGCGGAACTATTTCTTGAAAAAATATCTCCCAATGGAAAACTGCTGGGAATTGACTTGGATAGCGAAGCTTTGATCGAAAATAGAAGAAGACTGAAAAAATATTCAGACAGAGTTGTTCTTGAAAAAGGAAATTTTGTAGATTTTGTCAAAATCAAAGAAAATGTAAATTTTCCTCCCGTTGATATATTCTTTCTTGATCTCGGATTTTCTTCACAGCAATTAAATGATGATGATCTTGGAATTTCATTTTTAAAAAAAAGTCCGCTTGATATGAGAATTGGAGGACAAGGAGCAGAAAATGATGATCGGTTTACGGCTGAACATATAATAAATAATTGGAGCGAAGAGGAAATAAAAAAGATACTCAAAGATTATGGTGAGGAAAAATATGCCTATTCAATTGCCAGAGAAATTGCAATGACTAGAAAAGAAAAAAAGATCGTAAATACTCAAGAGTTAGTAGACATTATTGGAAAATCAGTTCCGACGAGATATAAAAATCAGAGAATACATTACGCGACAAAAACTTTTCAAGCTTTTCGAATTTCAGTTAACAAGGAGTTAGAAAATTTACAAAACGTTTTACCTGTAATCCTAGATAATCTTGAAGTTGGAGGTAGGGTATGTATCATATCTTTTCATTCTCTGGAGGATCGGATTGTAAAGAATTTCTTTCGAAGAGAAGCAAAAAATTGTATATGCGATGTCAAGATTCCTCTATGCGTTTGCAAACATAAACAACAACTGGAAATTATCACAAAAAAGCCTGTAATGGCAACGGAAGAAGAGATTGCATTTAATCCAAGATCAAGAAGCGCAAAGGTAAGAATAGCAAAAAAAATATAATTTTAATTCATTTATTTTTTATGAAAAATTCAATGTATACAAGAAAGCATAATTATAGAAATAGTAGATTCAAAAATATTACTGTTTCTCAAAAAATAAAAAATAGTGAAAAGATTACTAGTGTTTTGCTAATACTTTTAATTGGTATGATTGGTTTTGTTTATATGTCAAAAACTGTCAGTATCACGACTCATGGGTACGATGTGAAGGGATATGAAAAACAACTAGACGGTCTTCAAAAAGAAAATCAAAAAATGATCATTGAATTAGCTGATTTGAAATCTTTAGATAATCTTGAAGACGAATCTGACAACTTGGTTGCAGTTGAAAATTCAAATATTAAATATATTACATCAAGTCTCAGTGTAGTCGCTATGGAGAGATAGTTATAATGAGCTTGGTTTAAAATGCACGCATTTAATGTATTACGAATACTGGACTTGTAGAATATATTTACAAGATTGAAATTGCGACATTTAGTCAGAAAATATATTTTTTGATAAAAAATTATGTGTATATTCTAGTTGTCTTTTTGAAATAGCAAAGTGTCATAATTTCGATTATTTAAAAAATATTTTCTAGTGAAGATCTATGAAAAAAAATTTCTCGGTTCCATATGGCAAAGATGATTTTCTGACTCGTATCTATGTATTAATTCTGTTTATTGTCATTTGTTTTTGCTTGATTCTGCTTCGATTGGTTCAGGTGCAAGTAATTAAAAATGATTTTTATAAGGTTTTGGCTCAGGGTCAGCACGAGTTTTTTCAAGAAATGATCCCAAAAAGAGGTGAAATTTTTATACAGGATTCATATTCAAGTCAATTATATCCTCTTGCAGTTAATAAAGAGCTTAGTACGATATATGCCTCTCCAAAAAATGTCATCAAGAAAAGAGAAACTGCAAAAAAAATATCAGAAATATTAGAGCTTGATGAAGAAAAAGTATTTAATCTTTTGAGCAAGAAAGATGATCCGTATGAAGTAATCAAAATTAGTGTTCAAGATGACCTGATTGAAAAAATTAAAAATGAACATTTTGTTGGTATTGGAATCATTCCCGAAATCGTCAGATATTATCCAGGTAATAATCTGGCATCAAATCTAGTTGGTTTTTTGGGGTATAAAAACGATAAGAGAGCAGGTCAATATGGCATTGAAGGATATTATAACGAAAGACTTGAAGGGGAAATGGGGTTTCTGGAAATTGAAAAAGATGTTTCTGGAAACTGGATATCATTTGGACTGAAAAGTTCTAAGGCACCGGAAAATGGTGATGATATCATATTAACAATTGATCAAACTATACAATATTTGGCAGAAAAAAAGCTGGAAACAGCAGTTGAGAAGTACGGAGCTAAGAGAGGTGATCTGATCGTGATGGATCCTGTTTCGGGGGCGATCATCGCATTGGCTCAATATCCAAGATATAATCCGAATGAATATTCAAAGGTCTCGGATATGAGTTTATTTTTGAGTTCAAGTGTTCATGGTGTATACGAGCCTGGTTCGGTACAAAAGCCGATTACAATGGCTATTGGTATTGATCTAGGAAAGATTGGACCCAGCACCACATATATTGATGAAGGTTATTTGAAGATCGATGGTTGGCCGATCAGAAATTCCGACGGCAAAGCAAATGGTGAACAAAGTATGATTCAAGTCTTGGAGAAATCGCTAAATACGGGAACTGTTTTCGTGGTGAATCAGGTTGAAAAGAATGACTTTTATGATTATTTGAAAAAATTTGGACTTGATGAATACACGGGAATTGAGATTGCAGGAGAGACCAGGGGAAATCTTTCAAACTTGGATAGGAAAAATGAAATTAACTATGCGACTGCTTCTTATGGACAAGGAATTTCGGTTACGCCTCTGGCAATGTTGAACGCAATTTCGGTTTTTGCCAATAATGGAAAACTTATGAAAGCCCGTGTTGTTAGTGAATTCATCCATAATGGTATATCCGAAAAAAATGAACCTAAGATTGTCAGGCAGGTAGTCACTTCAAAAACAGCAAATTTAGTATCTGCAATGATGGTCAGTGTTATTGAAAATGGTCACGCACAACAAGCAAAGGTCAAAGGATATAAATTTGCAGGAAAAACTGGAACAGCACAGATTCCAAAGAAGGATGCTGGAGGATACGAAGAAGATAAAACTATTCATACGTTTGTCGGTTTTGGTCCAATGCCAAATCCCAGGTTCTCAATATTAGTTAAATTAGATGAGCCTGAGAATGGTTCATATGCTGCTAATACGACAGCAGTGGTATTTCAGGAATTGTCTCAAGAACTGGTAAATTATTACAATATCTCACCAACTGAAAATATTAAATAGATTATAAATTCAAACAATGAAACAGGTAGCTGTAAAAATACTCAATATATTAGCCATGAGAATACTGGAAAAATATGATCCAGTCGTTATTGGTATTACAGGTAGCGTTGGAAAAAGCAGTACGAAAAAATCTATTTATGAGATCTTGAAAACAAAATATAATGTGGCGTGCGACAAAAGCTGTTGCAGTTCAGACGTAAATATTATTTTGACAATAATCGGAATTGAAAGTGGGGGAAGTTCAATTATTGGTTGGTTGAAAGTTTTTAGCAGGGCTTTTAAAATATTGATGAAAAAAAGTGATTATCCTGACATAATCATTTTGGAAATGGGTGTGAATAGACCTGGAGATATGAAAAAAATGCTAGAAGTTGTGAAACCAAATATCGGCGTAATGACTGCTATCGGAAAATATCCTTCACACGTCAAATATTTTAAAAATGCCAAACATGTCATAAGAGAAAAATCATTACTGATTAAGTCTCTAGGTAAAAAAGATTTAGCAGTTCTCAATTTTGATGATCAGAGTATAAAAGAGATTTCAAAAAACATAAAACCAAAAATAGTGAGCTATGGGCTTGATCATAGTGAGGATGTAATTGCTGGAGAAGTTCTGTTAGGCGATCGAAAATTCAGAACAGAGGATGGTTTGATGGGTATGAGTTTCAAAATATCTTATAGAGGAACAACAGTTCCCTTTCGACTTCCTTATGCCATAGGAAAAGGGCAGATCTATTCTACTTTGTCTGCTGTGACAGTTGGAATTCATTTTGGATTTAATCTTGTGGAGATGTCAGAGATCATTTCTAACTATCATCCGTTAGCAGGGAGGATGAATTTAATATGTGGTTTTAATGGTTCTTTGCTAATTGACGATACATTTAATGCAAGTCCGAGCTCTATGGCAGTTGCTTTGGGGGCGGTAGAGAAGTTGAGCGCAAAAAGAAAAATAGCGGTTTTGGGCGATATGCTGGAGTTGGGTGAATATTGTGAATCGGGACATAGAGAAGTGGGAAAATCTGTTTTCAAATCAGTCAACATGCTTTTTGCCTATGGCTCAAGAAGCAAGATAATATGCAAGCAAGCAGAAAAAAGTGGCATGTCAGAAGATATGATTTTTCATTTTGAGAATATGGATGAATTGATTAGGTCATTGAAGTCTATTCTAGAAAAAGAGGATGTTGTACTTGTTAAGGGGTCAAGGGTAATGCATATGGAAAAAATTGTGAGAGAGATTATGGCAAAACCTGAATTAGCGGATAAGTTGCTTGTGAAATAAGATATAACTAATTTCAATATTTCGGTATTGCAAATTAGTTTTATTTGTGATAGGTTAGTTAATGTAATGTCAGTTAAGATGATCTAGTCGATATTGAATGTTAAAATGATAAATATAAATTATGCCGCCTTCGTCTAACGGTTAGGACACCAGGTTCTCATCCTGGCAATAGGGGTTCGATTCCCCTAGGTGGTACACATTAAATAATCCCTTAAACAAGGGATTATTTTTATACCCCTAAAATAAAAATCAAACCCCTTTGATTAAATTGCACTTGAGAGTAGAATGTAGGAACGAAGGATTGACAAATATGAAATATTCATCTATACTAAAAAGTCTTATCAAATTTGATAGATAAAAATTCGGAGGGATAATCATTGACGCGTGTTGTCCGTGCATATAAAATAAAAATTATTTCTTTTAAAAATAGTATAATACCTCATATCGTCCTTTTTTTTGAGGGCACAAGCATTGAGGAAATTGAAAATAATCGTCCTAGGATTGAAGGAGTAAATTCGAATCTAGTGAAATTTCTTGGAGATCATAAAGATGTCCAGAAATGGGATTTTATTTTACGGGATGGAAAAGTGGCTTTGCTAGTCCCTAAAAGATATGTAATTTTATTGATAGGAAAGATATTTTCTATTCGTTTGCTTTTTGAAGAAAAAGAGCATGTCGAGGCGTGAAGAAGCAAATTCTTTCGCCTTTTATTTTGCTTATATGTCTGGTTTCAAGAAAATGGGTATTGATTATTTCCAAGCAACTGTTATGATAAGTGTATTAATTTGATAAAAGATTATAATGATATATCCTATTAGAATAAATAAATATCTCGCAGAAAAGAAAATTTGTAGCAGAAGAGAGGCTGATGAATTGATTAAAAATGGCAAAATCAGGATCAATGGTAAGGTGGCAGAGCTCGGAGAAATGATTCAGGAAGCTGATGAAGTTGCGGTCAACGGGGAACTGAAAAAGCTGGTTTATCTGGCATTAAATAAGCCAAAGGGTGTGGTCACACACACAGGACAAGAAGGAGAAACATCGATTTCTGATACTGTGAAATTAGATGCTGATGTATATCCATTGGGCAGGTTAGACAAGGACTCTCGCGGCTTGATCCTTTTGACAAATGATGGTCGCGTGACGGATAAATTGCTAAATCCCATTTATTCTCACGACAAAGAATATATTGTAAAGGTTAATAAGTTCATTGATGAAAATTTTGAGAATGAAATGGTAGGTGGAGTGCAAATTAGTGGTGGCTATAAGACAAAAAAATGTGTTTTCAAGAAAATCGATGATTTCACTTTTTCCATAATCTTAATTGAAGGAAAAAATAGGCAGATTAGAAATATGTGTAAGGAGTTGGGTTTTGGCGTTGTTGACCTGAAGAGAATCAGAGTGATGAACATTGAATTGGGGGATTTGAAACAGGGGAGATATAGAGTGATTAGTGGCGCAGAGAAGGATAAGTTATTGTCAGATTTAGGTTTATAGCTCAGAGTAGCTGAGTTTTTATGAGGAAATGAACAATAGAAAAACTTTATACTTAGTCCTTGACAAATCATAAGTATTTGTCATACTACCTGGTAAATAAATATTTTTTGAAAGTTAATTGTAAAATTATTTTTAAATAATATAATATAAAATTATATATAAATTGAGCAGTTTGTTTTTGGCTTAGTTATTGATTGAGTAAAAATTAAACTAGAGGTAACCTGCGCAATATGTGGGTTTACAGTTAAAAAACGAGGAGAATACAGCAAGATGGCAACTGAATTAGAAAAATTATTACAGACGCTCAGAAAAGAGTCACAGATTGATCAATCTGGCATATCTGACAAGACAAATGAAAGACGTTTTTCTGGTGTAGGAAAAATTGTATCGCATTCGAAAACGGTTGGCAGTCCTGTTATTGAAATTCCAGGTGGTGCGCCAGTTACTTCTGCGCAAGCCTGTAAAAATGATATGATTAAAGAGTCACACGGGAGGAAGGTTACAACCCCCGATAGTAGTGATTAAACAATATGGGAAAGTGCTATAAATAAAATATCCCTTTCCTATATTTCCCAATTAAGAAAAAATATTGACAAGATCTTTTGATATGCTAAGCTAAATGTAAGATAACTATAATATTTATGAAAACATTTGAAAACCAAATTTGCTGTTGTTGTAGCATCCTGTAAACAGGTCGGTTTTTAAGTGTTATATAAATTTTGTGAGACTAATTTAGATGATGTTTATGAACCCGCCTGTTAGGCGTGTTTTTTAGTGTGTTGATGTACATTAATAATTGAATATATTAAATATATGGAAGTGGTATTAAATGAGTTCTAAGGATTTTAAGAAACTTGCTGATTTGAGTGGTGAAGAAAGAAGTGACTTAGCTCTGATGATTGAAATATTTAATCATGAAGTTGTTGAAACAGCTGGATGTACAGAGGTTGGGATGGTTGCTTTTATTTCAGCAACTGCTCGTGCAGTAATAGAAGAAAAGAAGAATGGAAAAATACAGACATCAAAGATAAAGCTCACATTAGATCCTGGAACTTTTAAGAACGGTTTTAATGCGGGTGTTCCTGGAACTGAGGGAAAAAAGGGATTTCCAATTGCGATTACATTAGGGTTAATTTCTGGCAATAGAAAGAATGGTCTTTTAGCACTTGATAATGTTAATTCTGACTCACTGCAAAAAGCAGAGGAAATAATAAGGAAAGGAAATATAGAAATTAAATCTGAACCAAAGTGGAAGGGAGGGTTAAAAGCAAAGATCGTCATAGAATCAAATCTTGGAAATGTATCAGTATTGATAAATGGAGGACATACTAATATAACTGAAATTATAATTAATGGTGAAATAATAAAAAATGCTGATATTAGTCATAGCAATACAGGGAATTATAAGGAAGAATTAAGAAAAAAGAGTCTTGCAGATTTAATTGGGATGTGTAGATTAGTTCACGCTGGAAATCTGAATTATCATTTAATTCATGGATTTATGGTGAATGATGACCTGTCAGAAAGAGGATCTGAAATAAGTAGTACAGCACGAAATCTTAGGGAAATGGTAGAAAGTGGAATTTTGCCGGATAACATTGTTTCTGAAATCAAAATCAAGGTTGCTTCTGCAGTTCAGGCTCGGATGGAACAAGGGTTCACTGCAATGAGTAGTGGTTGTAGTGGAAATCAGGGAAATGTAGCAATTTTAGTACCAGCTTTATATGGTAATAGATTTTGTAATTTTGATCATAGTAAAGTGATCGAAAGTCTTGCACTGTCACATTTGCTCAATGCTTATGTGAAGTGTTTTACAGGAGATCTTTCTGCAATGTGTGGTTGTGCGGTTGGTGCTGGAGTTGGTGCTACAGTTGCGATAATATATCAGAACAATGGTGGTGTTTATCATATGGAAAGAGCTATTAAATATATCATTGGAACAATTGCTGGTGAATTCTGCGATGGAGCAAGTTCGGGATGTGCAGCAAAAGCTGTTATTGCTATTGATGCAATATTTCTCGCAGTTTATTTTGCCGAGTATGGAAGTAATAAAGATGAAGACTTTTGTAATATTGCACAGGGATCAGCAGAAGAAGCTATAAAAGCGATGGGAAAAATAGCGACAAAAGGAATGGAGGGTGTAGATGAAGAAATTATAAATATAATGAAAGGGTAATGATATATATGGATTTATTCCAAATATATTTTTTGTGCCAGGATAGTAGAGTAGCAGAGTCTCGCTGACGGTTCGATTCCGCACCCTGGCTTTTAATGGTTCTTTGAAGTCATAGATAGAAATAAAATTATAGAGAGTTAATTATATTGAATCCTGATTATATTAATAAAGAGTTTTAAATTGAGAATGGAGGAATATTCAGTGAGCAAAGGTAGTAATGATGTATATATTCCAATTCTAAATTACAACGTTACAACACTAGAAGATGAAATTAAATGGCTAAGAAGTCTTAGACATAATATGTTGGTTATGACAGCAAGGTCTGATAGAAAAATTACGAACAAATATAATTCAACGGCTGAGAAAATTCTGAAAATGCTTTGTCAGGAGAGTAGAAAATCGCTTGACGATGATTCAAAAAGAGAATTATTGAAGAAAATTGATATTTCTATAAAGGAGAACAAGCCTATACCATTGAGTTTTACTATTGCGTTCGGATTTCGATTGCCAAATTATTTGAAATTTCAGGAACCTAGTAATCCACCAACACTTGCCTGGCTTTATAATATATACAAACTAAGCTTAATTGCGGAGAAAGTAAAGAGAATTTATCCCGCAGGTGTTGAGTTTTTCATATTTGAAGAAGCGTATCTTATTAAAGATCTATTTAGAATTCAAGACGGAATAATTGAAAGGAATATGAAAATATTGCAACAAATGATAGTAGGTTTAGCTGCGCCAGTGAGAGTTATAGATCTAAAGAAAGAACAATTTCCAAAAAAGGAGCTAGAAGAATTAACAGTTGAGATTTCTGATGCTGATATTTTTTCAATCATGTGTTCATTGCCAGAGATGAAAAACGAAAAAATAATGGGAATGTTATATACTGTCAGGAATAAACCATATCAAATAATAAAAAAAGAGAAAAAATATATATGGAATAAAGCAAAAGGCATTGCAAAAGTCAAAAATAGATATTTTGCTTATAGAAAAAAAATTAATCTTTTTCAAAGTATCTTAAAAAAAATGGAGGGAAATAATATAGCTGAGCGTCTAATTGATGCTACAGTAACAGAGAAGAAAGGTCGACTGTCATTTAAATTTACCGGTGGAAGTTTATTCAATCATGGAGCAACTGTAATCGAACGAAAAGCTCAAGGCAAGAATAAATGCTATGTTGTTCCAGAATATAAGCTTAGAACAGGTTTATATAAGAATCAAAGTATAAGAAAACATGTAAAGCCAATCTATATTGAAATAGATGGTGTGTTATATATCTGGGCTTATGAGGTTCAAAATTAGTATGCGGTTGTTTATTAAACAGCCGTTTTATTTTTATTAATTTTATTTAATTGACTATATCTATTTTTTCGCTATTATTTACTATATAAATATAAAAGTATGATGAAATCTAGAGAACTTATATATGCGGCATGTGAAAATAAGGAGGTGGATCGTATACCTTTGATTTTTTGGCGACATTTTCCCAGTGATGAATTATCAATTTCAAATTTTGCAAAAGCAATTATTAAATTTCAAAATAAGTTTGATTTTGATATGGTTAAAGTTACTTCTGCGAGTAATTTAATAACTGAAGCATGGGGAGGAAAACTTATTTATCGAGATGACAAAGAAGGCTCTTGTATTGGAACAAGAAAAGTGTTAGATTATCCTGTAAAAAATTACAAAGATTGGAAAAAAATTAAAAAATTAGATATATCACAAACATTACTACAAAAAGAATTAGATGCTATTAAAATTATAAGAGAAAATATTGATAATAGTATTCCCGTAGTGTGTACAATACCTAATTCTCTGACTGTTGCTAAAATGCTATCTGGAGAGTTGTGGTTAAAAGATATGAAGGAACACGCGGAAGAATTTCATAGGGGATTGGTAATTATTACTGAGGTGATAATTGATTTTATTAAATTATATATGAAATCAGGAGCTGAAAGTGTATTCTTTTATACTCATGCGGCTACTAACATCTTGCTAACTGAAAAAGAATATAAGACATTCGGAATCAAATATGATCTTCAAATATTTAGTGAAGTTAAGAATTATGTAGATTTATTTATTTTTCATATGCACGGTTCTGATATTATGTTTGATTTATTGAAAGATTACCCAGTACAAGTTATTAATTGGCATGATCGTACAACAAAACCTTCCCTAAAAGATGCTAAAAAAGTATTTCAAGGTGCAGTTCTTGGTGGAATTGATGAACATAATATTTTAATGAAAAGAAATGTTGATGATATCAAAAAACAAGTAAGAGATACGATTCAGCAAACGAATGGAAGGGGGTTAATAATTGGTCCGGGTTGCGTTTTACCAGTTAATACTCCGGTGAAAAATATTTTGGCTGTTAAAGAAGCGATAGCTGAGTATCAAAATTAAATATGCTATATCAGAAGACTTTTGATACTTCTTAAATATGGTACTTAGTCTATAAATCTTTATCACTCACTTCTGATAAAGATTTATAAGTTACACCTTCCTATTTCTGGGAAAATATCAATCTTTTTGGTTTTGTTATTATATTTTTTCTGAATAAGTTCACTCACATATTG
>JAGLLA010000022.1 GCA_023140775.1 Candidatus Parcubacteria bacterium
AGCCAAACAATATCAGTTATCTCACAGAACTTGCAGTCACAAATTACAGATTAAAAAATTACAACGAAGCTATCGCAAATTACCATAAAATATCTTCTTTAGACAGCAATAACGGCTTAGCCTATAACAGTATTGGAAATATCTATTGGATTACGAAAGATTATGAAAGAGCGCAAGCCAATTTTCAAAAGGCCATCGAAATAGATTCAAATTTAATCTCCGCCTACAACAACTATGCTCTCATGCTTGCAGAATATGGTGAAAAAGAAAGATCTCTCGAAATTCTCAAAAAGGGGATCGAAGCCAGTTCTGAAAACAGCGAGCTAATACTAACCTTGAAATCGATACAATAAAATCGTGTTCATTCTGTATTGCTATAAGTCGCGCTCAGCAAAAAATGAAGTCGTCTTGGATACATAAAACTTTAATAAAATTTCGTAAAAACAAAAATGAAAAAAGACATAAAACCAATTGCTGATATGGTCTTTGAGGTCTCGTGGGAAGTTTGTAATAAGGTTGGAGGAATTTTCACTGTTCTCAGCTCCAAGGCAAGGCATATGGAAAAACAGTACAAAAATTCTTATTGCTTGATTGGTCCATATTTTGTAGAAAAAAGCAGAGGCGTCTTCAAGGAGAATTCAATTCCAGAAATTTACAAGAAGATATCTGAAGAATTGAAAGCTGAAGGAATAGTGTGCCATTTTGGATCTTGGCTTATTGAAGGAGAGCCAAAGGTTATTTTAATTGATTTTCAAGGTTTATGGTCTCAATCTGATGATATTAAGAAACAATTGTGGGATGATTTTCAGCTAGATTCCTTGAATTGTTCTCATGATTTTGATGAACCAGTTTTGTGGAGTTGGGCAATTGGCATTTTAATTGATAAATTAAACAAGGTACACGATGACAAAAAAATGGTTATTCAGGCTCATGAATGGCTGTCTGGCGCTGCGATTTTGTATTTGAAAAAAAATAATTCAAGAGTATCAACGGTTTTTACAACTCATGCTACTACTCTAGGAAGATCCTTGGCCGGACATGGTGTTGATTTTTACACTCATCTTGATCAAATTGATTATAAGCAAGAAGCATATAAATACGGAGTTCAGGCAAAACATAATATGGAAAGATTGGCGGCTAATCTGGCAGATGTTTTAACGACAGTTAGCCAAGTAACTGCCATTGAAGCAGAACATATACTAGGTAGAGCAGTAGATGTTGTCCTGCCTAACGGTCTTGACATGTCTGAATTTCCCAGTTTTGAGAAAACTGCTATGAAACATAAGCAATATAGAAATAAGTTACGTGAGTTCGTTCTGTATTATTTTTTCCCGTATTATGAAATTGATCTTGAAAATACCTTGTTTTATTTTACTGCCAGTAGATATGAATTTCACAACAAGGGACTTGATATTTATATAGATTCTTTAGGGAAGCTCAATCAAAAAATGAAAAGAGTAAAGAGTAAAAAAACAGTTGTTAGTTTTTTCTGGGTTCCAACAAGGACAAATGGAATAAGTCAAAGTATTATCGAGTCTAGAGAAGCTTTTCGAGATATTAAGGATTTGCTAGAAGAGGAAGAGGAAGATATTAAGGAGAATTTGCTTTATGCTTTGACTTCGCAAAAAAAGGTTAGTGAGAAAACGATTTTTGACGAAGGATTTGCTTTGAAAATAAAAAGAAAACTTTTACGTTTGAAGTCGAGAAGTGGCAATGCGCCACTTTCAACTCATGATATTATTGATTCCGAGAATGATTCGATTCTCAAGGCTTTCAAAAACGCTGGACTTGAAAATGGATCAGAGGACAGAGTAAAGGTTATTTTTTATCCAATTTATCTTAGTGGCGCTGATGGACTCGGTGATCTCGACTATTATCAAAGTATTCAAGCATCTCATTTTGGTATCTTCCCTTCTTACTATGAGCCATGGGGTTATACTCCATTGGAAACAGCTGCCTTGGGTGTTGCATCTCTCACAAGCAATCTTTCAGGATTTGGAAAATATTGCTTTGATAATTTGGAAAAAAAGAAAGACCCAGGAGTATATATATTGGATATAGAGAAGACAAAAAAGGAAGAAATGATTGATGATTTTGTTGATATTCTTTATAAATATACACAGTTTACAAAAAAGAGAAGAATCGATAATAAAATTCAAGCTCGAAAAGTGGCCTTCGACGCTGATTGGAAAAATTTTATTGTTCATTACATAAAAGCGCATAATATGGCAATCGAAAAAAATAAATAACAATTTAGTTGGATGAAAAATATTGGAAGATCATAGTATTATATTATTTTTAAATAAGAATTCAATAAAAACCCAAATGAGAAAAACCAAAAAAATACTGATCATTGAAGATGATTCAGCGATTAGAAAACTTTGCAAAAAGGAGCTTCGCGCCAAAGGGTATAAAGTCAAAGAATTATCTGATGGTAAGTATGCCATCAAGATAATAAAAAAAGAAAGTCCTGATTTAGTTTTGCTCGGTCTTCTCATCCCTAAAAAGGATGGATTTGAGATCGTTAAGGAGATCAAAAGAGAAAAAGACCTAAAAATAAGAGATACTCCGATGTTTATTATGTCGAAGATCATCAATAAGGAAGACATCAGAGAGGCAAAAAAACTCGGAGTGACCGAATACATGATCAAGGCTGATAACAGTCCAATGGATATTGCAAACAGGATTAATTCTTTTTTGGGTTAATAGCAAACCTTTCACATCTCTTTTTCAGACCAGGATAAATAGAGAACTTTATCGTTCCAAGAGAAAAACACCTTAATGAACCAGAACTCAAGAAGTAGATATTTCTTCTAATGAGATTAAATTCATAAAGGTGCTTTTTTGCAAAAAAGCAATGATAAGCTTTTAGTCAACATATTTGTTATCAACAATTTCTTTGGCAATTTCAATATCATGAATCGCTTGTGGTGACAGTTTGTATTTTATTCTTAAGTATTGCGCTAGATTGGGTAATACTTCATTGTTATCTTTTATTAAACCAGAAACTTCCAATATCGAATAGATCGGTATCCTGTAAAATTCAGAAAGAGATAAAAGAGTTTTTATGCTTATTGATTTGAAGACATTGCCATTTTCGATTTTAGAAAGATAACTCGGAGAAATATCGCATTTCTTAGCAACTTGACGAATGCTTATTGCTTGTTCATTTCTTAGTTTTTTCAGATATTGCCCCAGACTTTTAATGCAAATTAAATATTCATCAGGACTTGTTAACTTTGTTGACTTTTTTATAAATGGCATAAAATAAAATTAATTATTATTTTTATCATTATCATTATCATCCAAAAGTGAGATCTGATTATTAAATTGCTTTAATAGATCTTGATATTTTCTTTCACTTTCAACTAAGCGTCTTTCTGTTTTCTTTCTCTTTGTAATGTCGTGCACAAAAACAAAAAACTTTCCATTTCCTTTTTGGATATATTCTACTTTAACTTCGAGCTCAACAAGACTACTGTCTTTACATTTGTGCTTGGTCTCAAACCAATCTGAGCCAATATTCATGATTCGTTGCATCCGTTTTTCAATTTCCTCGTTTGTTTTCGCTATCTCAAGATCTTTTACGTTCATTGCAAGTAGCTCCTTGCGACTGTAGCCCGTTATTGAACAATAGGAGTCGTTGATATCCAAGATGTGTCCCTCTCTATCAACGATATAAAAACCATCTATTGCTGCTAAAAGAATTGTTTTATATTCTCTGTCTGCTTCTTTATTGTCGGTAATATCTGTATGTATAGAGGCAATTGTTTTGCCATATTTTGGATGATCAAAAACAGAAACATTTGCAAAACACCAAAAATGAGTCCCATCTTTTTTTATTGTCTCAACTTCGCCGTGCCACTTTTTTTTCTCTTTTAATATTGACGCAATTTCGTCTCTCGTTTGTTTTGGATCTTTTGTCGGTTGGGGAGCAATTACAGATGCTACATTTTTTCCAATCATTTCACCTGGATTATAGCCAAACATTTCTTCAAATTTGTGATTAGTATACTTGATCAATAGGTCATCCATTCCTATTAAATAAATGCCTTCATTGATATTTTTGAGAATTTCTGCGTCGATCTTTAATTTTTCTGTATATGTGATATCACGACCAAAGCTAACGGTTCCAACTATTTTTTTACTAACATAAACAGGTGCAGTATTGACGGATAAAATAAATATTGAAGAATTGGATCTTTTTACTTTAACTTTATAACGCTCGGACACTCCCGATATTGTTCTCTGAAAAATATCTGAAATTCTTTGCAAGTCTTCGGCAAACAACATTGGCGCGAAACTTTTTCCCAGTAGAGAGTTGGCGCTGTAACCGCCAACATTCTCTGCTGATTTGTTAAGATATGTAAAATTGCCATCAAGGTCTAACGTCCAAATTAGATCGTTTGAATGTTCGATCATTGTACGATATTTTCTCTCACTATCTTTTAATAGTTTTTCAATTCTTTTTTGTTTTGAAATATCCATCATAATCCCTCTTAGTCCAACTACTTTATCATTTTTAATTTTTGGTACAATATGGGCTAGTACGAAAAAAGTGTCTCCGTTTTTTTTTCTAGCCATAATTTCTCTATAGATGGACTGCTTGCTACAAAAGATGCGATTAATATAATTTTCAATGTTCGTCATTTCTGAATCAATGAAAAGGTCATGCAAACGCAACCCCTTCTGAAAGTCGTTTTCTGAATAGCCAAATAAAAAAAGAGCATTTTCATTTAAAAACGTAATACCCCCACTCGTATCTGTCTGAAAAACAATTTGAGGCAAAGAATCAGTTAGATCTCGATATTTTTTTTCACTATCAAAAAATGGAGAGTTCTCTGCCGTAATTTTTTGACTTGTAGTCCTTTTTGTCTTGAATTGTGATACTAGATCTTTTAAATCTTTTAAGGGCATAAAAAAATGTTAGCAAATAAACCTACTCTATGGTGTATCATATAAGAAACAAGGCGTGTTGTCAAACACTGTTATTTCTGCCTTTATTAGTTCAAAATTATATTATAGGAAACAAGTGTATAGTATAATACACATTATTTTTCCTTATTGACCTATTTTCCATGGTCTATTACAATTATGATGTAAAGTAAGTAAATTATTACTTTTTAACAGCTAGATAATATAATAGTTATGAATGAAGAAGGAAAAGATGTTGAAAATAATTACAAAAAGTATGTTCATTGCAGTTTTTGCAATGGCTTGATTTTAAAGAACATTGAAATAGGTAGGATGAAAGGGATGGTTTCGTTTTTAACGAAATGTCCTCACTGTAATCATAAGGCTGGAATTATAATCGGAAGTGAAAAGGAGTAAGTAGATTTGCATTTGGTGACATTTTAAAATAAATTTTTTAAGCTACAGACAACAATTTCTTTCTAGACTGAAGGAGATTGTTTTAATAGGAGGTTAAAACTACATTTTGATTTAGATACGCTTAGTTTTGCAACTTATCCACAAAATGTAGTCTCGATTATTTGCACAAGCGTATCAATATGTTATAGTGAGTTTAAGATTATGTAATCATAAAATACGGCAGTGAGTAAGTCTCTCAAAGGAATATCAAAATGCACAAATTAAATG
>JAGLLA010000023.1 GCA_023140775.1 Candidatus Parcubacteria bacterium
GGGTTCGATTCCCTCCCTACCCACACTTAGATTTCATTTAATTATCAAAATTTAATATTGCATTTTTGATGAATGTTTTTTTATAAGTACTTCAAAAACATATAGAAAATTATTTTTTTCTAAAATAGAGATTTAAACACGTTAAAGATACTTTGACTTTAATAATGTCAAAATACGAAAGATATGATTTTACCAGAAAACTAATTAGGAAATAAATAAGGTTCTTGAAAAACTGCAAGAATTTTTTTAATTTGAATATTATTTTTTGAAATAAATAACAATTTTCTCTTCATAATGAATAAAAATCTAAATTTACCAAATCATATCGCAATAATTCCAGATGGGAATCGCAGGTGGGCCGAAAAGCATAAACTTGAGGCCTGGCTTGGACATCAAAAAGGAGCGGAATATATTGATAAATTGGCTGATGTTATCATTGAAATGAAAATTCCCCATCTTTCTTTTTGGGGGTCTTCAAAAGATAATCTCAAAAAGCGACCGAAAAGAGAAGTTAAATTTTTGTTGAAATTGTTTAAAGAAAAGTTTCTTGAAATTTCTCAAAGTGAAAAAGTAATAAATAATGAAATGAAAATTAACATTATTGGAGATTGGAGAAATCAATTTCCAAAAGATGTTAAAGATGCTCTGAATCAGGCTATTGAGAATACAAAAAAACATAAGAAATATTCCCTTAACTTTTTTTTAGCATATAGCGGAACAGAAGAAATGTTAGATGTTGCAAAGTGTATTGCAGCGAAATCACGAAAAGATCCATCATTGAAAGTTAACAAGGACTTGATCAAGAGTTGTCTCAGTACTTCAGACTTACCTTCGGTTGATCTTGTGGTAAGAACTGGAGGAGAGCCTCATTTGAGCGATGGGTTTATGATGTGGGAAACTGCAAATTCACAATTATATTTTTCAAATAAACTTTATCCAGATTTTAATCAAAACGATTTCAGAAAAGCGATTGAAGATTATTCGAAAAGAGAGAGAAGATTTGGAAAATAATAGTTTTTTAATTATTTTCAAATAATAAGCAATTATAATGAAGCAGCTTATTGATAACTTAATTGAAAAAGGATATTTAGTAACGCCAAATATAATTGACGCTTTTTCCTTTATTGATCGAGTTGATTTTGTTCCTGAAAATATAAGAAATGAGGCTTATAATAATATTCCTTTGCCAATCGGATATGGACAAACAATTTCTCAGCCACTTACCGTAGCTTTTATGCTGGAATTATTGAAATCACATAAAGGAGAAAAAATTCTTGATGTTGGTTCCGGTTCTGCCTGGCAAAGTTCACTTCTGGCTCGCATTGTCGGTGGTAGCGGGAAAATTTTTGCCATAGAAGTGATTCCTGAACTTTCTGAAATTGGTAAAAAAAATTCACAAAGATACAAATTAAATAACATAAAATTTATTGTTGGCGACGGATCAAAGGGATATAGCAAAGAAGCTCCTTACGACAAGATCATTGTGGCCGCTGCTGCATTTAAAAAAATTCCTGAAGAATTATACAGACAACTTAAAATTGGAGGGAGATTAGTGATTCCAGTTGACAACAGCATTTGGCTCGTAATTAAAAAGAGCGAGGATAAGTTTGAAGAAAAAGAATTTCCTGGTTTTGCATTTGTTCCCTTGATCGAAAAATAGAAATAAAAAAGTAAGCTCAATTTAAACTAAATTAATGAAAAATAAAATTATTATTTCATTTATAATTCTCAACTTAAGTCTAATCTTTATAGGACTGATTTCTTATATTTCAATTCAATCAAAAATAATTAAACCATTTGATGTTCAGGATATTAATAAGAAAGAATTCGTGATTGAAAGAGGAGAAGGCGTGAAGCAGATCGCCGCAAATTTAGAGAGTGCAAGTCTCATATCAGGTAGCGATTTTTTTGAAATATATATATGGCAAGAAAATCTGTCTAGTAAGCTTCAAGCTGGAAAATATGAACTTTCTCCTTCTATGACAATGAAACAAATGACAGATCTGTTCATTGGCGGAAAAATAATATACGATCAAATCAAAATTACCATTCCAGAAGGATTTTTGGTTACCGAGATCGACCAAAGGCTAACAGAATATGGTTTGATCGAAGAGGGGGGATTTATTGAATTTGATAAAGTTCAAAATTTTGATCTTTCAAAATACAATTTTCTAGACGGCATGGATAAAAGTAGTAGTTTGGAAGGTTTTTATTTTCCGGATACTTATATCTATTATACAGATGCTTCAATTCAAGAAATCACTGAGAAGATGCTTGATAATTTCGAGAGGAAATTCTCAATTGACTTGCATCTCGAAATTGAAAAACAAAACAAAAGCATATTTGAGATTATAGTCCTAGCTAGTATTATTGAAAAAGAAGCGGGAAGCACAAAAGATATGAAAGAAATTGCCAGTGTGTTTCAAAACAGATTGGATATTGATAAGGCTCTTGAATCGGATGCAACAATTAACTATTTTGTTAGAAATAAGAGATCTCAAGCAACATATGATGATTTAAAAATTGATTCACCTTATAATACATATCTGTATAAAGGATTAACTCCTGGACCAATCTCAAATCCTGGAATTAGTGCGATTAGGGCAGTAATCTATCCTGCTCAAACTAATTATTTTTATTTTCTATCAAAGAAAACAGGTGAAGCGGTTTTTTCAAAGACTTACGAAGAGCACCTGGTTAATAAAAGAAAATACCTTGATTGATTTTATTAATATTGAAAAAGTATGACTCATGAAAAAAAGTTAGAGAAGAAAAATATTTTAATGGTAGTCGCTAGTAAAAATTTTCGCGATGAAGAGTATTTCATTCCTTTCCGAATTTTTCAAAAAGAGGGAGCAAAAATTGTTACTGCAAGTTCAGTTGAAGGCGATATAATTGGGGTGCATGGAGGAGAGGCGATTTCAACTTTAACCTTGCAAAAAGTGGAGGTAGAAAATTTTGATGCCGTCATTTTTGTCGGAGGTGGTGGGGCTGCTGAATTTTTTGAAAACAGTGATGCTCATAGAATTGTCACTGATGCAATAAGACTGAATAAGGTATTGGGTGCAATTTGTATCGCTCCCGTAATTTTGGCAAAAGCTGGAGTTTTGAATGGGAAAAATGCAACTGTGTGGTCAAGTTCGTTAGAAAAAACGGGTACAAAAGAACTTGAAGCATCAGGATGCTCTGTATCTGACCAAAATGTAGTTGTCGATGGGAATATAATTACAGCAAATGGTCCAGCTGTGGCTGAAGAATTTGCAAGAGAGATTATAAAGACTGTTTCAAATGAATAGTTGTTATAATTATCAAAGCTTGACACATTTCAAATTTCATATATAATGAATTTATTGATCCATAGATAGTAGGCAAATAAACAAGCCCTACCGAGGAAAAAGCATTTAACTGCTGTTCGTCTATAGGAATGTGCGGTTTTTATTTTTTTAAAAATTGATTATGACAATTACAAGACAACAAAAAGAGAAGACTGTCAGGGATCTTAGTGAAAAGTTTTCAAGATCAAAAAGCATTGTTTTTCTTGGATTTCAAGGATTGACTGTTAAAGAAGATACAGATTTGAGAAACAAATTAAGAGAAGAGAATATTGATTTCAAGGTTGCTAGAAAAACACTAATAAGAAGAAGTCTAAAGGAAGTGAATATCGAAGGAGTTGACGACATAAAACTTGATGGTCCGATTGGAGCGGCTATTGGGTACGATGATGAAATTGCTCCAGCAAGGATTGCGAATGAATTTGCAAAGACGAATAATAAACTAATTCTCTCTGGTGGATATATCTCAAATAAATACCTTGATGCTACCGAGATAAAAGCTTTGGCATTACTACCTGGAAAAGATCAGCTTAGAGCGCAATTGGTTGGAACGATTAAGGCTCCTGTTTCAGGATTTGTAAATGTTCTTAGTGGAAACCTAAGAGGGCTTGTCAATGTTGTAAAAGCTATAAGCGATGACAAAAAAGAATAATTTAAATAATTTAATTAAATATTAAAAGAAAGGAAGACTATTATGTCAGATGAAAAAACAACTACTGCAGATGCAGAAGTAACAGAAGAAAAAAAGGAAGTAGAAGTACCTGCAAAGTTCAAAGATTTGGTAAAACAAATTGAAGAATTAACAGTTCTTGATCTTTCAGAGTTAGTAACAGTTCTTGAAGACAAGTTTGGTGTTTCAGCAGCAGCTCCTGCAGCAATGATGGCTATGCCACAAGCTGGCGCAGTCGCTGGAGAGGAAGTAGAAGAAAAATCAGAATTTGATGTTGAACTTGTTGCTCCTGGTGATGCAAAAATTGCAATTATAAAAATTGTCAGAGAGGTCACTGGAAAAGGATTGAAAGATGCCAAAGATATCGTTGATGCATCTCCTGGAATTATCAAAGAAAAAGCTCCAAAAGAAGAAGCTGAAGCTTTGAAAAAACAACTTGAAGACGCTGGCGCAACTGTAAATTTGAAATAAGTTTTTCAAAATAAGAGTAAAAAAATAGGAAATTTGATTTTCCTATTTTTTTATATTCACAGAAATATTACATTTAATTTTGAATATTTAGATCTTTATATCTATCTCGAATATCTTAGCAGCATTTAAGATATATATTTTATCTTCTTCACTGCTCACAACTATATTCTTCATGTTGTCAAACTTTACACTTGTGTATTGCTTGATTAGTTTGCCACTCGTTTTGTCGAATATAACAATTCTCTTTTTCTTTGCATTGGTTATATATAGATGTTTTAGGTTTGAATTTGTGTATATTTTTGCCGTCTTGCTAATTGGATCACTCGGAGCTTCAATCTCAAATAATTCCTGACCTCCTGTTCTCAGTTTTTGAATTGATCCATTAGAATTTAATAGATAAATTGATCCATCTATTGCCATTGAAACAGAATTTCTAATATCAACTTCTTCGTCGAGCCATTCTGCTCCACTGTCAAATCCATTTGTTAATCTTTTGTACTTGTAGATTTGATTTGATTCTGGAACAAGAAGATATAAAAAGTTACTATAAGAAGCAATAGACTTGGCAACAGAATTGCCTTCAATAAGGTTTATACTTTCTTTAAGTGTTGTTTTTTTGTCTAGATTTAAAATAGTTACATCTTGTTTGTCGTTTAGAAAAATAATTTCATTGGTTTTTTTCATATAAGACGAAAGTATGACATTTTCAATATTATTAATGTCTAAATTGCTAACGTTATTTTTATCAAAATTAATTTTCGAAAATATCTTATAGTCTTGCCCAAGGACAAAATATTCTTCATCGCTTTTGAATATTTTTTTTGCGTTTTTGATATCTTCAGATTGATCTAAATCAAGAGCAACTATGGGGTTTTCTATTTTTTCCACATGGTCAAGTATATCAAGCCGATCTTGTATTTTGTTGTTTAGCTCATTAGTCTTGCTGTTCAAGTCTTGATAAATTTTTCCAGTAAGAGAATGGTCCTTCCCTTTGAGTATTACTCTTGCTTCTAATAAATATTTTCTTGCATCAGACGAACTGTTAATTGATTCAATCTCTGCTTCAGCTATTTTTTCTTCAGTCTCTATTATTAAGTTGCTATATTTTTGCAAATTTTCTTCATTCAACCTTCTTTTGTTCTCTGACAACAATCCTCCTGTTAGTATAACTACAATTACAATAAACGCTGTTAGAATAACCCTTTTCCCTTTTGAAAGTGAATGTGACCTTGTATCGGATTCAGATTTTAGACTCTTTAATTTAATCGTTTTTCTAAAATTAGTTACATTTTCACTAATTCTATTTACAAAGTGCAATAAACGTTCTTTTCCGACTAGACTCTTTAATTTATTTGAAATATTATCAAGTAGGCTGATGTCGTGACCATCTTCAAGTGCTTGTAAAAATTCATCTGTTTCTTCGTTTTTTTCTTTCTTGATAATATTGGTGTTTTCCAGAAAATAGTCTTTTTTCTGAACCTTTATTGCTTCTGGCTCAAGCTTTTTAATATTTTTTTCTGTGTCCTTGTTATCTGTCTCATATTCTTTTATGATGTCCTCCAAGCTTATCCTTTTTTCATTTCCGGATCGTTTGTCGTTTATTGCCTCTTTTGATAAATTATTATTTTTCTCTTCTACTTCTTTTAAGGGAACGGGAATACTACTTTCATCTTTGGCAACAATTTCTGATTTTATTTCTGTATGAACAAACTCTTCTTTTTTATCTTCCTCAACTTTCATGATAAACAGTCCCATCGTATTGACGTTCTTTTCTTTTTCAATTGCATCTTGTACTGATTCTGCAAGCTCTTCAATATTCAGCGAAGATGATAACTGTCTCAATTTTTCCGTTGAAAACACATTAAACAGTTCTGGTGTTGTAAATAAAACCAAGTCTCCGATTTCCAACTCTCCGCTAGCAATATTGGCGAACGTTCTCATGGGGTGAGAATTTTTGTCAGTTGTAATATTTTTTCCAATGTCAGTAATCTGTTCATCTCTAATCAATATTGTCTTAATTTCGCCAGTCTGAGAAAGATGTAGTTCTTCGTTTTTATATACGCTAAAAATCATATTCAAATTTCCGATCCAGTCGATGTTTCCTTGTTCGGCCATATCAGAAAGGGTTGAGTTTACCTTGTGTAGGCTGGCTTCAAGACTTTCAGTTGTTGATCTTTTCGAATCTGAATAGAATTCTTTTTTGGCAATCGATGCTAAAAGGTTGATCAGATATGAGGAATTGCTAGGGAAATTTACAACCTCTCCTAATATGTATAAACTTCCTAGTGATTGCTCTTCGATGTTTTCTGGCTCATAAATGAAAATATCGCAAAATGATTT
>JAGLLA010000024.1 GCA_023140775.1 Candidatus Parcubacteria bacterium
TTTTTTCATTATTTATTTTTACTCAAATTACTTATCTATAACACATTTATCGTCTTCACATTTTGGTCTTATAGAATTCATTATATTTGCTTCTCCCTGAGAAGAACATGGCTCCAGTTAATAATAAACTATAAAGATCTGAATTCTTTTGAATTTATTGATATAACCACCATAATTATAATCCAATATTAACAGACAATCATCAGCAACTTCGCAATAGTTAGCTCTTTCTATTTGAACAATGTTCTTGTAATTGAAGGCGTCATTTTTGCAAGTTAATTGGTTGCATTATAACTGATATAAATGCATATTTTATTTATATATTATTTTATAAATTATTCTTTTATTATAATACTTTTCTTGTTTTATGACAAATTCTTGCATTTCTTGCAAATAAATTTTAATGTTATACCTTATGATTTTTTGCTATGATCTTGGAATTGGGACTCCTAATTGTGAGTGTAGATTATTTTTTGTAGAGAAGCGCATTTCAGAGCTTTTTTTGTGAACATATTAAGTTGTTTGCGCTTGAATTCAGGTATTTTCACAATCTCTTGCAATATTTTATTATTATGTTATACTTCCTCCTAGCATTAAGGCTAATTGACCTTGTGCATTTTAATTTTTAAATTTGTCAGAAATGACAATGTTAATACACTGCAAAGGAAAATTCCTTGTTTGGTGTTAAGTCTAATTCCAAATCGACATGTATTTAACAAGAAAGGAAAAAAAATGAGTGATAAAAAAAATGAGAATTTAAGCATGATGAATATGCTTAAGCTTGGCGTACACTTTGGTCACAAAAAAGCCAAAAAACATCCGAAAATGGATGAATATATTTTTACCATTAGAAACGGTATAAACATCTTGGATCTAAGCAAGACGATTTTACATCTTAATGAAGCTACTAGATATGCTAAAGAGATTATCTCTGATAATGGAGTAATACTTTTTGTTGGTACAAAAAAACAGGCAAAAAATGTTGTTCAAGAAGCTGCAGAAAAATGTGGTATGCCATATGTGACGGAAAGATGGCTTGGTGGAACATTTACTAATTTTGATAAAATTGTAAATAGTATAAAAAGACTTGAGAAGATGGTTGAACAAAAAGAAAGTGGTGAGCTTGAAAGAAAATATAATAAAAAAGAAAGACTTGAAATTGACAGGGAGATTATCAGACTTGAAAAGAAATTTGGAGGCATTAAAAATATGAAAAAACTTCCTGAAGCAATTTTTATTGTTGACATAAAGGAAGACAAGACAACAGTAATTGAGGCAATATCTAAAAATATACCTATAATCGCCGTTGTGGATACGAACACTGATCCAAGTTCGATTAATTATCCAATTCCAGCCAATGATGACGCTGTAGGGTCAATCAAAATCATGACTAACGCCATTTCTGATGCAATACTTGAAGCTAAAAAACAATAGCTTGTTAACATTTTTTAAGAAATTTATATAAAAATATGATTACAGCTCAAGAGGTGAAAAAATTAAGAGATCGCACAGGCGCAAGTATGATACAATGCAAGAATGCGCTTGAGGAAAGTTCAGGTGATCTAGAAAAGGCGATAGTGATTTTACAAAAAAAAGGTTCGAAAATTGCAGACAAGAAATGTGGCAGAAGCACAGGCGAGGGTTATATCGGATCATATATTCACAGCAACGGTAAGGTTGGTGTGCTTGTTGAAATTGTTTGTGAAACTGATTTTGTCGCAAAAAATGATGAATTTCGTGAATTGGCGCATGATTTAGCTATGCATGTTGCTGCCAGTAATCCAAGGTACATCGATTACAAAGAAATTGATCCTAGTGAAATTAATGACAAAAAGAGCGAATTTGAAGAAGAGGTTAAAAAGGAAAATAAACCAGATAATATCGCAGAGAAAATCGTGGAAGGAAAAGTAAAAAAATATTTTGACGCATTTTGTTTTACGACACAGTCATTTGTAAAAAATCCTGATATCACCATCGAACAGTTACTGACAGAAAAAATCGCAAAGCTTGGCGAAAATATAAAGATAATCAAGTTTGTAAAATTCGAAATAGCTTAAATTTATAAAAAGTTGAAATTAATATATGAAAATAAGCGCAAAAATCTTTCCTTGGGACAATTCACGAATATTTGATTCTGGAGATCTTGACTTGAAAATAGGGGATATTATTATTGTTAATTTTGATTCTGGAATTGAAAGTGCGGTTGTGGATAAGATAAACATTAAAACCGATGATAGCGCTTGTGACATAATAAGAAAAGCAACTTCAATTGATACAGAAACAGTCGAAAGAAATCTTGCTAAGTGTAAAGATGCAATAAAGCTTTGTCGGGATTTGGCATCTGAAAAAGAATTATCCATGAAAATAGTTGATGCTCAATTCAGTTTTGATGGCGGGAAGGTGATATTTTCTTTTATTGCAGAGAAGAGAGTTGATTTTCGAGATTTAGTTAGAGGTCTTTCCAAGAAATTTCAAAGATCGATTAGATTGCAACAAATTGGATCTCGAGATGAAGCAAGGGGAAAAAATGGCTATGGCGTATGTGGAAGGGAATTGTGTTGTGTTAAATTTTCGGGTAGTCTAAAAAGCGTCACAACAGAAGATGCTCGGGTGCAGCAGATGGGTCAGAGAGGTAGTGATCGACTTTCTGGTTTATGCGGGAGACTTAAATGCTGTTTGGGGTTTGAGGCAGAACAGTACAGGAAAAATTTAGATACTATGCCCTTGATCGGAGAAGAGTTTAGCATTAACGGCAGGAAAGGAAAAGTTGTTGAAAGAAATGTTCTTAGCAATGAAGTTGTAATTGAATTTCAAGACAAGAATAAGGAAACTATTGCTGTCGATAAGCTAAAATAGAAAACAGCATAAGTATAGTTTGATTTGCATTATATAAAATAAGAAAAATAAACATGTCATTTGAATTAATCCCTCAACTTATTATTGTTATTTCGATAGGAATTATCGTTCTTATATTTGCTAAAAATATACCAAAAACAAAAGATTTGGAGGATAGAAATCTTTCTGACGACCTAAGAGTTGGTGAGGAGGAGGAAAAATTTCATTATCTTTATAGTAGGTTTAAAAAAAGGGTCAATAAGAAAGAATACCAAAAAAGCATTGATTTGTTGTGGAGATGGTTTGAAAAAGTTTTACGGAAAATTCGAATTAGCTTTTTAAGGTTTGATAACAGAATAGTTTCTTTATTGAAGAGGTTGAGAGAAAAGAATATTGAAACTGATATTGACAAAAAGACACAAGCTGATAATATGGAACAGTGCGATGATCACAAAGAAGAAATTGAAAAAGTCGAAAAAATTGAATTTCAAAAGTCAGCGGCATTTGACATGACTGATGACAAAAAAGAACAAGAAAATAACATAATGGAATCTAGCATAGAAGAAGCGAAAGTTGAAAAAATCGAAGAGCCTAGTGATCTTCGTAAAAAGATCGGTCATAAAAGTTTGAATCTTGATAAGGAAAATACAGAGGGAAAAGAAAAGGAATACATTGGCATGATAATGAAAAATCCAATTGACATAAAAGCATATTGGAAATTAGGGATTGTCTATTCAAGAAGAAGAAATTATCAGGATGCAATTTCTTGCTTTCGTCAGATTACAAAGATCGACCCAACATATACCAAAGCCAAGAAAAAAATAGCTGATTTGATTGAAAGGATGAGAAAAAAGGAAAATAGTGAGATAGAAAATACGAAAAGAGATTCTGAAGAAAAAGAAGAGTTTATGGATAATATAGAAGAAAATAGAAAAGGATAGTAAATAGAAATGTCCATTTGGACAAATGCCGACTTAGCTCAGTGGTAGAGCAGCTGTTTTGTAAACAGCAGGTCGTCAGTTCGAATCTGACAGTCGGCTCTAAGTCAACTCACAACGAACAATCTATAACTAATAACAAGCTGTTTAGTTTGCAATTGTATGGATAAGTTATTATTAGTTTAATTTTGCCGTTGTAGCTCAGTTGGAAGAGCAATTCCTTGGTAGGGAATAGGTCCGCAGTTCGAATCTGCGCAACGGCTCAAGGATCTGTTTTAAGAGAGATTTTAATTTAAATTAATTTGATACTATGTCACAAGATAATCTGATCAAATTGCGATGCAAGGAATGCAAGCAAATCAACTATCATTCTACAAAAAACAAGAAAACATTGAAGGAGAAAATTGAATTAAAGAAGCATTGTCGTTTTTGCAAAAAACATACAGAGCATGTTGAAATGAAGGGTAAATAAATTTATAATTTGCAACTAGTTTGTGATGATAGGTTTACTGTCTAAATAGACGACAAAATTATTGTCGTCTATTTAAAAAAATAGGATTGGAAAAAAACATAAAATATGGGAGCTTAGTTTAACGGTAGAACGTCGGTCTCCAAAACCGATAGTGTAGGTTCGATTCCTTCAGCTCCTGCAAAAATGTTTGATAAAACCTCTTTCGTTGTGAATAGGGGTTTTTGATCAAATTATCGAGGTTGAACCTCGATAATTTTTATTTGTATGATTTTTGTGTTTTTGTTATAATAATTATATAGTACACAAGTTAATTGATAACAAATAAATTTATGTCAGAAAAAATAAAAAAATTATATCGTTCACGAAGCAATAGAATGTTATTTGGAGTGTGTGGAGGTTTAGGATCTTTCTTCAAGCTTGACCCTAATATTTTTCGGATTATATTTATATTTCTTGCGTTTATGGGTGGTTCTGGTTTGTTTATTTACCTAGTTTTGGTTTTGCTGATTCCAGGCGAAGGAGGAAAAAGAATTGAAGATGATGGACTCAAGGAGATAAATGAATTCAAGAAAAGAGCGGAGGAAAAAATTCAGGATGTTGTCAGAAAAATAAAGAAAAAATAAGCTTATTCAAGAAAATTAATCAAAGTTTTATGGAAGATAAATTCTACTATATGTTGGCGCCAATTGAGAATATGACGGATTCCTGTTTTCGCACTATCTGTCGCGGCGCGGATATAACATTCACTGAAAAGGTTAGCTTGCAGGCGTTGGCCAAAAAAAATCCGTTTACAATGAATAAGATCAAGCTTTTTGA
>JAGLLA010000025.1 GCA_023140775.1 Candidatus Parcubacteria bacterium
AGGTTGATAGGGCACAGGTGTAAGTGCAGCAATGTATTTAGCCGAGTGCTACTAATAAGTCAATATTTATTTAATGTAGTTGTACTTTTAGATTTATTTAAAAGCACAGCCACGGTTGACTAGCAATTAATAGTCGTTAAAATTTATTTTTATAATTTTGATTTTGGAAGTTGAATAAAGGGAGAAATGCACCCCGTTTGAATTAGGAGGTAGTTGACATGAATGATAATGATTTACGGTTATTACGGCAAAATAATTTCTTTAATATTAAAGAAAAATCTGAACAAAATCTAGAAATTAGAATTCTATTCGACAAAATCGTTGAAGAAATTAATAGTAAAATTTCTTCTGAAGCGTTGCAGGGCAGATTTGTTATTATAGGTAGAACAAATGCAAATGTTCCAGCACATCTACTGTTTGTATTTAATAATTAGGTGGAGGAGTTTTTCAGTCTTGTAGGAACAATAAGAGTTGATGGATTTAGCTGGGAGATTCAGCAATCAGAATTTTTTGTTAACATTTTAATTGCTAGAGTGTTTATTCCTTGGAGATCTAAGATTATAATTGAAATTGAGAATGAAAGACTTTTGGTTTTTAAGGACATTATAGAAGAATTTTTTGCAAATAGTAAAATAGAATCAGTGTTTTCTTATAAATCAGGTATTTCTGTTGGAAGCAAAATATCAAATGAAATAAATTCGGGAATTTAACATGTATTCCCACTCTTTATCCAACTTCCAAAAACAATTAGACAATCTGCAATTTAACAATTTATAAAATTAATTTTAGCTCAAAAATTCTCTGGTGATTTTAGCGATGGGGTCACACCTGATACCATCTCGAACTCAGAAGTTAAGCTCGTTAGCGCCGATGGTACTTGCCCTTATGGGTCGGGAGAGTAGGTCGTCGCCGGAGATTTTTTGAACTAAAACGAATCAAGAAAGAACTTTGAAGGTTCTTTTTTTGTTGACCAAACTCTAATAAAAGTTATAATAAGTCTATGCATATTTTGATTGCAAAGAGCTTTTCGGGATTGTCACTTTAGACACTGAATAAATTCCCGTACAAATTTTAGTTTTGAATGCTCTGATTGAATAGTGCTATTGTCGCCAGAAAGACGATATAACTTAATAAAATCATTACTTAATAAACATGACAAATGGACAGAGAAAAATAAAGAAAATGATCATTGTGATAATCTTATTGTTAATTTCTTCGGGCTCGTATTTATTGTTATTTCCCAATAAGCCGGAAACATGCGCAAATGGGGTTTTGGATGTTGGCGAAGAAAGAGTTGATTGTGGAGGAGTTTGCGCGAAAATCTGCCCCTTGATTATGCCAGATGTTTCTCAAATTGATGTTAATTGGGTCGAGTTCATCCAAGACGGTGAGAACAGATATGACTTAGTTGCCATGATCTCGAATAAAAATCCATCTTGGGGTATTTATTCCGTCGATTATAGATTTGTCATTTATGACAAGGAGAGTAACATTACGAAGACGAATTACGAGAGCACATATATTATGCCTAAGGGTTTTTTGAAGGAGGAGGGTAAAAAATATATTATCAAGAATAATTATCGCTTTAATTTTGAGATTGAGAAAGTTGATATCGAATTGTCAGAATATGATTGGAGAGAAGTTAGAGATGTTTTGGATCTAGCTCATTTCAATTTTAAAATAATTGAAATTGAGCAGGAGGATTATGGTTTTCCCGAACCGCTACTTGGAGATTTCTATGTCTTTGGGGTGGCGACAAATACTGCAAAATATAATTTTAAGAGAGTTGATATCAATGTCGTTTTATTTGACAAAGAGGATCGTTTAGTTGGAGCCGGAAAGACTAATCACTGGACGCTAGGTCCTGACGAAAAAAGAGAGTTCAAGATTTTTTGGAAGAATCCCATCAGAGGAGACGTTTATTATATCGATTATGTCGCTCAGACAAATATCTTTGCTGCAGATTCTAATTTATTGGATGATATTACAACTGGAAAAGAATATATGACTACAAGATAGGATCCTGTTTCTATTGACGGCTCCATATAAGATGTGGAATCGTGTTTGTCGAGCTTTGTAATTTTGGTTCCACGCAAATTATTCGCTAACAGATAACTTCTCTAAAATCTTTATTGCTTAACCTAAATGTAAAATGAATTTAGCCTTCTTTAAAAAATTTGACAGAATATTAGTTGTTTCGGTTCTAATATTAATTTCCATAGGTCTCATCATAATTTTAAGCACCTCGTATAGCTCTACTGGTACAGATCTAACGAACTTTAATAAGCAGATTATATTTTCGATAGTAGGTATTGCTATGATGTTCGTCGTATCATTTTTTAACTATCGAACATTAAAAAATTATACAGGAATATTTTATATAATATCTTGTTTTGTTTTATTCTTTTTACTTTTTTCGGGTTCATCAATAAGGGGAACGAGCAGTTGGTTTGATCTAGGATTCTTTAACTTTCAGCCTGCTGAGACTGTGAAAATTGTTATTGTCATAATTATGGCAAAATATCTATCAAAAAATACCTATGTGAATGATCTGAAAAAGATATTAGTCTCTGGAGTCTATATTTTTTTCCCTGTAGCTCTAATTTTAATGCAGCCTGATTTTGGAAGCGCAATGGTAATCGTCTTTGTTTGGTTTTCAATGCTTTTTGTGTCAGGTATGAGGAAGAAATCTATTGTTATAATAATAATGTTTGGCTTGGTCATTGCTTCGACGAGCTGGGTTTATGTTTTGAAAGATTACCAAAAAGATCGAATTATTACATTTGTCAATCCTCAGTCAGATTCAAGAGGGGCTGGATATAATGTTAATCAATCGATCATCGCAATTGGATCAGGCGAGATTTGGGGTAAGGGATTGGGGCACGGATCTCAGAGTCAGCTTAACTTTCTTCCTGAAAAACATACAGATTTCATTTTTGCGGTAGTTGCTGAAGAAATGGGATTTATAGGGGTTATGCTGGTTCTATTAGTTTTCGGTGTTATTTTTTATCGTTTTTTTAAAATTATTGATGAAACTGAGGATAATTTTGGAAAATTTTTGGTTATTGGAGCTGCTCTCTTGCTCATGTTTCACGTTGTCGTAAATATTGGAATGAATATTGGAATTATGCCAGTGACGGGAATTCCACTTCCTTTTATTAGTTATGGTGGAAGTTCTCTGGTAAGTTTCATGATTATCATTGGCATTGTGCAGGGTGTATACATCAAAGGGCGGGGATATAAGATCGAGAAAGAGGAATAGAAGGTTAATTGTTAAATTGCTATATTGTTAAAATGATAAATATCATCATTTTATATGAATTCCAGTCTCTCTGCTGGAGTTTTTTCGATTTTGGTACAATTCTTGCATCAAAAAATGCCTCTCTTGACAAGGGGAAGCTGGGAGAGGTTTGAAGTATCGAAAAGCTGTAAATTAAAAAATATTTTGTAGTATTTTCTAGATTTTATTTGATAATGATATTTTTTAACATGTTTAAAACTTTTTTTGTCTCTCACGTCAGAGGGAAATAGACTCACAGAGTAAATTGTGGTTTGCAATTGTAATAATTTATGCTAGAATAAAGGCATTGTTAACAATAATTTTTATATTTATGACAAAAGAAGTTGAAAATATGATGGATAAAATTGTCTCACTTGCCAAAAGAAGAGGATTTGTTTTTCCTGGTAGTGAGATCTACGGTGGACTGGCAAATACTTGGGATTATGGACCAGTGGGAGTTGAACTAAAAAATAATATTAAACAGGCTTGGTGGAATTTTTTTGTGAAAAACAGAGAAGATATCGTGGGAATTGATGCTGCGATTTTGATGAATTCAAAAGTATGGGAATCTTCTGGACATGTTGCTGGATTTAATGACGCTTTGATTGATTGTCGGGCTTGTCAGGCAAGAATTCGAGCTGATCACTTGATCGAAGATGCTTTGGAAATGAAGGCTGAAGGGTTAACTCCTAAAGATATGACAAAAATAATTGTGGAAAATAAGATCAAATGTCCAGTTTGTGGAAAAATTGATTTTACAGAAGCTCGCAAATTTGGTTTGATGTTCAAGACTTTTCAAGGTGTGACCGAAGAGGATAAGAATATAATTTATCTCCGACCGGAAACTGCTCAGGCGATGTTCGTTAATTTCAAAAATGTTCTCAATTCTACAAATAAAAAAATCCCATTTGGAATTGCTCAAATTGGAAAATCATTTCGAAATGAAATTACTCCAGGAAATTTTATTTTCAGAACTGTTGAATTCGAACAGATGGAACTTGAATATTTTATTGACGAAAAGGATTGGGAAAAATTGTTTGAGTATTGGCAAAATGAGATGGCAAATTGGCTGGATCATATTGGCATAAAAAAAGAGAATTATTCAATTCGTGAGCACGACAAAGACGAGCTTTCACATTATAGTAAAAAAACAATTGATTTTGAATATAACTTTCCTTTTGGAACGAAGGAATTGTATGGATTGGCATATCGAACTGATTTTGATCTAATGAATCATCAAAACGCGAGTGGTCAAAATATGGAGTATTTTGATGTTGAAAATAATCGAAAATATATTCCTCATGTTCTGGAACCAACTTTTGGAGTTGATCGAACTTTCCTGGCAGCAATGGTTGATGCTTACACTGAAGAAGAGGCGCCAACAGGTGACGGCAAAACTGAAACCAGGGTGGTGATGAAATTTGCAAAAAACATTGCTCCGATCAAAGTTGCAATCCTTCCTCTTTCCAAGAAAGAGGAATTAAGCGGAAAGGCAAAAGAGGTCTTTGATCTAGTGAAAACTGAATTCAATAGTCAATATGACGAATCGCAGAGCATTGGAAAGCGATATCGCCGTCAGGATGAAATTGGTACTCCCTATTGTGTGACAGTAGATTTTGAATCTCTGGAAGACGGAGCCGTCACCGTGCGCGATCGTGACACCATGAAGCAAGAGAGGGTAAAGATTGAGGAATTAGTAAAATGGCTAAAGAAAGCTTTTTAGAAATTATTATCAAAATTTCATGTAAGAAAAAATGGTTGCGAGTTGAATTCATTGTAGATTGATTACCTATTAAAATAAATATATGAGTGTAATACAACAATTAATAAATAATTCCTCAGAAGATTATGTTTTTTTATTATTGCTATAGTAATATCCCTTGTTGGTTTAGCACAGATTATAACGGAGCTTTTTTTTAGAAAAGAATCTTTTAGTTCTACAAAAGATGCTGAAAAGTTTTTCAAGCTATTAGATCAAAAATTTGCATTAAAATTAATAAATGATAAATCAGATATTTTAGTTTTGGCTGATTCATTTAGAAGAAATATAGTTTCTGCTTATAAGTTTATTCCGTTGCTTGAAGATTATTTAAGGTATTTGATTAGGCGACCAGAAGAAAAAACTCTGCCTAAGGATGAAATAATTTTTAGATATAACACAATAAAGAAAATGATTGACGAGGAGAATCTAGAGAAACCTTTTGCAGACATGCCAGATGAGGAGCGTAGATTGCTAAGATCTTTAAATAATTCTATAAGAAATGGTAATATAGAAATTGCTAATGAAGATCTTGATGATTTGCGAATATTGATATGTGCTCGTAATAAAATATATACGAAAAATATTAAACTTACCAAGAGATCGGTTCCGTTGGCTATATTTGGATTAATTGCCACAATCTTTTTTGGTTTTATGAGTGTTAAAAATAACAATATTGATTACAATGAGGTTCAAAAGATAATAGAGACTGCAATAAATCAAAAATAGTTATAATTTGAAAGCGTCGGTTTGTTGATCTGAATATAAATTAGATGAAAAGCAATAAAGATCCTGAATTTAATTCAGGATGACAGTGCATTTGTCATTCTGAACTTGATTCAGAATCTTCTGTCCATTACGAATATCAAACCCATAAATCACAAAACATTCTGCAAAATCGTAATCGCGATAATCATAATATAACATCAAATATTATGAAAACAAACAAAACATATTTCGTTTATATTATGACGAATGTCTCTGATAATGTTTTATATATTGGCGTCACAAATGATCTACAGAGAAGAATTTATGAACATAAAAACAAACTTGTCAAAGGTTTTTCTGAAAAATATAATCTTTCTAAATTGGTTTATTATGAATCAACAGCTAATGTCGAATCAGCGATTGGCGGAGAGAAACAATTGAAAAATTGGCGACGTCAGTGGAAGTTGGACTTGATTATCGCTGAAAATCCCAGGTTTGTTGATTTGAATATAAATTAAGGGCGAAGAAAATGAAGATCCTGAATTTAATTTAGGATGACAGTGATTGTCATTCTAAACTTGCCTGTCCGCCTCGGGAGGGATTCAGAATCTTCTGACCATTAATAAATCAAACCTAAAATCACAAAGCATTCAATTAGTTTGCTTTGAGCGTTAATTCTTGATTCTCTCATTTTTGACAATAAATAAAAACGTAATTTCAAGATATTTTAATTCAAAAACATAACTAATACAAGATGGCAAAACTAAAAGTTCAAAAAACTACTTGGAATCTAAACGCACTTTTCAAAAGTGATGGTGATTTGCAGATCGCAAAACGGAGAAAAATTGTTGAAAAGGAAAGCTATAAGTTTATTAATAAGTGGAAAGATCGTGATGACTATTTAAAAGACCCCAAGATTCTCAAGCTAGCATTTTTGGAGTATGAAAAATGGATTTCTGAATATGGTTCTTTTGGAGACGAAGAAATCTATTTCTATTTGCGATATTGCCAAGAACAAAATAACAAAAAAATTAAGGCAA
>JAGLLA010000026.1 GCA_023140775.1 Candidatus Parcubacteria bacterium
GCTATGATCGAGATGATTCCACCAACCATCACCACAGGCACAGCAGGCAGAACCAAAACATTCGCCAAAACTGAAAAAACAGAATATTGTTCAAAACTGCTCAGCACGATCGGCAAGGTGGCAATTTGCGCGGAAAGCGTGATCAAAAACATGGTTTTGATCTTTAAAAAGTCAGAATATTTTTTCAAGCGATGATCAAACTTGGGATATATATAAATTATACCAAGTACCGCAGAAAATGAAAGCTGAAATCCCGTATCATACCGAAGTAAATTTGGATCGAAGATGAGCATCAAAAGACCTGCAAAAATAATTGTGTTTCCAGCGCTGGAAAGTCTGCCAAACTTTACCGCGATCAAGATCAGAACGCTCATTACAGACGCTCTCATAGCTGAAACAGGAAATCCAACTAGCGCTACATAAAATCCAATTCCCATGACTGCGAGATAAAACGCATAATTACGATTTAAGCCAATAGCAAGCAGAAGATACATGATCAGAATGCCGATAATCGTCATGTGAAGCCCCGAAATCGCAATTATATGTCTCGTCCCAGTTCGATTAAAGCTTTCTAGTGTTTCATCGCTTAAGTCTGATTTTTCGCCTAAAACCATCGCATTTATAATTCCTGCCTGAGGTTGCGAATATATCTTTCTAACAACTTCTGCGGCGCTTTTTCTATAATTTGCAATTTTTATATAAACATCCTCCTCAGCTTTTTTTACTAACTCAACTTTTGGATAATATTCAATATAATAGATTCCCTTAGCAAGTAAATAATTTTTATATTCAAATCCGTCAAAATCTTCAGGAATGTTTAATTTTCCTTCAAAACTAATTTCATCTCCAAGGTTATATTCTGGATATTTCTCAAGATATATTATTATTTTTCCAGATTCAAAAGTGTCATTTCGAAAACCACTCGTTTTAATATCTTCAATGATAATTTTCTGCTTTCCAGTTGCACTAAGAGAAGATTGCAATATTATTCCTTCTAATTTTATTTTTTGTTCATCAAAATTTTCAATTGAAACAATTTGAATTGCATTGAACTTACTACTCTCAATTCGAATTAAACCTAATGAAAAAAATATGAGTAGTAAAAAAAATATTTTCATTTTTTTGTTACTAGGTGATAATAAATTATTCTCCTCAACCCCCCATCCCCCCTTATCGGGGGGGATATTTTCATCGATCTTCAATTTATCACTAGAGAAGATATTTTTGTTAATTGCCAAATTATCATTATCAAGAATAATATTTCCTCCTTTAAGCAAAAAAATAAGTGAGATTGAAAATCCCACAACTAGAAACAAAATCCAAATTTGAACCGAAACAAAAGATCCGATTGCAATTCCAAAAACAAAGGAAATACAACTTAATAAAAAATATTTTGATTTAGTCATAAATCTCAATTATTTTTTCACTCTTTTTCTCGCCTTTTATGATCACGACCATACTTTTGCTGATTTTCAATTCTTTGGATAATAACTTAATAAGTTCTTTGTTTGCCTTTCCATTAATAGGAACAGCAGTCAGATAAATTTTCAATAATGGCAGATCATCATCGCTTTTCTTCTTGAAATTCAAATCCAACTTATGCAAACCGTCCAAACCCACAACTTCATTTCTTGATGATCTGGTTATGACTTTGCATTTAATTTTCATATTATAAAGCAAGTTATTAATCTTCAAAATTATTCAACAACAATTACATAGTCACAATACTCTTTTACTTTATTTTCAATTTCTCTCAGATATTCTTCTTGATATGGTGCCACCTCCCCCAATCCTAAGTGGAGTGTTTTTTCTGGCTTAAAATTCTGAATTGAATATCGGTATAATTTTGAAAATATTTCTGAATTTATACTATTTATCCATTCAATTATTTTATCAAAATCATCAGATGTAACATATCCGGGAACAACCGTAGTTCGAAGCTCAAGATCGCTTCTGCTTTCACTGATCAAACTTATACTTCGTTCAACATTTTTAACAACGTCATCTTTTTTTGTCATAATTTTATATTTTTCTGGTTTTGTTTTTATGTCTACTGCCCAATAATCAATCAGATCTTCTCTGATTAAATTTTCTACAACATTTGAATGTGAAGCATTTGTATCAAGCTTGATCAAAAAACCCATGCTCTTTATCTTCCGTATAAATTTCATCAAACCAGTTTGCAATGTCGGTTCTCCCCCTGTAATACAAACTCCATCCAGGCTTCCTTTTCGCAATTTCAAAAAATCAAAAATTTCTCTCTCTTTAATCACATTCTCATAATCAATTAATTTGGGATCGACAATATCTGAATTATGGCAATATGGACAACGAAAATTACAGCCAGCCGTAAAAACAGTCGCGGCTATCTTTCCCGGATAATCAAGCATTGTAAATTTTTGCAATCCACCTATTAGCATACGATCATCTTTTATATTTATATTTTAAGTATATAACATATATTAGATTAGTTCAAATTATAATACCCTATCCAAATTATAAATATTAATTACAAAAAAACATCAAAAATGATGTTTTTTTGCAATATCATAACGATATCTTTCAAATAGCTTATCCTTCAATTGTCGCAGTAATAATATCAGGATATTTTTTTGTATCTTTCCTGGCTAAACTATAACATGTCCCTTCGCCAGGTGTCGCCTCTAAATTGAATAGTCCACCAGTTTCTTCTTGATATTTAATCATTTTTTCGCGCATAAATTCCAAAACTTCTTCTGCGAATTTGTTTCCTTTCTTTGTAGCAATATTCGATCTTATTCCAACAAAATTTAACAAGGACTCATTCATACCGATTATTCCAATTGTTGAAAAATGATTTCCCCAATACTCTCCTCTTCTAATTTTTATATTCGATAGAAAATATTTTGAATACGGATACAAACCTTTTTCCGTAAAGCTTTCGAGATTTTTTCTTTTAATTTCAAGACTTTCTTTGGCAAGATCCATATTTCTACCGAGTCGTGAAAAATATTCTTTTTTTGTCTTTGCTAGATAACCAATTCTTGGCAAATTGATCGTGACCACTCCGATCGAACCCGTGAGAGGATGAGCTCCGAATAGACCGCCACCTCGTTTATATAGTTCTCTATTATCAAGACGCAATCTGCAACACATCGACCTGGCATCTTCTGGTTTCATATCGCTACCAATATAGTTTGCGAAATAAGGAATACCGTACTTTGCAGTCATCTCCCAAATCGGTTCAAGATTTGGATCATCCCAATTAAAATCCTTGGTGATATTATATGTTGGAATTGGAAAAGTAAAAACCCTACCACTAGCATCTCCTTCAAGCATAATCTCTGCAAAAGCTTTGTTTAAAAGGCTCATTTCATTCGTAAAATCTTTATATTGTTCTTTTTGTGGAACTCCTCCAATAATGACATACTCGTTAGCAAGTGTTGACGGAATCACGAGGTCCATTGTAATGTTTGTGAACGGAGTCTGAAATCCAACTCTTGTGGGAACATTCATATTGAATACAAATTCTTGCATAGCTTGTTTTATATCTCTGTATGTCAATTGATCATATTTGATAAACGGCGCCAAAAGAGTATCGAAACTTGAAAAAGCTTCCGCGCCTGCAGCCTCGCCTTGCAGTGTGTAAAAAAAATTTACAACTTGACCTAAGGCAGATCTAAAATGTTTTGGAGGCTTACTCTCAATTTTTCCACTTACTCCTCCAAATCCATGAGTTATCAATTCTTTTAAATCCCAACCACAGCAATAAACAGCCAAAAGACCAAGATCGTGAATATGAAAATCACCGCTCTCATGACATTCTCGAATTTCTGGTGGATAAATTTTTTCAACCCAGTATTTTGCAGTGATAATCGTCGAAATATGATTGTTCAACCCCTGTAAAGAATATGCCATATTACTATTCTCCTTCACTCTCCAATCGATTTCTTTTAAATAGTCATCAACTAGATCGGTAGATTTTTTCAATATATCTTGACTCTCTCTCATTAGTCTGTGTTGCTCTCGATAGATAATATAAGACTTCGCGGTTTCAATATAGTTTTCTCTGATTAAAAAACTTTCCACAATATCCTGTATCTCTTCGACTGTTGGAATTTCAACCTCCAGCTTTCCTCCTCCATTTCTTACTGTAAATCTTTTATTCATTTCACATTCAACTTTTTTTGCAAGATCCCTAGCGTTTCTCTTCGAACCTTCTTCTGTAGCACTAAAAGCCTTACAAATTGCCGAGAGAAGTTTCTTCTTCTCAAATTTTTCTATTCTTCCATTTCTCTTCCTGATCTGATTTATTTTTATTTTTTTGGCGTTCATTGTAATTTTTTGTTAATCTGTTTAAAGTGATATTAGGGACTCTTCCATTAAAAAAATGCCTTTAAAAATAACCCGAACGACCAAGGTGACTTTTCTGTATATATAAAGACATTTTTTTGTTTTTTAAAAATAAAAAATTAATATATTAATTTTTTATTTTATTCCTCTTTTTTTATTTTTTTTCTGATAAAAGCGGGTACATCATATTCATCATCAGAACTTACTGGGCTGATTTTCGAAGAAAACATATCACTTTCACTCTCATTTTTTTTATTTAAAAATCCATCTATATTTGACTTTTTTATACAATCATCTTTTCTAGTTTCATTCTCATCCTTATTTTCATCCTTATTATTATCATCTTTATCTGTCTCTGTATCTTTATCTATATCTATATCTATATCTGTACCTGTATTTTCATCCAAATGATTGGTCTCATTCTTTAATTTTTCAAAATCATATTCATTGCTTGAAAATCTTATTGCGTCGTCAACAATATTATCAACAACAATTCTTTTATTTTCATTATTTCCAAAACCCGTTGCAATCACTGTAACCCTAATCTCTCCTTTCTTAAGATTTTCATCATTTATGGCCCCGAATATTACCTTAGCATCGTCGTCAATAAGTTCAGTTATAACACTTGCCGCTTCATTTATCTCCATCATCGTCAAATCAGCTCCTCCGCTTACATTGAATAAAACTCCCTTTGCACCGTCTATAGACAGCTCCAGTAAAGGACTGTTAATTGCTTGCTTTGCCGCTTCAATTGCTCTATTTTCTCCTGATGCATTACCAATACCCATCAATGAAGATCCAGTATTTTGCATAATTGACTTTACATCAGCAAAATCAACATTTACAATCCCTGGAATTGTAATTAAATCTGATATTCCTTGAATTCCCTGTCTCAGTATGTCATCAGCAAATTTAAATGAATCCAATAATAATGTTTTTTTATCAATCACTTGAAGAATTTTATCATTCGGAATTGTGATGATCGTATCAACATGCCTTGTGAGATTCACCAATCCTTCCTCCGCAATTCTTTTTCTTTGCATCCCTTCAAACATGAACGGCTTTGTTACCACTGCAACCGTAAGAGCTCCAGCTTCCTTCGCTGCTTCTGCTATAATTGGCGCCGCTCCAGTTCCGGTTCCACCTCCAAGACCGCATGTTATAAAAACCATATCAGTATTTTTTAGAACATCCTGAATTTCATCTCTATTTTCCTCAGA
>JAGLLA010000027.1 GCA_023140775.1 Candidatus Parcubacteria bacterium
CTTGCGGCGGGGAGCTTCATTTTCACTTCCGATATTTTATCAGAAGTTTTTTCAAATTTACAAAATGATTTTATAAGCTTAAAAAAAATAAAAAAAGGGAAGTTTGTTTCGTGCTGTATAATTAACCTTCTGCTGAAGAGAAAATAGAATACAAAAATAAATATATATTTAATGATAGAATACTAATGAAATTTCTTCGCAATATCGCCTCCTTTTCACTTTTTACGTTCTCTTTTACGCAGAATAAGAGCAATAAATATTAAAATCAGAAAGAATGCAGCTTTACTTATTTGACTTATGATATACTCCTTGTTCTCAACTAACAGGTTTTTAAGTATGACATCGCTGTTTATCAGACGTAAGCTTTGCGTTTTTCCTGGGCTAAAATTACTAATATCCTGACTTTCGTAATCGGTTGAAAACCATAGAATAGCATCTATACTTCCAGACTCCAAACCTATTTCAAGGTCAAATATCGTTATAGACTTGCCTTGTTTTGGTATCTCAAAATTAATACTATTTTCATCGATAATTTTTTCTTCATTATCTTTCAATTGAACTCTCCCGCTAACAAATAGCGTTTCGTTACATAGATTATAGATGTCTAACTGCACATGACTTGAGTCAATTTTTTGCAATCTAAAACTGTGTTGTTCTGTCCGATCTACACCGCCCAAAACCACTACTGTTGCTGCTGCTGTTGATGTTAATACTAGCAACAATGCCATTGCATACATTATCTTTCTTATGATAGTTTCACCTCAATCATTTTTTAATAATATTATTTCTATCAGAGCTACAAGTATAAAAATAATGGACATCCATTATTTTCAAACTCGCAACTCTGATACCTTCCCCTTTTTCAAAGAACATTGCTTCGTTCTCGCATTTCCGATATTTTATCGGAAGTTTATGCCCACCACTTCAGTTAAGAGCGTGCTGGGCTTTTTCAAACTCACCTTCGCAAAAAAGATGAATTTAAAAAAAAATAAAAAAGGGATTAAATAAGCGTCTCTCCAAAGTCAATGAAGAGCTCGGCGCTGTTTTTATCAGGTTTCTGGTCGAAAAGTTTTTTCTCAACGAGATATTTATAATTCAGTCTAACACCTTCACCGTCATTGATAGCAAAAGAGTATTCATCTCCAACGGAACTAAGAGGTCCTTGAAAAATAAACTTCTCTCCGTTATCCTGAATGTCATTGCTATTTTGATCAACGAATAATTCAATATCAAATTTATCTATATCCCCTTCCTTGTCGACTTTCATGGTTATGAACCGATCTACAGTTGCAGTCCAAGATATCCCGTGTATGTCGCTGGAAGTTATGTTATCAGCACCAGCTCCGACTCCGTTCAGTCGAAACACTACAAATTCGCCTGGAATTGTAGTAATCTGACTAATCATGAGTACGGCTAAAATCACTAATAACATTCCCAAAATTATCTTTCTAGTATTCATTGTTATTTTCCTCGCACTCCATCTCATTTTACTTTTCTAGAGTTGCGAATCTGACAACCCTTGATTGTCAAATTTACAACTCCAGAATTCTATATTATCCCCTTTTTCAAAGAACACTTAATGACTCCACAGTTTTAAGTGGAATCATTTATTATTAAACTTCCGATATTTTATCAGAAGTTTTTTCAAATCTGCTAATGAGTTGGTAGACTTGAAAAAAAGAAAAAGGAAGTGTGTTTAATAATTCTTTTCCTTCATATAACTTCTAAAGCTTATAATTGGACAAGAGACTAGCCCTTCTACTATTAAAGCTAACGCCAAAAAGGGTATTAATAATATAAAGGATAATGATTTGAACTCTCCTGATTTTAGACAGTACCAAATATTTAAAACTGTCTGAATCAGGAGACATCCATAATCCCTGGCCAAGTATAATGGTATGATTAATAGCAAGAATATTTTTTCAAACTGGCCTGTAGTATTTCTATTTTCAGTTTTCATTTTATCACCTATTATTTTATAGACAGAAAACTATTTATTTGTAGTAAACAGTTCTCTGTCTATGAGACACTTCCCTTTTTTAAAGAACATTTTTGTCCCTATGCTTCCGATAATTTATAAGAAGCTTTTCTAAATCTACCTTTTTGATTTTGACATCCTGAACTTGTTTCAGGATCTTTCGTATTGTTGGTATCGATATGATAATCTCATAAAACTCGAAGTTACAAACGACAGATTCTGAACTAAATTCAGAATGACAACTTGAAAGATAAACTTGGAAAAATTTTCAATGTGCGGGAAGCTAACCAAGATTAACCTCCGCACACTTCTCTAAATATAGAGATTGATGTAAATGAGCTCTTGTGCTGTTGGTTTAACGGGTTTACATGATTTTAGCCGTAACCTCAGCCTTGCCTGTCGGCAGGCAGATCTCTTCTCCTTTACATCAATCTATATACTTCTGCTTAGAAAAGTTATAGCGGATACTTACCTTAACAAAGTATCTTAACATATTTCATGAATGTTGTCAAGGGCTCGCGAAAACTGGTTTGTACATGATCCACATCTTGTTTTTTATTTGATATTTGCTAGACTAGTTATAAATAGACGATAAATTTGGTTAAATTTTAGCAATGAGATTGCACACTATCTTCTTTTATTTATTTTTACTGTCAGTCCCCTTTCAGACAAGGAAAGTTTTTTTGGGTGACTACTCCTTTTACGGTGGTTCGTTCAGTGAATATGCTACATATTTCATCTATCTTTCCGATTTTTTTCTGATCTTAACGTTGCTTTCTTGGCTGATGTCAAGGAAAAGATTGAGTTATAACAAGCCAAGGCGTCGGTTGACAGATCATAGAATTTTGACATATCTAGTGCTTTTCTTCTCTCTTTTGGTCTTTGGTCTTGTTTTTAAACGAGACTATTTTGCAATTAGCTTGTATCAATTTTTAAAATTATTTGAAGTTTCCTTGCTGTTTCTTTATGTTTATTATAATCTTGGAAAAGAAAAAGTGCTGATCAATGCCCTTTTTCTGATTGCTGTTTCTGGCTTTGTTCAGGCATTAATTGCCATTTCACAATTTGTTCAGCAAGGTTCAATCTTTTCTAGCTCCCCCATCTTCCAAAAGATGACAGGAGAATCCTTTCTTAATCTGTATATTTCTGGTGTTGCCAAATTCATTGTGGAAGGTCAGAAGGTCATCAGACCTTATGGGACATTCCCTCACCCAAACATTCTGGCAGGTTTTCTGATTTTCTCTTTGCTAGCAACTATATATCTATATTTAGAAAGTAAACAAGACAAGTTGTCAAGTAAGTTCTATTTAGGGAAATATTACAGCATGAAAGGCAGTAAAAGTCAACATCTGTTTTATTCTTTGTCGTGGATCTTATTAATATTTATTCAATTGGCAGCTCTTTTCTTGACATTCTCTCGAAGTGCCTGGCTATCTTTTTCAGTTTCCGTTGTCGTAGTTACTATTTTTTATGTTTCACGTGAAACAATAAAAATAAATTCATTTCTTCACAGATTAATTAAATTTATAGCACTTTATAAAGAAATGTTCACGGTAGTAGCTTTATTCATGTGTTTGCTTGTTTCTCAGCTATCCTTTATTTCCAGCAGAGTAAATGAAGATATATATCAGAAGGGCAATGTTCCAAATAATTCTGCTTTAAGTGATCGAAAGTTCTTTAATGATGTTTCACGTGAAACAATTTCGAAAAATGTTCTTCTGGGATCAGGCTTAGGAACATTTATATTTCAAATTGATGATTATTTGGAAAGAAATAACATTGAGCAAGAGCTCAATCCTTGGCAGTATCAGCCGGCTCACAATATTTACTTTTTGGTTGCTTCAGAGATCGGTATACTGGGGTTGCTTTTTTTCTTGTTGTTTATATTTAAAATAATTTCCAGAAGCATTAGAACTTTAACATTGTCAGTTGATAAAAAGTTCAATAATGAGGATTATTTTGTTTCACATGAAACAAAATACATGAATAATCCTCGGCTGAGCTACTTTCTGTTAGTTGTAATTCTTTCATTTTTGTTAATCGGTCTTTTTGATCACTATTTTTGGACTCTGCAACAAGGAATGTTGATCTTTTGGTTCGTGTTGGGATTAATAGCGGTAAATTCGAAAGATTAGTAGTTTGTTTTGAATAAATTCATCAAAAAGAAGCTTCCCATGAGGCTTATTTTTTTGTTTCACGTGAAACAATTAAGCGATATGTTTTTTGTATAAAATTATCTGTGAGATTTCGGAGCATTGTATATACTTTTTTAACAATAACAAATATTGCATTGGACATATTTGTCATTTCAGCCCTGAAATTAATTTAGCATGGACTCAACGGGAGTTCGTATTAGCCTTTTTTGACTATTTTAGTCCAAATTACAATTTACTGCAATCTGTTTCGGATCCTTAGCTAAACTGAGGATGACAATTAGCAGCAATGACCGTAATGACAGTGTAAGTAACACTGGAGAATCTTGCAAATTAAGAATATAAAATTTATTTAAATACAATTTATTGTCTTTAATCAAAAAAAATGATCCAATTGTTTCATGTGAAACAATTGGAAAAAAATATAGCTCCCTAAGTTTTCCAAACGAGTAATAACCATTGATGTTTCACGTGAAACAATATAATAAATCTCTAATCGAAGATTGTCAAGTTATCTGACGGATAATTAAGAAGTTTTTGTAATAACAGCTATATTCAGTTGTTTGTAAACTTCTCAATTTTTCTTTATTGCTAGCCAAATATAAGAGGATCTGCATCAGAAGGCAGAATTCCGATTTATACTGCTTTAGGCAAAGAAATTCTCTAACAGTGTTTCACGTGAAACAATACGTGAAAGGATTATAAAATGAAATTATAAATATATTTGAAGACTCGACATTTCATTAAAATCATCGTCATTTTATTTTATATATAGAAATTATTAATGACAATCTGATTTTACAATATTTAAATAATATATTACAAAGTATATCGAGTTATATGTCAAGTATGTGATTTTTTTCAGTTTAATGTATAGCTCTATATAAAAAAACGGCCAGAAAACGATGTTTCTGAGCCGTGGATGGTTTTATTTTGTTAAAAATGTTCAGCTGTTCTTTTTTGAGTTGTACATTTCTTTATCTGTGAAACAATGGTGACTCTGAATTTTTGCCCTAAGCTCTTTTTTTATAGCTGCTGATTGTCTATGTACATATATTGCTCCTATAACACACCATATTAACTCAACTATATACAAAGCATTAATAAGCATTTCATTCATTTTGCCAGCCTCCGAAATTTGTTTTGTTTATTGTTTTGAAGGTATCATCTCTTTTGTTATTATCTATTGTCTGGAAGCAATGCTTGTTTATGCAAAGACACAATTGCTGCTGAAGTTGAGAGAATACTGTTCTCATCTGGCTCAATGGATACTGTCTCCTGATTTATATCTCCCAATATTTCATGCGGTCGCGGTATTTTTAATTGTTTACTAGGTTGAAAGCTTCCATTAATGTTTTGCAGAGAAAGCAAAAAATTAATTCTTTTTTCGTCAAAAATTCCGTGTTTTGCTTCTTGAAGTAGTGCCAGTGAAGTTGAGATAGTGTCATCAACGACTGGAATAATTTGTACACAATTTGCCGCATGTATAATATACATTGGAGTTCTCCACCAATATGAAACTGGACCATTCTCAAATATATATCTATCTAAATATTGTTGTGCTTTAGAAAGCGCTTCTTTGTTAGATAATTTATTCTTCGAGAGAACATCAATTGCAATAGCGGTGACATCTGGGTGAGATGATGACCAGCCATCTTGATTTGGATACTCTTCTGATGACCATGCTTTGGGTAAATAAGTAGAAAATCCTCCATCTTTTCTTTGATGCATCATTACAAATTCTTCGCCCTTTTTTATGATATTTTTATCTTGGAAATCAACTTTTTGCAGAAATTCTAGGACTCGTAAAGTGCTGTCTGCATCTGGAGTAACTACATTATTCCATCCCCATCCTCCGCTTTGATTTTGTTGAGATAAAATGGACTGAAGCATATCATCTCTGATAATTCCAAAATTACTCAAGGCAGATCCGACACAAGCTGTGGGCCAAATCGTTCCGCCACCGCCTTGCCCTCTTTTAGGATATTCAACGCACAGGCCATTTTTAATTCGCGACAATATGTAATTTATTCCTTTTTGTATCCCTTCTTCAATTTCACCTTGATTACTTATCATATATTCCTCCATAAATTGTCAATGATCCTTCAAGTTATTTTTTTCAAGGTTGGCACATTGCTTTTCATCCTTGATATATAAGTTTATCGACATAAACGATTATTGTCAACGATTACTATGTCAATTGCTAAATATAAATTAAGTGTTCATATTATTGCGTAGTATAAGCATAATATTGATATATTATGTTGCTAGTAGCTATTGACATAATATGATAAAAGAATACAATGTGATTAAGTTTATCTAACCATAAGGTCAAAATTATGAAAGCAGAACTAAGAGAATTAGGTTTAACCGAGAAGGAAATCGGTGTCTATTTGGCTGGTCTTAAACTAGGACCGACTACGGCACAATTTTTATCCGATGCTTCAAAAGTCAAGCGTTCGTCTGTGTATTTTGTTATTGATGGCCTGAAAAAACGTGGACTAGTTAATCAGTCTTTTCGTGGAAAGAAGAAGTTTTTTGAAATGGCTTCTCTAGAAAAATTGACCAAATTCGTTGATGATGACAGAAATATGCTTAAGAAAAAGGAAGGAATGATAAGTAAAGTTATCTCTGATCTTCAATTAATGACTAGTAAGTCAGAATTTGCTTCAGATATAAAAATTTATGAAGGTTATGACGAGACGATGAGAGTCTTATTTGAGCTTGCCAAGACAAAAAGTCCGACCTATGGCTTTTATACTAGTCATTATTTCCCAGAAGAAGATTTGGAACGCGCTAAAAGAGCAACAGCGGAGTTTAATAAAATAAAAAGAATGGCAAAAAGTAAGCTTTACATTATTACAGATCAAATTCCTTTGAGTTCCAAATTTTTTCCCTTGGTTGATGAGGAATTGCGGGAGTTCAGATATCTGGCAGAAGATGTGAAATTGCCAGCTATGGTTGATATTACAGATGATATTGTGGCTCTGACTTCAATTCGGGATGGTTATAGTTGTATTGTAATCAAAAATAAGACCATCGCTGATACTTTGCGAATTATTCATGGAATAGTCTGGCAGAGTTTGGAAGGAAACTAAAAAAGACGGCTGGAAAATGATATTTTGTGTACAATATCGCTCAACATGCAATAAAAGAAAAAAACGGATGTAATAATCCGTTTATTGTGTTATTAGAGTCTTTAGTACAATTTTTGAAAAGCACCATTTTTCAAAAGATAATGCGGAATTCGTTTTTTCCTCTTTGGGCAAAGTTTCCATGCCACTTTATTGCCAAATAATTCTCGTATTTTTTGCCGTCTCATTTTTTGCCGTTGCATTTCTGTTATTTTGTATTTGTTTTGTTGGGTTTTTGAGCTATATGCTTTATTATAAAAAATATTTTTAATGTGCATATATTCTTCATCAACGATACTAATTTTTTGGGTTGTTGTAAGAAATACCGTTTTAAAGCCAATAGCTACACCGATCGGAATTCCCTTTTCTTCTTTAATTTCCTTTAATATTCCCAACGGAACATCATCATCATTTCCGCCTTTGTGACCCTCCCAACTTACTCGCCTCCCAATATATAGATGAAGCTTTTTTGCTAGTAAAAGCCTTATTTCTTCATCAGAATAATTCGTTCTTTCTCTTTTATTTTCAATTCTGACAGGTACTTCAAATTTAATTTGCTGAGGTTTAAATCCTTGTAAAAACCAGCCTTCGCTATCTGCATTACTGTTTTTGGAGTCTTTTCTTGGGTGTATTTCTTGGGCTTTGATTCTAAAATCTTCTGTATCTAGGCGTCTTCTAATTGGTATTATCTGATCGAATTTGTCATGCTTTGGCCTTAATTTGATTCTGTCTAGTAACGTACCACTTGTTAATAAGGTAGGATTAATAACCTCATGTTCTTTTCCATCAGGCGTAGTCATATTTAATCGAAACATTGAGTTGCCAAAATCATCATCTTTTTCTTGATATAGCTCACTTTCTATTTCAAGAATTTCCTTTGTGATTTGAACTACTTTTCTTTGTAATTCATTCAGGCTGTTTACTTTTTTTACGAATAAATGTATTTTCCTTTTTTTGTAATTATAAAGGCTTCTTGATATTTCTATTATAGGGTTTATTTCATTCATAGCTTATTCCTCTATTTGCATTTGTATTAATATATAATATCTATCTTTCTGAATTTTTTGGACTTTAATTCGGAAAATGATGTTCTGAATTGTATATGTTTTTTTAATGAAAAATATTAAATACGTCGAGTCCTGTTATAATAGCTATTACTGTAAATATTATTAATCTAACTTTTTCCTTTGTAGGAGGAGAATGCTCTGATATATTATTGCTCACACCCACAACATCCTTCTTTTTAGAAATATCGTAAACAATATTATTGTTCTTTGTGTCTCTATAATTTCTCTGTTCGATTATAAGTGTAATCGTGACTAAATTCAATCCAAATAAGAAACATATAGTAGTTTCAATGCTCTTTTCACTTGCGTGCGCACCGATTGCGGTCATTATAAGCCCTATTACATATATAGTGTCTATTATTAATCCCATATTATTCCTCCATTTCTTCTGCAGGTGTTTCAAGTGCTGGTTTTAGAAAAAAAATGTATTTACCGTAGTCATTATTATTAGAATATTTTATCTTTCTAATATCAGAAACAATTAGAGCATGATTTTTTTCAATAATTTGCTTGATGCGTTCGGCTACTATGTCTTTATGGCAGCAATCATAACGTATTTTTGCGACTTTTTCGACTTGTTTTCCGCCTGCCAAAGCGACAAGATCACAGTCTGTGATTTTCGGCATATTCTATATTACTTCTTTTGCTCTCTTGTTAATTATTTCACTTCTTTCCTTCTTGATACTGTTCAAGTCTGTTGGTAGTTCCAAATTATCACTTCCTTGTGTTTTCTTTTAAATATTTCCTCAATTATTACAGCATTTAGGCATAATTTTATCATTCATATATCTCGAAGTTTTGTAGTATTTGTCCTTTCAGGTTTGATAGATATTTATTTGATATTATCACACCTGGTATTGATGAGAGAATGTCCCTCTCGTGGCTTTTTGAAAAAGTCACGTGAATTAGAGTCTTGGAGTCCTTGTAGTGTTTGCGTAATATTTTTTTACCAAATTGAAACGCCCCTGAGGTCAGAATTGCTTCACTGGCAATTTTTAAGGCTTCTGTTGTCGATTTTCTTTCATTTGCGACATTTAATAATGCTCTTTGCTCATCGATATTACCACATTTAGGGACATAATAAATCGGAAAGGTTAGTCTTCTATTTTTTAAGTCAGCGAGCTGATCCTAATAGGCTTTAAATCCGTTTGATTGATTTTTGAAAAATGCAAAATCACCTAGATCGTTGATAATATGTATTCCTATACCAATTGCTTGTCCAATTTTCTCTGATCTTTCAATCATTACTTCTGATGCATTTGCTAATATTGCTCCAATTTTAGCTGATAATCCATAGAGATAGCCACTTTGCATTTTTGCCTTCTTAGTATATATTCTCAAATATTCTTCATCAGAATTAAAATTATCTATTTCGTCTATGGTTAATTCAAGGTCTAATGCTTGTCCTTCGGTTGATTTTATCATACATTCGGTTAAGCATTCCAGTATTCTGATTTTATTTTCAGCTGATGTAGAAATATTTAGAATTGATTTTTCGGTCAGCTCTCTAAAAATAGCAGAACAAGCTGTGATTGAACTTACTCTATTTCTCGTTTCCTTGTTTCCCCAAACATTATTTTTGTTATCAAAGATCCAGTTATCAAGGTAGTAATTAATATTATTTAATTCGGAAACTGTTAAAGCCTCAATTGAGTCAGTTTCGGTTCCACCACAAAGATTGTTTATTAATCTAGTTAGGGTAGATCTCATTATATTTTTGTCATTTCTTTTTCTTGGTAGTTCATATATTTTCTCAAAAAAATTTAATTGATAATTCATTTCATGAGAAAATTTTGTTTGTAACTTACCGATATGTTCCATTATTCTTTGATGAATTAAAACTGAGTCTCTCCGCATCATGTCAAAAAATATTCTCGACTGGCTGTAAATTGACAGTTAGTTTCTCTCATCTTGCCTATACCTCCTCGATCTTATTGTTTGCTTCTTCAAATAATACTGCTATAATTCTTGCTTCTTGATTTATTTCAAATTTCATTTCATTTTCCTTGTTTATATTATATTGTTTTGTTGGTGTTATTCAATTGACAAAGGACTTATAAACCACAAATTTAATATTGTAGTTTAATAATAAAGGTTATCATTTGTACATAAATTGGTCAATTGTCAATATAAAATAATTAATATATTATATAGGACTTGAAGAAACGTTTGATATATGCCAATATTAACGCAGGAAATGTTGTCGGGCAGTATAGACAAAAAGCATGATTGTGCTATTATGAAATTATAAAATAAACAAATTATCAAAATATAATGAAAAAGGAGCTAAAAGCACTTGGTTTGACGGACAAAGAAATCGAAATATATCTAGCCGGCTTGAAATCTGGACCTCTGAGCGTGCAAAATCTTGCGCAAATTGCGGAGGTGAAAAGAACAACCGTTTATGATGTTCTAGAAAGACTAAAAAGACTAAAATTAGTAAATCAAACAATCAAAGGAAAAAAGAGATTTTATGAAATGGCTAGTCCAAGCCGTTTTTTGACATTTGTGCAACAGGAAAAGGAAGATATTTTTGCTAAGGAGGAGGGTATCATGAAAATTATCAGTAATCTTGAAGCGATGTCCAAAAAGACCGAATTTGCGACAGACGTGACGATTTATGAAGGTTGGGAAGGCATCGAGGAAGTAATGTTGATGTTTGCCAAAATGGAGGCGCCGTTTTTTTCTCTGTATTCAAGTCATTATTTGAGTTTTTTGGATAAAAAAATGCTTCAAAAGATTGAAGCAACGGTTTTGAAAATTAATAAAGCAAGATTGCCTCTGAAAAATAAACTTTATGTAATTACGGATCACAGTGATATAAGTCGGGACATTCATTTATTTAATTCAGCAATTAGAGAAATCCGATATTTTCCAAAGAATATGAAACTACCTGCCATGATTGATGTATGTGAAGATAAAGTTGCCCTCAGTTCTCTCAGAGAAGAGGGAAGATATGGTTCAGTTGTCATTCAAAACACTCTGATTGCCGAAACAGTAAGATTTATGATCAACACAATTTGGCAAAGCCTGGACGGAGAAGACTTATCAGATTTGTTTTAAGTACTAGCTTTTCATAAAATATTATTTGGTGTAAAATAAAATTAGATAAAAATAATCTTAAAATAGAAAGGATTAAAAAATATGAAAAATAATAATGAAAAATTTTATTCTTTGCCTGATCTGAGATATAATTATGATGTGCTTGTGCCATTTGTTTCTGAACAGCAGCTTCGAATTCACCACCAGAAACATCATGCCGGTTATGTGGCAGGTGCTAACGCTTCATTTGAAGCATTAGATCAAGCTAGGAATAAAGGTATTGATTTAGATATGAAGGCGGTCTTGAAAAATCAGGCTTTTCATCTGGGAGGTTATCTTTTGCATATTATGTTTTGGAAAAATCTTGCACCGGTGAATGCTGGAGCAGGGGAGCCGAGTGGCAAAATCCTGCAGGAGATCAACGATGAATTTGGCAGTTTTGAGCGATTTCAAAAAGAATTCTCGCAAACAGCTTTGAGCACTGAGGGTTCTGGCTGGGCAGCTCTTGTCTATTGCAAACGCACGAAGCGACCTCTTTTGATGCAGATTGAGAAACATAATGTCAATGTCTATCCTAATTTCAAAATTTTGTTGGTGCTTGATGTTTGGGAGCACGCCTACTATATCGATTACAAAAACGACCGTGCGAAATATGTTGAGGCATTTTGGCAAGTTGTGAATTGGAAAAAGGTGGAGGAGAGGTTTGAGAGGGTGGTCGGTAAATAGTTATAATATAATTCAATTAAAATTATGAAAACAAGTAACTTGGTTACAAATTTATTAATGACAAGTTCTGTTGTTTTTATTCTATCTCTTGTTGTTTTTGAATTATTAGGTATTGAGATAGCGATTATTTTTTCAATATCTTTGTTGACTGGCTTTATTATGACAGGATTCGTTGGAATTGAAAATGTAATCATTCTAGCAAAAAATGATAAGAAGGATTATGAGGAATAGTTTTTAGAGAAAATAATTATATCATAAATAATTATTTTACTCAGGATATAAAAGATTCTGAAATAAATTCAGAATGACAAACTTTATTACTTTATTAACTTTACTTTATGTGTTTAGCAATACCAGGGAAAATTAAATCGGTGGATAAAAAAATCAATATGGCGTTGGTTGATTTTGATGGTATCGAGAGAGAGGTCAACATTTCCTTAGTTGATGTTGGCAAAGGAGATTATGTGATCGTGCATGCTGGTTTTGCCATTGAAAAACTGACCAGCCAGGATGCCAAAGAAATTTCGGATTTGTTGGAGGGGAAATGAGATTGTCATTCTGAACGATAGTGAAGAATCTCGAAACTATGTACATTAAATCGAAATATAATATTATATGATATTAACAGCGGGATCCTTCGTTTCACTCAGGATGACATAAGCCTGTCATTCTGATCGGTAGTGAAGAATCTCGAGACTATTCACTCTGGACTTTCTTTTATGGAAAACTATCTAAATTATTACTATGAATCAAAAACAATATTATGTTTATATAGCTACTAATAAAAGAAACACAGTTTTATATACTGGCATCACAAATAATATAAACAGAAGAATGTATGAGCATAAAAATAAATTAATAAAAGGTTTTACATCAAAATATAATATTGAAAAATTAATATATTGTCAGGAATTTAATACTGCAATTGAAGCAATAATAGCGGAAAAGAAAATCAAAGGGTGGACAAGGGCAAAAAAGATTAAATTAATTAAAACAATTAATTCTGAATTCAATGATATATTATTGTGAGGCTAGTTAAGAGATCCTTCGTTTCACTTAGGATGACAGCGAATTATCAGAATCTTTCCAACCCGTCATTCTGAACGATAGTGAAGAATCTCGAGATTATGAATATTAAAGTGAAATATAATATTATATGATATTAACAGCGGGATCCTTTGACAAGCTCAGGATGACAATTTTAGGTTTATTTTATTATTGAATAAAAATTAATCAAAAACATATGACTTCAAATATAATAAAAAAAATTGAAACACTTGCCAAGGAGATTAAGCGCGAGGTTGTGATTATGGAACTTTGTGGAACTCATACCGAAGCGGTCGCCAAAAACGGCATCAAGAAAATCTTGCCGAAAAATATCAGACTTCTCTCTGGCCCAGGATGTCCAGTTTGTGTGACAGATCAAAAAGATGTCGACGCAGTTTTGACTCTGGCACTTTCTGGCGTACCAATCGCTTGTTATGGCGATGTGTTGAAGGTACCTGGAAATTTAGTTTTGAAGGCTGATCCAGAAAAGCAAAAATTGTCTCTCAATAAGGCGCGCGAACTCGGGGCAGATGTTAGTGCTGTCTATTCAACGATAGATGCCTTGAAGTTGCAAAAAGAAAAGCCAGATCTGGTTTTCTTTGGATTGGGTTTTGAGACGACCACTCCCATGACGGCAGACGCGATCAAAAAAGGATTGACTGTTTATTCTTCACACAAACTTTTTCTTCCAGCAATGCAAGTTCTGGTTGACTCTCCAACTTTGAAAATCGATGGATTTTTAGACCCAGGACATGTTTCGGCAATGATTGGCGTTGAGCCATATCGGAAATTCAAGCTTGCTCAAGTGATTACTGGTTTTACAGGAGAAGATGTTCTGTTTGGAATTTATATGCTTCTCAGACAAATCGCAGAAGGTAGAAAGGTCGTCGAGAATGAATACACTCGATGCGTCAAACCCAAAGGAAATCCAGTTGCCAGAAAACTAGTAAATGACGTTTTTGAAGCGGGTGATGCTTTTTGGAGAGGCTTAGGAACTATCCCCAATTCAGGCTTAGATATTCGCGAAAAATATGCAAAATATGATGCCAAGGTAAAGTATCGTGATGTTTTAAATTCGCTTGATGAAAAATACGAAATTTTGAACACCAGTAATGGATGTATTTGTGGTGCAATTATGCGTGGACTTAAGCAACCAAAAGATTGTCAGCTTTTCAACAAAAAATGCACCTCCGAAAATCCAATTGGTGCTTGTATGGTTTCAGCTGAAGGCGCGTGTGGAATTGAGGTGAAGTATCTATAAATTGTTTAATTGATAAATTGCTATATTATTATTGTGAATGATGATGAGAATGTGACAAGCTTGAAGCCAATAAAGCTGAGATTTTGATTAAAATATTTGGGATAAAAAAAGAGATAAAAACTAATTATAAGTTAATACCTCGACTATACAATAATATTTTTCCGTATAGTATAATTCTCTTAGTTGGAGCTAATCAAAATACCAGAGCTTTTAAGAAAGTTACCATCTTCGCCTATCAGTGCCGTCACGAATCCGCTGTCTTTATAGTTAATAAATTTCAGGCTCCGGAAAAGATTCAGTACTTCCTCTTGAGTGATATTGAAAGGAATGACACTCTTTAAATGTCCGTTGTTGTATGTAATTTCACCATTTTCTACAACAAAGGTTATTTCCCTTGGTTCGGAATTTAATATGACAGACTCAAAATCCTCATCGTCATCTATACCACAAATATTGTCAAGATAGTGTGGAATAATAACGATGAAGCTCTCTTTGTTATCTTCAATACATGAACCGACAATACTTATGAAGCTGTCGTGCCTAAGCACTCCTAAGCCTTTAGTTAAACTTTCCTTGATAGCAGTTACATTTACTTTACTTTGTTCTTCCATGTAATTTCCTCCCTAAGTCTTTCTTTGTGACTTCAATATAACCACACTTCTTCAAATAAATTAAAGAGCTGTGATTATTTCAAAAGGCACAAAGTTTATAAAGAACAATTCTGACTTTGAATTTTATCATAAAACTAACAATATGTCAATATCAAAATCATTCAACAAAAATACATCAATCTCGTTGGAACTTGGTTCTGGTGGGAAAGCTTCTTGGGAATTTTTCAAGGATCTCAGAAAAATTATGAAATACACCGGTAAATGGAAAAATACCGGAGATGATGCCGCAATTTATGATTTAGGAAATCAAAAATTGGCTTTTACAACGGATGCTTTTATTGTTGATCCCCTATTTTTTAAGGGAGGTGACATTGGCAAGATCGCAATGTGTGGCACGATCAATGATGTTTCCGTAATGGGAGCGGTGCCAATTGGAATTTCACTTTCTTTTGTGATCGAAGAGGGTTTCCCAACGAAAGATTTGGAAAAGATTATCAAATCAATTGACAAGGTTTCGCGCGATGCAAAAGTTCCAGTGGTGACAGGGGATACGAAAGTTACTGAAAAAGGAAAAATAGACAAAATCGAAATTACAACTTCGGGAGTCGGTTTGGCAAAGAACATCATTTCCAACAGTGGGGCAAAGCCAGGAGACAAAATTATTGCTTCAGGGAATCTAGGAGAACATGGCGCTGTGATTCTTGCTGAAAGATTCAATTATAAAACAAAATTAAAAAGTGACTGTCAGACATTCATCAAAGAAGTGCAAGGTGTGGCTAAATTTTTGCACGTTTGCAAAGACCCAACCCGAGGTGGGTTGGGAGAAAATTTGAACGAAATTGCCGAAAAGTCAAAAGTGAAGATTGTGCTTGACGAAAACACTCTGCCTTTCAAAAAAGATGTGGTGGCAATCAGTGAGCTTTTGGGAGTTAATCTTTTTGCGTTTCCGTCAGAAGGAAGATTTATCGCCAGTGTGAGCGCAAAAGACGCAGGCAAGGTCGTCAAGAAACTTCAGAAATTTAATCCCGAGGCAAAAATTATTGGGGAAGTTGAAAAAGGAAAAGGTGTATTTTTGAAAACTGCAATTGGCGGACTCCGGCCGATTGAAATGCCTCAAGGAAAATTGATTCCGAGGATTTGCTAAAAATCAAGTAGATAATAAATTAAATATTATTCAATAAAAATCAACACCACCCTAGCCCCTCCTCATCTGAGGAGGTGATTATCTAAATACTTTTCATTATAAAATCATCACCATTTCCTACCTTTTCTTATCTGAGGATCAGATTACTGTAAAATTCTCCAACATCACTTATTTTCATTCAGGGAGGTGATATTTATTCTGATTTTACTAGCCGAGGTGATTAGCTAAATTCTTTTTCAATTGTTATTCATTGTGGTTTTTATAAATACGTCAATTTATAAAAAAGCGAGGTTTTTTAAATCCCCTCCTTTTCAAGGAGGGGTAGGGGTGGTTGTGAAGTATCAGAAAACAGTAATATGCACTTTAATATTATTGAAAATAATTATGAACAAAATTCATAATATAAAAAGCCAAAAGAGAATAAGGAAAAATTTGCGTAATAATATGACCAAATCAGAAATAATTTTTTGGTCAAAGTTAAAATCTAGTCAATTAGGGCATAAGTTTCGAAGACAACACGGGATTGGGAAATATATAGTTGATTTTTATTGTTCTGAGTTGAGTCTTATTATTGAAATTGATGGAGATGTTCATGGTTTTGATAGTAATATTATTAAGGATAAAGATAGACAAAAATTTATTGAAAGTCTAGGATTTACTGTTTTGAGATATACTAATGAAGAGGTCAAGCAAAATATTAATGGAGTTGTAGAAGATCTGATTAGGAAAATAAAGAAATAATTATTTAATCATCACCACCCCAGCCCCTCCTCATCTGAGGAGGGGATTTATTGAAAAATCATTTATTATTGCTCTTCCTCATCCTCTTTCTTTATTTGTGAAAATGATTATTTAAAATCCCCTCCTTTTAAAGGAGGGGTAGGGGTGGTTGAAAAATAATGAAGAATCACTGGTTTGATAAAATATAATAAATAATCTGTCCAAACGCAATTCCTTCATCTCCACGAGGGATTTTTTTTGATGTATAAACATTATTATTTTCCAGATACGAGGATATAATTTGATTATTTGCCATTCCTCCTGCGAAGAAGATCTGCTCGCTTTTATGTTTTAAATCTTGCTTGATAATTTTCAAAAATCCTTGAGCAAGATATAGTTGGGCGGTGGCCGCTAGTCTTTTTTTATCTTTTGAAATATTTTTTAATAGGTACTCAAAAAGAGGTGTTGTTGGCAAAATATATCTATCACAACTCTTATCGAATATAATTTTTGGATTGATCTGATAGGGGGTTGTGGAATGTTTTTCCAGAATTTTCGTGGCTTCGTGTTTTGATTTTCGCTCGTTCTTGGAAAAACCAAGCAGAATGGAAACGGCATCTAGAATTCTACCTGTGCTCGTAGTTTTTTGACAGTTGAAATTTTGCTGAAGCTGATTGTAGAAAAGTTCAAATTGATTTTCGGAATAGAATTTCTTCACGTTTTCATTGACCTTTTCTTTGGGAAGAAATTTATCTAAAATTGCGATGAGCATACGAGCTGGCTCTTTGACAGCAAGATCTCCACCAAGCATTGTTTGTTCTTCAAGTGATCCGATGCGATTGATGATTAAATTCTTGCTTTTATCTTTTTGCTTTTCACTTTTCACTTTGAATATTTCTCCGCCCCAGATGTTTCCGTCCAAGCCATATCCAGTTCCGTCAGAGGAAATACCATAGAAAGTATCTGGTAACAATTTCTTAATCTCGGTCGTTAAATTATTATTATTCTGAACGAATTCGCCAACTGCCGAAAAGATGTGAGCAAGGTGATGCTGAACTTTGAGATGGGGGATCTTATATTTTACTGACAATACTTCGCCAAAAATCGTGGAAACATAATGAGGATGTAAATCTGTCAAAATCACATCAGGCTTACTTGTCTTAATTCGTTTTAAAACAGCAATTTTGTAATTTGTGAAATTATTATTATCTAAAAGATCACCAAAATTCTTCGACATAAAAATATCGCCGTTTGAAAAAACAGCGAATCTTCCACAAGATTCAGCGCCGAGAGAAAGGATGGTTATTTTTTGATTAGTTCTCATTTATTGTGATTGTGTTTATTTATTGCATTATATAATGTCGTTTGATTTTAGACAAACAAATAAACGAAAAACATGACAATTAAATCTTTCTCCAAACTGCTTGTCTGATTTGGGAAGATAAATAAAAAATGCTTTTTAAAAGCATTTTTTATTTGAAGGTATTATTAATATTTTTATAGTTTCTTTTCCATTGCAATATCTATAAAATCTTTTACCTCATTTGCCGGAATAAAAAGGTTTCCACTTTGACTGATGCCAATGATCTCTCCTTTGGTATTGATGACGGGCGCTCCATCAAATGAATTTTTCAAGGAGTTCACAATCCTTATTCTTTTTTGCAAAATTGGCTTTTCATCCTTTATTACAGTTGTGTAATCGCTAACAAATTTTGAAACAATATCTATTACTACGGCACTATCTATTACGATGACGGTTTCTCCAAGTTTGAGATCAGCAGAATTACTAAGAGGGATAACAGGAAGATCATTCTTCTCAATTTTAATTATGGCAAGTCCATTTGCAAGATCGATATCAATTAATTTTGTTTCATAAGTGTTTCCATCTTTCAGTTTGACTTTGATAATATTTCTCTGCTCTTTGTCGGAATCATTTTCAGCAGGAGTTATATTATCTATAGAAGTGATTATATAACCATCGCTCATCAAGATTATTCCTGCTCCTTTATAGAATGAAGAGCTTCCATCACTTGATGATTCTATGATTTCGACAACCGAAGGAGAAACTTTTTCAATTGCATCTGTTATAGCTTCGTCTCGAGATATCTTGACTTCCTTTGTTTCCTGAATGATCGTTGTACCTTTGTTTACCATTTCAAGAAATTCATATTGATTCAGTTTTGGATATTTAAACAATAAATAAGGAAGAGCAAATCGATCCACGACTATTCCTCCTATTCCTCCTACTATCAAAACAAAAAGGGTAAAAAGAATTGTCTTTGAAATAGTGTTGATCTTTTTTGGTCTTGGTGTCTTTTTTTCAAGTTCTCTGATCTCATTCTTTGGTTTTTTAAAAAAATTATCTGCTGAGTCGAGAGGATCTATTTGTTTGTCTCTTAGGGACTTGATTGTTATGTTTTTCATTTATTTTTGTTAGAAATAATTTTATGTATGGTCGCTGTATATGATTTGAAAAGCTGCACTATGTTATCGGAAATGAAATTATCTTATTTGCCAATCCTGAATTAAAATAATAATTCCAATAAATAGCATAAAAAATGATATATTTAGAAGCACAATTTTCCTGGAAAATTCATTTTTGAGATAACTTTTAAGTATGTTCCAGAGACAGTAGTATGCAGATAGAATTATGGCTCCAACTATTAAATGATTGGCAGGCCAAAAACTCAATGCCCACACTAATTCTACCATGATAAATGATAGCAGAAAAGAGTATAAACCAAAGGTCTTGTTTCTCGCTGAGTCAAGATGAATTCCGCTTGCTTTGCTTTTGATAAAATTTATTTGTGTAAGATATGCCGTGGAGAGGAAGATTAAGATAAATAAAATTAGCATGATGAACCAAGATGGAAAATCGAGTATAATATATATACCATAAGATCCTGACAAAACAAGGAAAATTGAAATAAATATCATTGTTTGATTCAGATTGAATCCTGAATCTAGTATGTTTATCTTGACTTCTTTTTTCTCCATCCACTGTTCTTGTTGCATAAAAAATCTTTCAAGTCCAGTCAATGTAAGAGCAAATAGGACTGAAGAGGTTGCAATATAGAAATGTTGAAATGCATTTTCCTGTTGCAGGGCCAATTGTTCGAGTCCGAGCAGAGAAAATATGGATATATCCCCTAGTATCAATAAGAACAATACACTTCCCAAAGTAAACATCACCGTTAAGATAATGGGAAGAAATTTATATCTTGTTACCCAAAAAGCACTTAGTACTGATATTAGCAATAGAACTATTAAGGAATCAGGTGCTTTAGAATTTGCAAAAAAAATTTCCATCATAACAAAAAATATGAGTGAGGGAATAATGATTTTGAGATATTTAAATAATTTCATTTATATCAATTTGATTTTATAATTGTTCCAAGTCCTCGGTGTCCACAAAGAGATCTTTTTAAGATATTTGGCTTTACAATATTAATTATTTCAGATTCAATACCCAATTTTGAAAGTTCGATTAGCTCACCAATCTTCCCTTTCATGCCCCCTGTAACATCTGTGGCTGTGGATCCCGTGAGATTTAAATCTTTTTTATTTTTAACACTGAAGGTTTTGATAAGCCTCACGTCTTTTTCTAGTTTTGGATCATTGCTGAAGACGCCATCAACATCCGTTCCAATTATTACTTTTTGTGCATTTAATTTTTTTGCTAAATAGGTAACAATTTGATCCCCAGATAGAACACTAAACCCCAGTTTTGTGTCCATTAAAACATCTCCATGCAAAATCGGAACGATGTCAAAATCTAAATATCTTTTAATTATTGATAGGTCGGCATGCACAAGTCTTTTGTTTTCGAGCAACCACGCTGAGGACTGTTTGAAGCTCACTGTGTTTATCTTTTGCTCTTTGAGGCAACTTTCAACTTCTGTGTTTAGTTTTCGAAGACTGCTATAAATTTCTGAAAGAGCTGCGATCTGTGAATTATTAGAATATCCCTTATGAAGATTAAATTTCTTTGCCAATTTGTGTCCAAACGGTCCAACACCATGAACAATAACGAGGGCAAAGTTTTTTTCATTTCTGGCCCGCGCTATTTCTTGAGAAATTCTTTTGAGGTTCTTTCTGTTAATCTTTTCGTTATCATTTTTTTTGTCAGTAACGACCGAGCCTCCTATTTTCAAAATAATAAGATTTTTTATCATGTTTTTTGTTTTTTAAAAACAATGTTATCTTTCTCCGCATCAATTTTGATGATATCTTCATCGTTGAGTTTTCCTTCAATCATCCATAAAGCGAGCTCATCCAGAATCTCATGTTGAATTGCTCTCTTTAGTGGTCTTGCTCCGTAATTCGTTTCATAGCCGTGTGTTACTAGGAGCTTTTTTGCTTTGTCTGTGATTTGTATTTCGATGTTCTTCTTTTTTAATCTAGTGGCAACTATTTGTAATTGTAGATCTACAATTTGAAGAATTTCATTTTCTGAGAGTGAATGGAAAATTATTATATCATCAATACGATTTATGAATTCTGGTTTAAAATGATTTTTTAATTCGTTTTTGATTTTATCTTCAAACTCCTTTTCCTTGATTGTTTTTTTGCTGTTGCGATTTACGAATCCAAGTGATGAATATTCTTGAATTACTTCATTGCCAATATTAGAAGTCATTATGACAATTGTATTTTTGAAATTGACAATCCGACCCTTTGAATCCGTGAGTCTGCCATTATCTAGAATTTGCAGAAATATGTTAAAAACATCAGGATGCGCTTTTTCAATCTCATCAAAAAGGATGACAGAATAAGGTTTTCGGCGAACTGCTTCTGTGAGTTGTCCTCCCTCTTCATAACCGACATATCCTGGAGGTGATCCAATCATCTTGGCAACGGAATGTTTTTCCATATATTCGCTCATATCTATTCTGATTATAGCATTTTCACTGTCAAACATAAACTCTGCCAATGCTTTTGCTAATTCAGTCTTTCCAACTCCTGAAGGTCCCATAAAAATAAAAGATCCAATTGGCTTGTCTTCTTCTGCGATTCCTGCTCTGCTTCTTCTGACTGAGTTGGAGACAGCTTTTATCGCCTCTGCCTGTCCGACGACTCTTTTGGAAAGTTTTTCCTCCATATGTGCTAATTTTTTAGACTCTTCTTGCAGCATTTTGACTTCTGGCACCCCTGTCCATCTGGAGACTACTTTAGCAATATCATCCTCGGTAACCTCTTCTTTTAGTATGGGACGAACTCCCTGAATTTTCCCAAGTCTTTTTTGTTCGTTTTTGATCTTTTTTTCCAACTCTGGAATTTTTCCATATCTAATCTCAGCTACTTTTTGAAGTTGTGTATTTCGCTCGGCAATTTCTGCTTCCTGTCCCAATTTTTCAATCTCTTTTTTTGAATTTCTGATATTTGAAATGATATCTTTCTCATTTTTCCATTGAATTTCAAGGTCCTTGCTCTTTTCTTTTAAGTCGGCAATTGTTTTTTCAAGTTCTTCTCTTCTTTCTTTTGATTCTTTGTCTTTCTCTTTTTTAAGCGCCTTTATCTCAATTTCAAATCTTCTGGTTTCTCTTTTCATTTTATCAAGTTCCGCTGGCATGCTGTCTATCTCCATACGCAAAGAAGACGCTGCTTCGTCTATTAGATCAACGGCTTTATCTGGCAGAAATCTGTCCGAAACATATCTTGCTGAGAGTGTCGCCGCGCTGAACAGAGCAGAATCTTTGATCCTGACGCCGTGATGAACTTCATATTTTTCTTTTATTCCTCTCAAGATCGAAATAGTGTCTTCAATGCTTGGTTCTGAAACATAAACGGGCTGAAATCTTCTTTCGAGTGCAGCATCCTTTTCGATATATTTTTGATATTCTTTGAGCGTTGTTGCTCCTATCGTGTGCAGCTTACCTCTAGCAAGAAGCGGTTTGAGCATATTTGAGGCATCCATTGAACCTTCTGAAGCGCCAGCTCCAACAAGAGTATGCAGTTCGTCAATAAAAAGTATAATTCTTCCTGATGATTGTTCTACCTCTTTGAGAATTGCTTTCAGTCTTTCCTCAAATTCCCCTCGAAATTTTGTTCCAGCGATCAGAGATCCTAAATCAAGAGAAATAAGTTCTTTATTCTTCAATGATTCTGGTACATCACCTGCCACGATCCTTTGAGCAAGACCCTCAATGATAGCTGTTTTTCCCGTTCCTGCTTCACCAATCAGAACTGGATTATTCTTTGTTCTTCTGGATATAATTTGCATGATGCGTCTGATCTCTTCGTCTCTCCCAATGACGGGATCGAGTTTTTCTGCAGTGGCGAGTTTGGTCAGATTTTGCGCGTATTTTTCAAGAACTTGAAACTTAGTTTCAGGTTCAGTATCGGACACTCTTTGCGAGCCTCTCACTTCGACTAGCACCTTTAAAATATTTTCATATGTTACAAGAAACTTTTCCAGAATATTTTTGACGACTCCACTCGACTCACTCATGGAAAGCAGAAGATGCTCTGTACTTATAAAGTCATCTTTCAATTTATCTGCTTCTTTTTGTGAGTTTTCCAATACTTTGCCAAGATAGGTTGTTAGATAAACTTGTCCTGCCATCTCTGGTGGTGATTGAATTTTTTTTATTTTTTTTATTTCTTCGTCAATTTCAGCTTCAATGAAATTGATTTGAACATCGAGTTTATTCAAGATCGACAAGACAACTCCTCCTTCTTGTTTAATGAGAGCTAGAAGGAGATGGAGAGTATCGATTTGTTGCTGGCTATAATCAGATGCGATTGACTGAGCAGCAGCAATCGCTTCTTGTGATTTTGTGGTAAATTTATTTGGATTTATCATATATTTATGGTTATAAAATAAATTTTCTTTAATTAAGTTTAGCTTTTTAGAGTATAAAAGTCAAAAGATCTCTTAACTATATATTTTAAAAAAATAATTAAAATGGGGATGAGTTTCAAGCTCATCCCCACGTAGTCTATATGATTTTTGGAAATTATTATCCGCAAGATGCTTCACTTCCTCCAGTTGTGGTGGCAGAACCAAATCCAGGAGCTGGTTGATCGGAAGATAGTTCAGTGTTACATTCTTCGGGAGCATTTTCAAAAGTTGAGCAAATTACAGAAAGCAAGCTTTTCGAATCGCGGCTGGAGTTTGCCGTAACTCCGTTGATGATTAAAGTTGGGGATCCACCAACGCCATATTTTAGGTTGTCTTCTCTGTAAATGTTAAACGTGGGATATTGTCCTTTGTAAGTTGATTTGTCCTTGAAATTTTCCATTATTTTGTATTCTTTGTCTGTTGCTATAATGCAAGAGTCTAATTTTGAAGCATCAATTTTGGCTCTTGCCAGACAGCCAACTGAATCTCCTTTTTCGAGAAAACATTCCAGATAGGGGACAAACTTTTCTTTTTCTTGTGATTTAATGCAGTGTTGTTGTAGCTGTTCATTAATCTCTTCTTCGGCATGCATTGCATAATCAACAAATTTGATCTCAAAGTCAATTTTGTCCCCGAGAGTTTTGACAACAGGCAGGATTCCCTTTTCAATTTGTGTTCCAAAGGGACAATGACTCATCACAAAAAGTTCAACCTTTGGCTTTTCGTTCTTTGGAAGGTCTTTTGTTTCGGATGTTGGAGTTTCATTTGCGCCTTCTGCTTTTTCCTTTTCAGTTTTTTCGATATCAATTCCTTGAAAAAGTAGAATTTTTTCGTCCTTTGTAATGTAAGAGTTTAGATCTTTTCCATCGCCGACATCTATCACAACTTTATATAAGCCATGTTCTTCTGTCGCTTTTTCTTTGACCGTCACGGGATTACCACCGTTAAGTAGATTGTTATTAATAAAACTTTCAACTTTGTTAGTTATTCTTTCTGAATCTAATCGTTTTTCTTTATTGATGCTTGGTAATACTAATAGGGCTACTACAATGCTTGTTGCAAGTAGTCCAAAAGAAAAGCCAAGATTAAAATCTTTTTTGTTACAACATTTTTTCTTGACCTCTTTTGAGTTGTTCCTTTCGTGTACTTGATCGATATGCTCGCTACTCATTATTTTCTCGTGATCTTTTGCTTCTTCTTTTTTTATTTCCATAATGTTTTGTTAGCTGATTATTTATTTTATATAAAGCGACTGTATGGTAATTTGGACAGCCAACCCCCGAGGGCAGGGTACAGAGTTTGGCAAAAATATAAATATACAAATGTATATTTATATGATCTTAGTTCGGATGATCATGATGCTATTATAGCGCAAAGTCTCAAAAGTCTTTATGGTTAATGGCATTTTCTATATAATTGATTTTTGCCTTGTTTTGTTCTTCGTTGATAGTTATGGCAATTACGTCGATTTGCCACTGAATGTCGTCAGTATATTTATTTTCCAGTAAATAATATTGAGCTGTTTTGATGATTTTTCTTTGTTTGTGAAAAGTGATTGCTTCTTCGGGTGGTCCGTATTTGTGAGTACTTTGTAATGTTCTGGTCTTAACTTCCACAAAATGGATAACATTTTTTTTCTTTGAAATAATATCTATCTCACCAATTCTTTTTTGATAATTGACTTCGACGATCTTATGTTTATTTTTTTTGAGGAAATTTCCAGCAATTACCTCGCCAAGGTCTCCTAATTTTTTCATAGCACTTGGCATTTTTTTTGATTTATAATTTGAAAAAAAATAAAATGAGATATTAATTAAACAAATCAACTAAAGTTTGATATAAAGTTATCAAGATATTGTTTTGCTGGTTGTAATAATAAATCCCAACAAGAATCAGCAGAAAGATCGAAATAATTATTCCTAGAGTTATAAAATCAGATTTCATTTGATATTCCTCTGTTAATTTTTCAGTCTTCTCTTTTCTTTTAATTAGAGCAACGTCCTTTCTTTCAGATTTCTTTTTTTTCTTAAATATGCTTTTCTTACTCATTTGAATCTCTTAGCTGTTTAGTAATTGTATTCTATATTCTTTTTTAAAATTTTGCAAATATATTTATATAGCTCAGAATTTCAGTAATCTTCAAAAAAAACGATATTGTATATCGCTTTTTCCATAATTTTTCTTGATCGATATATCTTTGTTTTATCTATTTTTTAAAATGCCTAAAAATGCCTCTTGTGGGATATCAACCTTTCCAAAAGATTTCATTTTTTTCTTTCCTTTTTT